>JBARRO010000234.1:0-15416 GCA_049644265.1 Bacteroidota bacterium
TCATAGTTCTGTTCAAAGGCCGCGTCGTAAATGGCTTCGATGACCGACGAGAAGAAGAAGTGGGCAATCTTGGGAACGATCACCCCGATCGTATTCGAGCGCCGCGAGGAGAGATTCCTCGCCCAGAAGTTGGGAAGATACCCCAGATTTTGTGCAACTTTTCGGATCGCCTTCGCCGTTTCGAGGGAAATATCAGGATGCCCGCGAAGCGCTTTGGAGACGGTCACCTTTGAGACTCCGACTTTCTTGGCAATGTCACTGAGCGTGACCTGAATTCCCCGTTTCATGTCTCCTGAGGGTCCCTTTCCTTATGCTATGACTTCTGTGACGCGATGGGAAGATCCGGATTTCTTCGACGGGTTCACCAGACTGCTCAACGGATCCAGGTGACGCCGGAAATGCGTGCGGAGATATCCATAATGAATCTCTTCGTGATTTTTAAGACAATCGAGAATCCGTTCCTTGAATTGATATGTGTCGCCCGAACCTTTCTTTGAAAGGATCGTGCCAAAGGTCACGTGCAGAATCTGCCGGGCGTTGTCGTCCGAAAGGAGCTGCAGCAACTCTCCGTCACGATACGCGCTGGTAGCTTTGAGCCTTGCCACATCGGCGGTCACGTGGTAGGACTTCCGGTCGTTGTCGTAGTTTGCCCGCGCGCAATCGAGGATTTCGCGGAACAGACCGGGGTCGGACGCCACGACAGTTCGGAGCGCCTCGAGCCAGCTGGTGCCGGCCGTTTTCACGTGAACCGGTCCCGCGGCCAGAGATCCGATTGCCCTGTATATATCGAACTTATCACTTCCAGAATGAATGCTGATCTTGTAAGGGCCAAGTTTCTTTGCGATTCTCACGTGTTTGAGGTAATCGTTCTTGAACACTGTCAGGTCGCCCTTGTATTCAATCCCTTTCTCGAAGTCCCCAAGAAATCGCGGCGCGAGGCTCACGAGCTTGACACCAAGCCGCTTCAATTCATTCGCAATGATCAGGTGTTCGATGGGAGATGTGGGGGAATCCGTTTCGTCGACTGAGAGTTCGATTTCGTGCGGGAGCTTTCCCCATGCAGATTCGAGATAGGTTGCAAGCATCAAGGTTTGAGCAATGCCCGCCCCGTACTTCACTCCGCCCCGGAGAGCTTCTTCTTTTGTGGGTGTAATCTCAAGTCCTCCTTCAAACTGAAACCGTTTGCCGGCGTATCGGTCGAGGAACGCAGCGGGGGTATCGTTGAGGCCTTTCCAGGGCAATTCCGCAAACTTTGCCGTGACCTGCTCCATTGGCATTCTTGCCGCCTCGTTGACGACATATGCGCCGATATCGAGCGTGAACATCGTGAAGCCCGCACGGGCGTAACGGTCGATATCCTCCGGCGTTTTCAGATGATCGGCATCCGCTCCATATCCATCTTGAAATCCTTCCTGCAGGACGGCCCAGGTAGCAGCATCCATCACATCTTCCGCTTCACGCTTGGTGCGTTCCAACTCCCGCACAGACTGCTGAGCCAGGATCGGTTTCCAACCGCTGTTCGCAATGGCGCGCAGATGGCCGGCGTTCGCCAGGCCGAGCCGGTCGCCGCATCCAATCGAATTGTCAAGTCCCAGGAGTGTCGGTCTCGTGAATCCGAGATGCTGACGGATTCTGTTCGCGTTGACGTGATTCATGGGGCATCGCTTCAATACTCCGCCCAGCTGGTCCACGAGAACATTCTTCCCATCAAATTCTCCAAACAGAGTTGCCTCCCCATCCGCCCCGGCGAGATAGAGGTTCTTTCTCATCCCCTCCATTCCAACAAACACCGTCAGATCATCCGCCTTACTGACGGAATTTGGATACACCTTGATCGCCACATCGTCCGAGATTTGCAGTGCCTGCATTGGATTGTCCGGGCCACCTTTAGCCCGAATCTGAATGACAGCATTGACAATATTGGGTTTCATATTCACCTGCTCCTGAAAATTTCTCCGGCTTGTGCCGGATGGTCCTTTTTTGAGTTGAATGTTTTAGTGAACTCTCGGCGCGGCAACACCGAGCAGCCATTCGAAAAGATTCCTCCCGGCTTTCCCGTTTTCATAATCAGCCGGGAGTCTTCTTGTGCCGATATATTCGTTGTAGATCCAGGGATCCCCCACGGCAAACACCGTTCCTTTTCCCAGCTTCGAGACCGCCATGAAGGTCATTCCGTTTTCCGTCAGAATTGCTGTTGCGGGAGACTGAAGACGAAGTGAACTGATTTCCTTGAGGTAGATCTTGCCGACCCCGTCGAATATCGGGTGTGCGGGCAGTTGAACGAACTTCCCCTGATCGTAATTGTTGCCGACCACACGATGACGACTGTCTCCGTTGAAATGCATGCCGAACCGCTCCGCAAGTCCGTTGAGATGCTGGAATTCACAGTTTGCGGAATCATTCGCCAGAAGGACGAGCACTCCGCCTGCCTTCACCCAATCGGCAATCACCCGGGCTTCGCGGTTCTCAATGAAATGGGGGGATTCAGTTTCGGTTCGAGTGTCGGGATCGACAATGACGTACACACTGACCTTGTCCAACAATTTGCGTCTAGGGGCGGCGGAAACAGCGGTTGTTGTTGCACCGAGGGTTCGAATAAGCTCGCCGAGCTCGGAGAATCCGGAATTCGTCGTATCCTCCCACACATAATGGAACTGCACCTTCCCCGCATCGGTCTTCTTCCACTCACAATTATAATAGTAGTCGAGGCCGACGACCTTGTTCCTTCCTATGCTCTTGAGATCGAAGCCTTTTTCGAGCTCCAGGGCCGCAAGAAGAAAGGGGCCGACGCCCTTGAAATCGTTTGTGCGCCGCGGCTCATTAATGTAGTATTCGTAGCTCCCGTCGCGGTACGGATTTCCTCCGAGTCCCGCTCCAGAGCAGGTTTCGTGCAGACTCACGAGTCCGCGCTCGTCGACACTGACGAGTCTTCGCGTTATTCCTTGGAAAGATTGCCCGGCAAGGGCAAAGTAGTTACTGCCCAGAAGTCCCTGGCGAGTTCCTTTCGCAAACGCATACGTCATCATGGCGGAGCCCGAGGCTTCGAGATAATTTCCCGGCCTTCTTCCCTGATCCACGACCTGGTATAACAGTCCTGACGCCGGATCCCGGTATGCGGCGAGAGCTCTGGAAAGCCGTTGAAAAATGCCAACTAATTCGGCTCGTTTGGGATGTTCTTTGGGAAAATCGTCGAGTACGTCGACGAGGGCCATTGCGTACCAGCCCATCGCCCTGGCCCAGAAATTCGGCGAGCTACCGGTCGCAGGATTGGCCCATTTCTGTTGTTTGCTTTCATCCCAGGCATGATAGAGCAAGCCGGTTGCAGCGTCGCGCGCGTGTTGTTCAATCCAGATGAACTGGTTTGCGATGTCGTCAAAGTCTTTACGGCTCCCGAACGCATGGGCATACTGCACATAAAACGGTTCCGCCATGTACAGGCCATCCAGCCACATCTGAGAAGGATAAATTTTCTTGTGCCAGAAACCGCCCTCTTTGGTCCGCGGCTGCAGGGCGAGTTGATGTCGCAGGGTATCAGCGGCGCGCTTGTACTTCGCATCCTTCGTTGCCGCATATGCACGCAGCAACGCCAGACCGGGTGCAATGTTATCGAGGTTGAAATCCTCCAGCTTGTAGGTGTCGATGCTCCCGTCGTTCCCGACGTAGTAATCCAGGTTCCTGCGGGCGTATGTTTCGTACTGCTGGTTGCCGCTTTGTTCGCTCGTGCGCCAGAGAGCTTCCAGCATCAGACCCTGTTCATAATTCCATTTTCTGGATTTCGCTTCTGTCGCATAGACGATCGAGTCCGGATGCATGGTGAGAACGCTTCGCGCAATTCGTTGAGACCACGGCTCGTCGCCAAAGATTGGTTTGTCGTTGATCGTCACGTTGCGGAAGGTCGCGTGGGATACGTGTTCCAGAACGCTCGGTTTCTTGATGCCCCGGAATGTGCAGTTTTCAAACTCCACACAGCTGACCGGAGAACGCTCGTATCCCTTTATCCAGAATGCAAACTGTCCCCGTTCGCAGGATAGGTCCGACACATGGACGTTCTTCATGGTCGGCGTGAATTTTCCGGCATCGCCCTCTTCATAATAGAAGTCGACCTTGACGACCGCTTCCGCGACCTGGCCGACTTTGATTCTTCGGGCAAAGAAATTCTCGATGAACCCTCCGCGAACGGAATTCGTTTTGAACCGGAGCGCGCGGTCGAGAAGCGGACTGTCCATCGTGCAGTCTTCTGCAAACACATTCCTGACACCGCCCGACACTTCGCTCCCAATCACCACTCCACCGTGGCCATCCTTCATCATGCACTGCTGGATGACGATATTCGATGTCGGAACATTCACTCGCCGGCCATCCGTGTTCCTTCCCGATTTGATCGCGATGCAATCGTCGCCCGTGTTGAACGTGCATCCCCGGATCAACACGTCAGTGCAGGACTCGGGGTCGCAACCGTCGTTGTTCGGGCCGGACCCTTCGACGGTGACATTCTCGACGGTGATGTTCTCTGATAGAACCGGATGGATGAACCACATGGGGGAATTTCGGAAGGTCACGCCTTGCAAGAGGACATTCTTGCATCGGTACGGTTGGAAGAAGTTCGGACGCAGGTAATGGCCGTCGCCAAAGATCCGCTGGTCCGGAGGAACGCCACGCTCCGCCATGGCGAGAAGCTCGTCCCGGTCGTTCTTCTGGCTCGGCTTTCCGCTCTTCCAGGCCCACCAGTTTGATTCACTTCCCCGACCATCGAGAACTCCCTCCCCTGTCACTGCGATATTCTGTTGTTCGAAGGCGTAGATCAGGGGGGAATAGTTCATGCATTCCACGCCTTCCCATCGCGTAAATACAACCGGAAGAAATTTTGCAGGGTTGATATCGAACAACAGCGTTGCGCCCTTGAGAAGGTGGAGATTGACGTTGCTCTTGAGGTGTATAGCGCCAGTCAGGAATGTTCCGGCCGGGACGACGACCCTTCCGCCTCCGGAGCGGGTGCATTCATCGATCGCCTCAGCGATGGCAGAGGTACATTCAGTCTTGCCGTCGGCGACTGCGCCAAATTCGGTTATGTTGAATTGTCGGTCGGGAAATTTTGGAGGGATGATGCGCTGGAGAATGGCGGCGAGGTCTTTCCATCCAACGGAATCGCAAGGAGTCGTTTGCCCAAGAGTAGAAACAGCCCCGAGGGAAAACAGAATGAGAAGAGCGTTGAACTGACGGATTGCGTTCATGAATCGGATAGGTGTTGGAGTGAAAACAAAGTTGGACAGTAAAACCGGTTTCCTGCAAATTCCTGTTAAAGCATCCGTTTACTTTACCGGTAACTAAAGATAACGGAAAACCTCCCTTAGTGTCAAGTACTATTTAGTTGCTAAAGTGGAACGGTCGCAGGAATTGGAATCTTACACCGGGTGGTCCAGAAAGAGCCGGATATCGGTCGCGACCATCCCCGCCTTCCGCGCGGCTTCCAGTCCGAGGTCTCCATCTTCGAACACCTGGCACAGATTCTGGGGCACGCCGATCCTTGCGGCTGCCTCGAGAAAAATCCCTGGATCCGGCTTTGGTATGACATTGTCGTCAGCCGTGACAATTGCTTTGAAGAGGCCGTTGACGCCAATGGCGTTCAACTCAGCATGAACATTCTCCCGATTGCCACCGGAAGCAACGGCCATGGGCAGGATGCCTTTGAATCGATGAACGACTTCTATGACAGGTTCGATGGGCTTGAATTCAGACCCGTGACGCTCAAAGAACTCATGCTTGACACGTACGGTGTCACGGGGTTCCAGCGCTGTGCCAAATTGCTTGTTGTACGCGATAACGATGTCTTCCGACTCCATCCCTTTCTTGGAATAGAAGAACTCATAGTTCCAAACAGCTCCTGCCTTGGTAATCGCATATTCCCATGCCTTCATATGCAGCGGCATGGAATCGACCAGCGTTCCGTCGCAGTCAAAGATCAGTCCCTTGATGTGCGGAAGGACCTTAATCACGCTATTCGCGGACATCATGAACGGTATGATGCTTCGTTCCAGCGAAGGACATCCTTGAAATCCCGCACGGTCGTCTTTCCGTCGATCACAAGGAGCTCGATGCCTGCCATCTCCGCATAGTCCTCAAGATACTCTGTTGAGAGTGCCTGGCTGAATACCGTGTGGTGAGCACCGCCGGCGAGAATCCACGCCGCAACGGCAGTTTCAAAATCCGGTTTCGGAGCCCAGAGGGCGCGCGCAACCGGAAGTTTTGGCAACGGCTGTTTTGGTGCAACCGTGTCTACCTCGTTGACGATCATCCGGAACCGATTCCCCATGTCGACAACGGTGGCATTGATTGCAGGACCCGGAGGAACGTTAAACACAAGCCGCGGCGGATCCGCCTTTCCTCCGATGGAAAGCGGATGGATTTCCAGAGACGGCTTCCCCGCTGCCAGAGACTCACAAATCTCCAGCATATGCGCACCGAGCACCACCTTTCCGCGAGGATTGATATGATACGTGTAATCTTCCATGAATGACGTCCCGCCTTTCAGATCTGCGGACATCACTTTCATCGCACGGAGCAACGCGGCGGTTTTCCAATCCCCTTCAGCACCGAACCCATATCCCTCCGTCATGAGCCGCTGAACGGACAGACCGGGCAGTTGTTCGAGACCATGGAGATCTTCAAACGTCGTGGTGAATGCCTTGAAGTTTCCTTCCTTGAGAAATTTCCGAATTCCTGCCTCGATCCGTGCCGCTTCCCTAAGGGCCTGCCTCTTCTCTCCTTTGCTCTGGAGGGATGGAACGAGCTTGTAACGTTCATCATATTCACCGAGCAACGCTTCGATTTCTTTTGACGACACATTCTTCATGACAGCCACAAGATCGCCGACGCCGTGACCGTTGACGGAGTAGCCAAATCGGATTTCGGCTTCCACCTTATCCCCTTCCGTCACCGCCACCTGTCGCATGTTGTCCCCAAACCGGACGATCTTCATTCCCTGTGTATCAGCCCATGCCGCAGCCGCACGTGACCAGATCCCGATCCTCTTCTGAACCTCTTCCTCCTGCCAGAAACCGACTACAACTTTTCTCGGCTTCTTCATGCGCGCCGTGATGTATCCGAACTCCCTGCCGCCGTGAGCAGTCTGGTTTACGTTCATGAACTCCATGTCGATCTCACCCCACGGAATGTCCCTGCCAAACTGCGTGTGCAGGTCAAGGAGCGGCTTGTTGAGGACCTTCATTCCCCCAATCCACATTTTCGCCGGAGAGAATGTGTGCATCCACGCCACCACTCCGGCACACGATTTCGATGAACTCGCTTCGAGCAGGGTTGCGGTGATCGCCTCAGGAGTTGTAAGGACCGGTTTGAGGACCAATTTCAAAGGAATATGGGGGGATTTTGATAATCCTTCGACGACGATCCTCGAATGTTCTGCGACTTGCCTGAGCGCTTTCGGGCCATACAGCTGTTGGCTCCCGGTGAGAAACCAGAGTTCGTAGCGATTGAAGTCGATTGTTTGTCTGTTCTTCATAGGGTCCTGTCAGGACTTTTTCTTTTTGTCCTTGGGCTGTCCGTAATACGCCTTCGGACCATGTTTTCGTTGGTAATGCTTCTCTACAATATAGTTGGGGAGGGGGGAAAGCCAGGGATTGAGCGCGAGTGAGCGAAGCGCCATAGAAGCGACCCGTTCGAGAACTACGCTGTTGTGTACCGCGTCGAGCGGGTCAACTCCCCATGCGAACGGCGCATGTCCGGTGACCAGGACTCCGGGGATCGCCAGCGGGTCCAGGTCTTTGAACCGCTCGAGGATCACTTTCGCTGTGTTGAGTTCATATTGTCCTTCGACTTCATCCTTTGACAGAAGTCGGGTCACCGGAACGCCTCCGTGAAACACGTCGGCGTGAGTCGTGCCAAAACACGGAAGTTCCTTCCCGGCCTGGGCAAAACTCGTCGCGCACTCGCTGTGACAGTGCGCGATACCACCGATCGACTCGAAGGACTTGTACAATTCGACGTGGGTCGGCGTATCGGACGAGGGTCGTCGTTTTCCCTCAACGACGTCTCCCGCGAGATCCACGACCACCATATCCTTGACCGTCATCTTCCTGTATTCAACTCCGCTCGGTTTGATCACTATCAATCCTTCGCTTCTCGCAATCCCGCTCACATTTCCCCATGTCATCGTCACCAGTCCGTTCTTCACAAGTTCCAGGTTAGCTTCGAGCACTGTCCTTTTCAATTTCTCGAGCATTACTTTTTCCTCCGAGCTTCATCGCGGATCGTCAGGAGTTCCTTCATCACCCGATGCATTCCACCCGACCATTCTTTGGTCCCGAATGCATCATAAAGCCGTCTGTACAGTCCGTAGAGTTTCTTGTAGGTCGCGTGGTTTCGGGCATCCGGATGATACTCCTTGCCGGTGCCTGTCATGACCTTCATCGCGGCTTCGATTGAATCGTACCCACCCGCGCCTTTCCCCGCAGCAACCGCACCAAACATCGAAGCACCCAGAGCAGGAGTCTGGTCGCTGCGCGAGACTTTCATCGGCCGGCCCGTGATGTCGGCATAGATTTGCATGAGCATGGGACTCTTCGACGCGAGCCCTCCGCAGTTCACAACCTGTTCGATGGTCACCCCGTAGTCTTCGATACGGTCGATGATTGCGAGAGCTCCAAAGGCAGTCGCCTCGACCAGGGCGCGGTAGATTTCCGGCGGAGTCGTTTGCAGTGTCTGTCCTACCAGAAGTCCGCTCAGCCGCACGTCGACCAAAATTGTCCGATTGCCATTGTTCCAATCGAGTGCGAGCAACCCGCTTTCACCGGGGACGAGTTTCGAGGCAGCCGCTTCGAGATTTCTGAACTTCTCTTCCGTGGTTTTCCCGAACGAATCAGGCGTCAGCGTGTTCACGAACCACTGAAAGATATCACCGACGGCTGATTGTCCTGCCTCGATTCCGTAATAGCCCTGCATTACCGAGCCGTCGACGATCCCGCAAACGCCGGGAATGTCCTCCAGCGGACGGTTGTTGGGCCAAATCATGATATCGCACGTACTGGTGCCGAGAATCTTCACAAGTGTGCCTTTGGAAATTCCCGCCCCGACAGCCCCCATGTGAGCGTCAAATGCCCCGACGGAAATTGACACGTTTTCGGAAAGACCGAGCTTCTTCGCCCAGGCCGTCGACAGATGACCAGCACGCTCACCCGCGGTGTAGGCGTTTTCATACAGGCGGGACCGAAGAGAGCCGAGACCCGGCGACAAGGCTTCGAGGAACTCCACGTCGGGAAGTCCACCCCAGGATTTGCTGAACATGGCTTTATGGCCGGCTGCACAAACGCCACGCTTGATCATTCCTAGAGAGAGTTCTCCTGTCAGAACAGCGGTGATCCAATCACAAATCTCGACAAAGCTGTCTGTTGCCTGAAAAACGTCGGGCGACGTATTCTTGCAGTGAAGGATTTTGCTCCAAAACCATTCGGATGAATACACTCCTCCAATTTTGGCCAGATATTGGGGGCGAATCCTTGCGGCAGTTTCGGTGATCTGTGCAGCCTCGGCATAGCCAGAATGGTCCTTCCAGAGCCAAACCATGGCTGCAGGGTTATTCTTGAACTTAGGGTTTGAGCAAACAGGCTGGCCGTCTGAGTCAACTGGCATCGGACTGCTGCCCGTGGTGTCAACCCCGATCCCGACGACATTGGATGAATTGAAATTTTTGTCGACTGATCTTGCCTTCTCGAGAGTCTCTCGGATGGAGACTTCGATTCCCAGAAGATAATCGGCCGGATTTTGTCGGGCGAGGTGAGGGTCGGCTGAATCCTCGATCACTCCTTCCTTACCTGAGGGATAAGGAAAGACGTAACTTGAGATCTCTTCTCCGTTCGTAACATCGACAAGGAGGGATCGACAAGAGTTGGTCCCGAAATCCAAACCCAGCACAAACTTGTGCGGCGTCCGTTCCATCATCCCACAAAATAGAGATACGCCGCCAGGATCAGGCAAAGAACCAGCACGGACGCGATCACATCACGCGCATCCCAGCTTGCCCGCGAGGTCTTCTTATGCTCTTCCGTGACGGTTCCGTAAGTCAGCCCGCTGAGCCTCTCGAGCGGTGGGGCCTCTGTCAGATAACTGACGACGACCATGACGGTCGCAGAGACAAGGAAGATCAGGAGACTATAGTATTGGAAGAAGATATTGTTCATCACCCAAAGGAAGGTTCCTTCGGAGTAATGGAATCCCTCTCCCAATTTTACCGGTGTGTCGATGACAAGTCGGACAATGCCCAGAGTAAATCCTGTAATCAACGCCGCCATGCATCCCTTGGCATTAAGCCGTTTCCAGAACACGCCAAAAAAGAACACGACAAAGATCGGAGGGGCAAGATACGCCTGCATTCCTTGAAGATAATCGTAAAGACCCTTTCCTCCCTTGATAACGGGAATCCACAAAATTCCGATAAGCACCATGACACCCGTTGCCACACGACCGACCCAGACGAGCCGCTCCTGCGACGTCTGTGGTCGAAGGCGTGCGTAGAAATCAATGGTAAAAAGCGTCGCACAGGCATTGAACGCACCCGCAAGCGAACTCATGAGCGCGGCAAGCAAGCCCGCGACAACAATGCCGCGAACTCCAATCGGAAGAACGTAGGCCACCATCAGGGGGAACGCTTTTTGAGCCTGATCGCGAATGACATGGCCGTTGGCATCGATCAACGTCTGTTGCAGCGCCGGAATTTTTCCGGACACGGCGAGGGCATAGCAGATGATCCCGGGAATAATGAAAATGAAGACCGGAGTGAGTTTGAAAAAAGCTGCAGCAATGGAGCCACGCCGTGCTTCGGTTTCATTCGAAGCGATCAACGTTCGCTGGACAATGTATTGATCTGTGCACCAGTACCAGAGTCCGATAATGGGTGCACAGAAGAGCATTCCGACCCACGGATAGTTGTCGTTGAAGTACCATGCCATGGATGTCGAGGTCCGAATCGGAGCCCAGGTTCCCTCGAAGCCGACCGGCACGAGTGGTTTCCACAAGTTGAACATTTCGGAAGGGACGATCGCACGCAGCTCGGACCATCCGCCAAGAGCATTCAGACCAAACACCGTGACGAGGGCCGAGCCGACGATCAGGATCAACGTCTGGATTGCCTCGGTGTATGCCACAGCGCTCATCCCTCCGATAATCGTATACAATCCCGTTATGACCACCACGAGGAGTGAGCCTATCCAGAAGCTGTCCATCCCCATGAAATTCATTTCCGGAAGGAGGACGGAGAAAACCACGCCTCCTGCAAAAATCCCAACCGCGATTTTCGTGAGGACATAAGCGACAAGGGAGATGACAGAGAGGAATGTGCGGGAAGCGGGAGAAAAACGACGCTCAAGAAACTCGGGCATGGTAAACACCTTCGAACGAATATAAAACGGGACCATGACCCAGCCAAGCACGAGCAAGCACCATGCATGGAGCTCATAGTGTGCAAGGGCGACTCCGTCGGTCGTTCCCGAAGCAGCGAGGCCGACGAGGTGTTCAGAGCCGATGTTCGAGGCAAAAATGGAAGCTCCGACAATGAACCAGCCCATTTCTCTACCCGCGAGAAAATAGGAATCCGAAGTTTTCTTTTGTTTCCTGGACGACCACCACACAATCCCGAGGATTAACCCGAAATATCCCGCAATCACGACCCAGTCGAGAGATTGAAGAACGCTCACGTGTGATTCCTCCTTTATTTGGTTGAGAACGCGTAAACGGTGGTTTGCCGGTATTCCTCGCCAGGCTTCAAAACAACGGAAGGAAATTGCGGCTTATTCGGCGAGTCCGGATAGCACTGGGTTTCGAGGCAAAGGCCGGTCCGGTGTTGATATGCCGTACCGTGCTTTCCTATCGTCGTTCCGTCGAGGAAGTTCCCGGAATAGAACTGGAGGCCTGGCTGGTCCGTGGAAACGGCCATGAGGCGGCCGCTTGTCGGTTCATAGAGCTCGGCGACTTTGCGCACTTTGTGATTGTAGTTCCGCAGAACCCAGTTGTGGTCATATCCTTTGCCAAAGCTGAGCTGCTCGTATTTGTCGTTGATTCTTGATCCGACCGGCGTGGGGTTGCGGAAATCCATCGGCGTCTTGTCAACGCTGGTATATCCCCCCGTTGTGATGAGTCCTTTGTCGACCGGAGTGACCGAGTCTGCCTCGATCGTCAGAACATGGTCAAGAATTGTGTTTCCAAAATTGCCGGAAAGGTTGAAATACGAATGATGCGTCGGGTTAAGGATTGTCGTTTTGTCTGTGGTGCCGCGGTAGTCAATCCGCAGTTCGTTCTTTTCGGTGAGCGTATAGGTGACTGAAAGAGTCACTGTTCCGGGATAACCCTCTTCTCCGTCGGGACTCTTGTACGTGAATTCAATCGATGGTTCCGGCCCTTTCGATACGATCTTCGAATCCCAAAGGACTTTGTTGAATCCCAGCTTGCCTCCGTGCAGGTGATTCTCTCCGTCGTTCACCGTTAGCTGGTAGCTCTTGCCATCAAGCTTGAACCGACCCTTCCCGATGCGGTTTCCGTAGCGACCCACGATTGCACCAAAATACGATTTGTCTGCGACATAGCCGCTGAGGGAGTCGTAGCCGAGAACAACGTCTGCGAATGTTCCTTTGCGATCGGGAACGACGAGCGACGTGACGGCAGCGCCGAATTCGATAAGCGAGACTTCGCATCCGGCGGTATTCTTAAGGACATATCTGTGAACTTCTCTGCCGTCCGACAGTTTTCCAAATACAGAGGTTTCGATCACTGGGGCCCCTTTTTTCATTTCACTACAGGAAGTGAAACAGCAGGAAAGAACAATGGGGATGAAGAGTAACAACGGTTTCTTCATGTGAGTATCCTTTCATAGCATCAGCGCGTCGAGGCTCCCGGAACCTCAGTGAGAAACTCCCGGAATCTCTCAGAACTCCCTGGTAAGATTCCGGGAGTTTTTCTCAGAATTCTAGGATTCGTGGATTTTCTTCAGCTCTTCGGTCCACTTCCCGAGAAGGGCGCGGTAAGGTTCTTTTCGCTTCTCGTCGGGTTCGATGACCTTCTCGCGCCGGAGTCCTTTGAACATCTCCTCGCGTGAGCTGACGAGTTTCGCTCCGAACGCAGCACCTCGCGCCGCTCCCTGCGCTCCGTCGGTATTGTACAGCTCGATTGCAACAGAAGCCATCTCTGCCAGAGATTCGCAGAAGACGGGACTCAGGAACATGTTGGCAAATCCGGCGCGAATCACGGAAGGCTTCACATCCATGGTTCGCATGATGTCCATCCCGTAGGTAAACGCGCACGCGATTCCTTCCTGGACCGCCCGCGCAACGTGAGCTTGCGAATGTGTATTGAACTGGACATTCAACAGACGCGCGCCGAGGTCGCGGTTCTTGAGCATCCGTTCTGCGCCATTTCCAAACGGCAGGCAAACGACCCCCTCCGAGCCGACCGGGACCGAGGCGGCCAACTGATTGAGCTGATCGTATCCTGATGACTGCTTCCCCAGCATCTTTCGAATCCAACTGTTGGCGATTCCCGTTCCGTTGATGCAGAGGAGGATTCCGATTCGCATCCTCTTTGCTTCGTGATTCACGTGCGCAAACGAATTGACCCGCGACTCGCGGTCGTACGTGGCCGAGTCGCTGACGCCGTAGACAACACCCGACGTTCCCGCTGTTGACGCGATTTCTCCGGGTTCCATGACGTTCAGGGACAGGGCGTTGTTCGGCTGGTCGCCAGCCCGATAGGTTACGGGAATTCCCTTTGGCAGTCCCAACTCTGTTGCAGCAACCTTACTCAGCTTACCCTGATCACCGAATGTCGGAACAACCTTGGGGATCAGTTCAGGACCAATATCGTAGTGGGAAAGAACGTCGGCGGCGGCAGAGTGGGTCTTGAAATTCCAGAGGATTCCTTCCGAGAGCCCCGAGATTGTCGTTGCCGCCTCGCCTGTGAGTCGTAGTCCTATGTAATCACCCGGAAGAAAGAACTTGTCGATTTTCTTATAGACATCCGGCTCATTCTCACGCACCCAGCGCAACTTGGAGGCAGTGAAATTTCCGGGAGAGTTCAGGAGCATGCCGAGGCATTTTTTTGGACCGATGGCAGCGAACGCTTTGTCGCCGATCTCCACGGCCCTGCTGTCGCACCAGATGATCGACGGACGCAGGACTTTCCGGTCCTTGTCGATAACAACAAGTCCGTGCATCTGGTAAGAAATTCCGATGGAGCCGATCTCGCTCTTCTTGATTTTTGACTTGGTGAGGATTTCTGCCGTTGCCGATTTCAGGTGGTCCCACCACATCGCGGGATCCTGTTCAGCCCACCCGGGCCGGACGGCGAGGATGGGCATTTCGGTTTTTGGGGAGAATGCGCTGCCCTCAACCGATCCGGATTCAAGATTCAGAAGGACGGCTTTGATGGAGGAGCTGCCGATGTCGTAACCGAGGCTATACATCGTTGGTGAGAAGAGATTGCATGAGTAAAGACGGGGATAATTGGTGAGCAGTTAATTGGTTAATTGGCGAGTGGTCTACGGACCTCTTTCTACTCCATACTTCACTACTCACCTACTCCAATGCGGGCTGCCAGTCATCAGATCCCTTGAGAACATCTTGCGGCGTCATCTGCTTCGCCTCATCTTCTGTTAACTGGCGCGACCAGGGAACTCGTGTTTCCGGATGAGCGCCTGGGCCATAGCTCTTGAATTCCGCGTACCGGGCCGTTTTCTCCGCTTCCGGCTTGCTCCAATTGTGCCAACCTTCCGGCAGGATATGCGCGCCGAGGTCGCAGTTAATGAACGCAGTTGCCGCATAGAGCCGCCAGGGCCGTCCCAGATAGACCTTGGTCGCATTCGTGTCCGCGATGAGTCTGCAATTCAAAAAAACGTATCCGTATTGGTGCGAAGCCGGCGTTGAGGCGGCGGTAACGTAGGAGTTCTTCTTACTCTTGATCGTACAGTTTTGAAAAACCGCGGTCGCGGCGCCGAAAATGAAATCGGTCGTGCCTTCGATGTAACAGTGATCGTAATATTGCCGGCTGTTCTCGCCGGATGAAAAAAGCGTGTCCTGGTTTCCGATAATCTTGCAGTTCCGGAACACACACCGGTCGCCTTCCACGTGGAGGGCGACGGCCTGACCCACTTGTCCGGCGGAATTTACAAACGTGATGTTGTCAAACTCGATGTTATTGCCAGCGACGAGGCACGTATGCGAAGTGAATGTACTGAATTTTTTTCCGGAACTGTCCGGCTTTCCCGAAAAATCATTGTAGGTGATGACCACGCTCTCCACGTTCTCACCGACGATGGTGATATGCGTCTTCCAGGCGGGGATGACGAGCTTTTCCGTGTACATCCCATTTTTCACAAAAATGAGATACTGACGTTCGGCGTAGTCGCGACAGGCGTTGACCGC
>JBARRO010000235.1:0-7000 GCA_049644265.1 Bacteroidota bacterium
GTATTCTTGTGATCTATCTTCGACAGTCTCTTCGAGAACGGGCACTAGTGCTCGCTTCCTCCGTAGATGGCTGCGGTCAATACAAGGTTATTTCTGAGAAGCGGCACTAGAAACCTAAAACTCGAAACTCTAGCCTCCAACTTTCAACCTACAACTTCCTCATCTTCCCCACAAACTCTTTGTTTCCTTCCAAAATATCCATCGTGCGAAGCTCTTCCACCGTCACCCATTTGAACTGCTCAAAGACGTTGTTTCTCAGCTCACCGTCATAACTTGTGACAGAGCAATAAGCGACTTCAAATGTGCCACCATCATCGTAGGTCGCAGATTGGATTTCGATTCCGCCGATCGATTGCACTTGGATCGAGAGTTCCTCCCACAGTTCGCGCTTAAGGCACTGCTCGACAGTTTCGCCGTGCTCAAGCTTTCCGCCGGGAAATTCCCACTTGAGTCCGTACCGTGCGCCTTTCTTTCTCTGGCAGACGAGAACTTTCTCATTACTTGTAACAATGCCGACTGCGACTCGTGTCATGAATTTTCACAAATATAGCGAATCAGTGCTGTAAAACCAACCAGGAACCACGAATGACACGAGTAACATGAATTAACACGAAGCACACAAAGGACACGAATAACACGAATTAACACGAAGCAACGAATGACACGAATAACACGAAATGACACGAATTAACACGAAGCACACGAATGACACGAAGGACACGAAGGACACGAAGGAAAGGAATGGAGCTACCGGTCGTTAAAGAATGTGAAGCCAGTCAACATCTCTTGTATTCGGTTCAATTACTTTTATATTAAACGAATCAGAATCTTTCATCCAACCTTATTCCTGAAGCATATGAAGAAGAACGTTCAGACCACACTCCTTATGTTGTCGGTTTTTTCCTCTCTCCTTGTGGGTCAGACGGTGAATCACGTCGTGATCAGTGAAGTGTATGGGGGAGGGGGAAATTCGGGCGCGACATGGAAGAACGATTTCATCGAGTTGTACAATCCCACATCATCACCCGTTAATCTGGCGGGATGGTCCGTGCAATACGGCTCGGCAACCGGAACGAGCTCCTGGCAAGTGACGAATCTGACTGGGAGCATTGCTCCTCATGGGTATTTTCTTGTTCAGGAGGCAGTTGGTGCAGGCGGTACGTTGAACCTCCCCACCCCTGACAATATCGGCGGTCTTACCATGAGTGGAACTGCAGGAAAAGTGGCCCTTGTAAGCTCCACAACGGCTCTGAACGGCGCAAATCCCACAGATGCATCCGTTGTCGATAAGGTCGGCTACGGCTCCACGGCAAACGGCTATGAAGGCGCTGGTCCCACGCCCGCGCCGAGCAACACGACCTCCGTAGAACGCAAGGCCAACGCAACTTCGACCGCGATTTCGCTCGCTGCAGGCGGTGGTGACGCGAATCTTGGGAATGGCTACGACACAGACGGTAATTCGACAGACTTTGTCGCTCAAAGCGACATCTCGCCGCAGAATTCCTCCTCTACCCAGGAGCCAAGTCTCGTGGTAGGAGGCAACGGAACGGGAACTGCAACAATTGCTCCCAACAAAATCCAGGCGGGTGACAGCGCGGAGTTCACAATCACTGTTGTGGGGGATGGAACCAACACACTCGACAGCCTTATTGTCGTAATACCAACCGGGTGGAATTGGGGAAGAAATTCCTCCAATGTCGTCACGTCCGGAACAGGACTTGCCTCCGCAACCGTTGCTGTTCTTCAGGACACAATCTTCGTCGGGCATTGTGCAATCACAGGCACCGACACGGGGAAAGCAAAGATTTCATACATACAGGCCCCGTCGCTGGCCGGTTCAGGGGGTTTTCTCGTCAAAACGGGTTCTCAGGGAGGGTCTCCGGTTATTGTTGCATCCACAGTGGCAGTCACGGTTGTCAAGGTTGTCCCGATCATTGACGTCCACGTGAACAATGCAATCGGAGTCTGTGCGGCCCCTTATGGGGTCGGGGCGACTGTGACCGTCAGCGGAATCGTCACGGCGGACCTTACATCCACGCGGACGGATATTTACGTGCAGGACGGTACGGCGGGGATCAATATTTTCAGGGCATCGCGATCATTCAGCTATCAGGTGGGGGACAGCGTCACGGTGACTGGGACGATAACGCAATTCCGCGGCCTGACCGAAGTCGGGCTGGATTCGACAAAGTACGTCGTTCATGCAAGCGGCCTGCAGCTTCCGGAACCGCTCTTGCTGACCGCTGCCGACGTCAATGCGACGTTCAACACGGAAAACTATACGGAGGTCAACGAGGGGAGATTGGTCCGGCTGAACGGCGTCACCTATAATTCAACCACCTCGACATTCACCGACGCAACGGGAACAACAGGCGCCTTCATTCCTACGTCGCTCGTTGCACCGAACGGCGTCTGCGATGTTATCGGGATCCTCAAACAGTTCAAAGACCCGAACACGACTCCGTACACGGCGAATTACGAAGTGCAACCGAGAACCCAAAGCGACATTATCCTGTATCCGGGCCCGGTTATTTCGGTCGTTCCGATGGAAACGGACATCACTTCGGATTCCGTCGCCATTGTCTGGAAAACTCAAACCGCAGCCTCGGGTTTCGTGAAGTTTGGCGTGACGGGCGCGTACACAGATTCCGTGGGGACGGCGATCGCTGATACAAGTCACAAGATAGTTTTGAAGAATCTCCAACCGGCGACTGTCTACCACTACCAGGTCGGGTCCGGGGATGGAAACGGCGTCACCGTGACCGGCGACAGGCTCTTCAGCTCGGCGTCGTCCTCTGCGTCGAGCGGTACAATGAACGTCTGGTTCAACAAAACGATCAGTGCTTCGGTTGCTCTGGCGGAGACCGCGAAGACGGTTACTATTTCGACAAAACTGATTGCGAGGATCAACACAGCGACGCATTCCCTCGACGTTTGTCTGTACAGTTTGAGCGGGACGGTTGGCGCAAACATTGCGAGCGCCCTTGTTTCTGCGAAGAACCGTGGTGTGAAGGTCCGCATGATCGGGGAAAAGGACAATCAGAGTACGGCACCCTGGGCAACTCTGAAGAGCGGATCGATTCCAGTCATTGATGATGGCTACGACCTTGTGAATGCAGGAAACGGCTTGATGCACAACAAGTTCGTTGTGTTCGACAACCGGGACAATTCCTCGGCGGCAGACGATTGGGTGTGGATGGGCTCGTGGAATGCGACCGATCCGGGAAATGACAACGATGCGCAGAACGTGATTGAGATTCAGGACCAGGCGCTGGCGAATGCCTACACGATGGAGTTTAATGAGATGTGGGGAAGCAGCACGGACACGCCGAATCAGAATGCATCGCGGTTCGGAGCGCGAAAACAGGATAACACACCTCATCGATTTAATGTCAAGGGGACTCCGATGGAGTTGTATTTCAGCCCGTCGGACAGGACAACATCGCAAATTCAGGCGGCGCTAAACGGAGCGATGACGTCCGTGAACATTGCGCTTCTCACGTTCACGAGGGACGACCTTTCCCAGGCACTCATTTCAAAAAAAGGTGCGGGCAAGAAGGTCAGAGTTATTCTGGACAACAATACGGACAGCGGGAACGAATTCGCCAACCTGAGTACGGCTGGCGTCGATATACGTCTCAAGGCCCCGTCGACGGGCGGCTTGCTGCACCATAAATATGCTGTCATCGACGCCGAGAGTCCGAATGACGGCAACGTGGTTGTCACGGGATCGCACAACTGGTCGAACTCCGCCGAGACGTCGAACAACGAGAACACGCTCATCATTCACAGCAAACGAATCGCAAACCTGTACCTCCAGGAATTCAAGCAGCGATACATCGATGCAGGAGGCTCTGACAACATCACGGTTGGCGTGGCCGATGCGAACAGCATGATCCCGGACCGCTATAGTTTGTCGCAGAACTATCCCAATCCGTTCAACCCGACAACAGTAATCAGTTTCCAGTTGCCAGTTGTCACTAATGCATCTCTGAAGGTCTTCGATATCCTGGGGAGGGAAGTAGCCACCCTGGTCGATGGAATCATGACGGCCGGTGTGTATCACGTCGCATGGGATGCTTCCCGCCAGCCATCGGGTGTGTACTTCGTCCGCCTTTCGGCGGCGGGATTCAGTGCGATAAAGAAGGCGATTCTTCTGAAATAAGAAACACATCTCGTAGTTGTTGATTCCCGGGTCCTGTTTTTTTACTTTTGAGATATGAGTCTATTCAACAGGAAGAGGACGGTCCTGATTATCGACGACGAGGATGGGATACGTGGCGTGGTCACGATGACGTTGAGGGACGCCGGGTATGAAACGTTGGAGGCCGAAGACGGCGTGGAAGGACTTGAAATGGCGATGAAGGAAAAGCCGGACCTCGTGCTCTGTGATGTTAACATGGACAACATGAACGGGTTCATGGTTGTTGAAGAGCTCCAGAAGGATCCGAAGACCTCGAAGATTCCCGTCATACTCATGACTGGTGTGGCAAAAGATGCAGGGGCGTGGAACTCCGTGGGTGCGGTGGATTATATTGAGAAACCATTTGCCATTGAGAAACTTCTTGAGACAGTGAAGAGGGTCCTCGAGGCGTGACCGTCGCGCGAATCTTGCCTTTGAAGTCGGTGTTTCTTAGCTTCCATCGTGCTTGTCGGAACAAAGGGCCGGGTAAGCCGGTATTCATTTCTCGTCAGGGGAGATCATGAAGAAGAAAATTCTCGTTGTCGATGACGAGCCGTCGTTGCGCGGGGCTATTGTGCTTTCGCTGAAGTCCAAAGGGTTCGATGTTCTTGAGGCGGAGAACGGCATGACGGGGTCCGACCTTGCGCAGGAACATAAACCCGACCTGATCATTACAGATGTCTACATGGACAATATGAACGGGTTCATGATGGTCGACATGCTTCAGGAAGATCCGGCCACGGCCAAGATTCCGATCATCGTCATGAGCAGTCTTGCTCAAACGGCCGGTGCCTGGAACTCCAACGCCACGATCGAATACCTGCAGAAACCGTTTCTAAATTCCACACTGATGCAAACAGTCGACAAGATGCTCAAGAAATGACCGGACACGCGTTGTGCAGCGGAACCGGGCGTGGATGAACACACTTCCGTTTCTTGCTTTTCCTACCACGTTTTCTTAATTTTTCATCGTCTTCCTTTCAAATCCTGTGTCCGAGCGTTGACCCCTTCCCGTGGGGTTCAGGTGCAGGCCCGGTCGAGGAAAAGCCTCGGCAAGCGATTTCAGCGCAACCAGATAAATCATGCCTCGCTTTACGCTGGAAGAAATACGCACCAAGTTTGCCAACTCGACCGACTTCAATGAGCTCTTCGACGCCTTCGAAGACGCGCTCCAGCAGAAAATTCAGGATGTGGAGCTCTACCGGTTGCTGTTCTGGAACAATGCCCTTGCCCCGGACGAGCTGTGCCTGTTCGGCGAAAAACTCGCGAAAGAATTCCCCCACATTTCGTACGACACGTTCATGTGGCTGGCGAGCGTGTTCGAAGTAACCTATTCCTCCTACGATAATTTCGAGCTCGCCATGAAGTACTACCGGAAGGCGGCGAAGTCAGAACCCACCGAAGCAGACCCTTATCTGGATGCTGCCGACTGCTACGACCCCGACCTCAACATCCCTCCTGCCGACGTACTGATCGATTTCCTCAAGGGAGGGGTGAAGCAAGTTTCCAACAAGAAAATCATCCTCCAGCGACTGTCGTACCTGTTTCAGCTCACCGGCGACCAGGAACAGAGCGATTACTATCGAAATCTTGCCGAAGACCTTGGCCGATCACAGAACTAACCCGCCCGGCTCGTCGCATTTCCTTCGCGGATACCTGTTGATCTTCATCGCTGTCTTCTTCTGGGGAGGCTCGGCCTCGCTGGCCAAGTACCTTTTTACGACCCGGTTCGACACCGTCATTATTTCCCAGACCAGGACAACCCTCTCCTTCATCCTGCTGGCCGGATTCTTCCTCATGGTCAACCGGTCGGTATTTCGCATACACTTGTCCGACCTTCACCGGTTCGCCCTGATCGGAGTCATTGGAGTGGCAGTCACGAACTATGCTTACTATTTCACGGTGCAGGAGTCCACGGTTGCGACGGCGATTCTCATCCAATACACCGCACCCGCGCTCGTAACGCTGTATGCCGTGGTCGTCAGCAAGGAGGAACGATTCAACGGAGTAAAGATGGTTTCACTGGTTTTGGCGCTGGCAGGGTGTTATCTCGCCGTGAGCGGCGGGTCGGGAAGGGACTTAAGCCTCAAAGGGTGGTCGCTTTTGAGTGGGCTGACTTCCTCAGTTTGCTACGCATATATGCTCCTGGCAGGCAAGAGCATACTAAGGAAGTACTCGGTGTGGACCATGCTCATCTATGCGTTCGGGTTTGCAGGAATCCTCTGGCTGTTTTTTAATCCTCCATGGGCCATTGCAACAAAAGGATACACCTGGGATGATTGGGGAATCCTTTGGCTCTTCGCGATTGTCTCGATCCTCATTCCGCACGGAATGTTCAGTTTGAGTCTGAAACTGCTCGAGGCCTCGACGGTGGCGATTGCTACGACGCTTGAGCCGGTGATCGCGATCGTGGTCGCGTACTTTGCGCTGGGGGAAACACTGAATTCCGTGCAAATGCTCGGAGGTGTTTCCGTCATTGCCGCTCTCCTGCTCCTCCAGCTCAATCAACGTCGCATTGTTCGGCGGGCGATCGGTCATGGGCACTGAGAAACGGCTCGCGCGCATGGAGCAGGTTCTGCGGTACCGGCAGCCCGATCTCACGGTCGTCATGGAAAACATCCACGACCCGCATAACGTCAGCGCCATCCTCCGGTCGTGCGATGCGGCGGGAGTGTTTCAGGTCCAACTCGTTTACACAGAAGAGAAGTTTCCGGATATCGGAAAGAAGAGCTCGGCGAGCGCGAAAAAGTGGGTGGACCGGCAGAAGTTCCGGTCTATCGGCGATTGTTATCAATCCCTCCGCGCGGAGGGGTTCTC
>JBARRO010000236.1:0-12598 GCA_049644265.1 Bacteroidota bacterium
AGACCGATCCGAATGCAATTGCCGATTTCGTACTGGCGAGCTGGAGACCTCCTGTGCCACTGAGAGGTACTTTGATCGCACCGCCGACAGTTCCGTCATGCGACACAACGGCTGTGTCGGCAAATGACTTGAGGGTGTCCGGTGAGAACGTGACGAGGACCTTCAGGCTATCTCCCGCGTTGATGCTTCCTGCAGCGAAAGAAAGAGAAAATTTTGTTGTCGCGACAGTGACATTGGAAACCGTGCGAATTTGCCCGGAGATATTCTTGACATAGAAACTGTCTGTCTTAGAAGACCCCGCCGAAACGGTCCCGAATGCGATCGCTGCCTTCGTGCTGGCGAGTTGGAGGCCTCCTGTGCCGCTCAAGGTAACCTTGATCGGATTTGTCCCCGCGGCATTGTGCGCAATCTTAACAGTATCCGCATGCGACTTGAGAGTGTCTGGTGTGTAGGTGACATAGTACCAAGCGCTGTCGCCTGCGTTAATGGATCTGACCAGATTGCCGGTTTTCTCGGTCACGACATACACGCTGAGATTCTTTGTAACACCCGTGACATTCAGCGTGGCCGTTGAGTCGTTCTTCACGTAAAAACTGTCCACTTTTGCCGTTCCCACGGGAACCGTGGCATAGGCAATTGCGGTTTTTGATACCTTTAACTTGTTCTGTGCGCTCGCCTCATTGATCAGGCCGAGGAATAATCCTACAACAACAACAGAAAGTAAAAGTTTCTTCATGACGTGCTCCCTTCGTAAGAAGATTGATGGGTCGGTAGTACTGACAAACAATAACGTTAAATCTCTTTTCGGAAAACAATATGGAGAACATCCGACGCCGGTCCGACGAAGTTGTCGGCGCCGTTCGGGATTATCCTATAGTAGAGGTTGAGGCTGTCTGTCGCAAGAGATTGCAGGGTTGCGGTAGTGTCAGGGAAAGACGGAAATCCGGAAACCGGCTTACGAACGATTTCCATCGGAGCGAAATTTCCTGCCGTCGTATCATTGACGCTTCGGTAGACATCCCACGACCGGAGGTTGGCGTTTGTCGTGTCGAAAGTCCAAGTAAGGAGAACCATCCGAGTTCCACTTTGTGTCCGCCCGAGGCTACCCTGAAAATCAAGGACTCGCGGCACCCTGATTGAGTGGTGTTTCGGATTATTGAGAAGATCGGTAATCGGATCGTACGGTTGAGTACATCCCTGCCAAAAAAGATACAAGAAATTGATGAGGAGGCAAGAAAAAAATGAATTTTTTTTAATCATTTCTCTTTTTGAGAATAGTTCGTTTTTTGAGCTAAAATCGAATCGAAACCAGTGCATTCATTCCATTTTTTCTGTCCGGGACCAGTGCGAGCGTTGTATGCTCCCTCAGCCGTACTTCGCCGAACGTTTTCTCGCCCTTGTCATCCGTGAAGAATACAACGTCGATAATGTTGGCAATCCACAAGACAAGGGTGACGGTCCTGTACCGGTTCCGGAGCCGCACTTCATCATCGAGGATCGATTTGGTGTCGAGCATTCTTGCCCAGATCTGCTCGGATGAGTCGTATCGTGTTGCAAGGGTCGGATCATATTTCGCCGTTAGCTCAGCGAGTCGTTCATTCCTTCCAATGATGTTGTTCTCAAGCAGAAGCGTAATGAGACCTGTACCGAGAGTTCCGATTGTAAAGGCAGCTCCTTTTTCCACATTCCCGAGGTAACTCTGACCCGATCCCGGGATAATTGTCGACAGGACAAGGGCGACAGTTTTCCGCGAAGTCCAGGTATCGGGCGAGACGGACGTTGTTGCGCTGTCCTGGAAGATGGGAGTCTCCACTGAGCGTTGTGTGCTCGCCGAATGCACATTTTTCCACTGTCCGGGCAGGATTGTTGTCGCAGCCAGCCAGAGGAAGGTTCCCACGAGAAGGCGATTTTTGCTCATACAGTTTTCCAACATTGACGATGTTCAGGCATGAGATTTGGCAACGTTACCGCACCGCTCGCGTCGCATAAACGATAGCGTTTGCACCGAGTGTGAGCTGGGGCAGTCGCTTCAAGTCTCCTTCGTCCCACATCATGGAATATCCTTTCGTGGAGACGACTGCCACAAGCCTCCCTCTCCAGAAAAGGCCCTCGAGGGTGCTCCTCTTCTCAGGCATGTTCTCCACGTCATCCATGCCCTGGGGAGCCCCCGGGAGTTTCCTCCAGGCCTTGTAAAATTCGTGATCGTTCGGGATATCCCCGACGGACGCCTGTCGGTCGAGTTTGGACCCAATACTGTGGAGGATCTGCGACATGATGAGAAAGTACTGGTAACTTGAACTGAACGCCGAGTTGTCAATAAAGAGAAATCCCCCCTGACGTATCATGGAAGCAAGATTCGTAATCTCCTTTTCGGATAGAAGCGGTTCCGAGGGGCCAGGGAGAAGAAAAGCAATCGTCGCGTTTGCAAGATCAGGAGATTCTGCCATGGAAGTCTTCAGAATGGGAGACACTTTGAGACTGTCTGTGACAAAACGGACGATCATGGGCAGGGCGTTGGGTTTTGCGTTCCATTGTTGCTCTCCGTCGTCCCGTCCGGCGATGTTATATCGAATGAGGTGAACTTCGAAAACTTTGGGGAGTGGCGCCTCCTGCGCGCTCTTTCCCTTTGTCGTGTCCACGCGTGCAAGCGACGGTCTGATTTGCTCCTTCACAAGGAGTGTTCGTTTAAAGTAGAACTGGAGTGTCATGTACTCGTTCGGTTCGTTGTTTTCGTCGTAGCCGGTGATGAAATCGTTGAGCACCAGCTTAGTTTGTTCGACGGTTTCATTGAGCGGATCAAAAACAAGGAGCCCTTCACGGCTATCCCCTGCGTAGACCGGCCGCCCGAAATACAGGACCGCGGTTCGGACAATTCCCATCCTTCGTTCGAAGATTTCATCCTCAACGCCGCTGGCACCTTTCCGTCGTTTATAATACGCTTCCAGACTTTGATTACGGCTGGTTTTTTCCTCTCTCCCGTACCCCGGGAGTAAATCTCCCCGATCTGTTACCAGGACTGCTTTTTCGGGGTCAAAGTTCAGCTTTGAAGCAGCATAGTTGAAAATGCTGACCTTGAAAACGCCAAAGCGGTTTGGAGTGTAACCGAGCTGAGGGTCCACCCAATTCGCGTACGTAAAAGGGTTGGCTGAGTATTCAAGATCTTTCGAGTCGTCAGGGAATTCGTACGTGTTGAGCTGGTAATCCGACAAATACTTGACCTCGACCTTAAACGTCTTCCGATTGAACACAATGGAAAGGCTGTCCTTGCTGACGGTGTAGCTGCTGTCATTGAAGGTGAGCGTTTGCTCGATGTCCGGTACCAGGGTGTACTCAAGCTGTTCGGGCGGAAAGAACAGATAACGGTATGCGCGATCGCAGCCGGTAAGACCGGCCAGAATAGCGCTTGTTACGACAACAAGGATGATGGATCGTTTCGTCATTGGTTCGAAAAATCCAATTCAAAATCGACGGACTGTTCGGGGCGGCCTGACTTCAGGAGCGTGACATCAGGAAAGATGAACGTAAAGTGTTTCACGGAACTCTCGAACTTCTGAAAGAATAGAAGTCCGCTTGCCCGGGCACCTGCAAAGACTGCTGTCCCCGAAAATTGAGCCCGTTGAACCTGCGAGGAGGTCCTCAAGAAATATTCTCTTGAAAATCCCGGAGTGCTCAGCGCAAACGGTGTCAGCGATGCCCTTGCCCACCGTGCTTCCAGGTCGACGAACAGGTCGTCCTTTGAGAGCGCCATTTTCTGCTCGCCGGTGTCGTCAATGAGCGCGGCAGAAAATGGAGCGACGCGAATTTTTTCGCTTCGAAGGTTCTGGACCGTCACTGCGATGATGGTCATGGTTGGATGGCCGTCATCGTCCGCAAACGGACTGAGGATGAACTCCGGGAAGAGCGGGTTTCCCCAGTAGTCCCGAATCCGGTCAGCCTGGTATTCTTTGTATCTATTATAGAGAGTGAGGAGGTCACTATTATTGCCGTCCGCGTAGTTTACGTATCCGTCCTTCAGAATCGGAGCGAAATCTTTATAACTGATCCGGCGGACTCCAAGAAAATTTGGCTCGATCTCCCGTCCGCTCACAAGGACTGCTGTGAATCTGATACTATCACGCTCGAGCGTCAGCTGTTGGGGTCGTTGCTGTTTTCCCCTTTGTTGCGGAAAACGATGCGGATTTTCCAGACCCGCATGGCTGTTCTGAAGGTCGGGGCTGGTGCTTGAGCAACCGGCGGTTATCGCAGCAATCGCAACGTAGAGCACCATGCGTCCCGAAGGATTACTTCCTTTGAGTCTCGTTTGCAAGCTTCGCCTTGTTTTGGTCGTTGATGCCACCCTTAACTGTGCAGGCAAAAACGATGATATTCACTCCGAAATGAAGCTGCCTGGTATTGTCGTATTGTGGGGTGATATATCTCCATTCTCCCCACGCATGGGTATAACCCTTGTTTGAAATGAGGACCGCAAGCCTCCCGTTCAGGAAAATCCCTTCCAATTGCTTGTTTACTTCCACGATACGCGACGGGCTGACCGGAAAGTTGATATTATCGAGGCCCGGCGGCGGTCCGTCAAAATCCTCCCAGCAGTGGTAGAGCCAGTGATTCGACGGAATGCGTTCAAATTCTGCGTCGTATCCCAACGCATCCTTGAGCAGAGCCCGAACGCTCTTATTGAATGCTCCGGATGTTTGGGCGTATCCATCGTCGATGACAAGAACTCCCCCTTTTCTCAACCATTTACCGAGGTTTTGAGTCTCCTGCGGCGTATACTGGACTGCCGCAACAAATCCCATCATGAACAACACGGGAATGGTCAATAGCTGCTTGTCGTCCAGGCGAATGTTTCCGGACAAATTGATTCTTACATCGGTGCTGTCTCGCGCGTAATCAACCAACGTCAGCAAGGCGCGGGGAAACGCATTCCAACCCTCTTCACCGTTGGGCTCGTTCCTGGTTGATTTCCATCGCAGTTGATAAAAGTTCAGCATTCCTGTGACTTTTTTCTTGTTCCGGGGGTCCTGCTCCACAAGGACGTCGAAGCGGTCGCTGAGGTTCTCATAGCTGACCAATTCATCCCTGAGGCTTGCGAGTCCGCTGCTCCCTGCGGTGCGGCTGTTGCTCACTTCTTCATTGATGTCGGGCTGGAAGTCAACGCCCGCTGTTTGGCCTTCTCCCCACCCCAGTTTCCCTCCGACGCCAAGGCTGCGTCCGAATGCCAGAGCTCCTCCCGGGATGCCCCAGGATGCCTCGGCATTCGAACCGCCCGTCATTGCGCCGTAGAAAATACTTCCTTCCACGCGGCTTGCCTTGCCACTGCTCTGCGCTGTCGACCGGGTGGGCGCGGTCTGTTCCACGCGTGTCACCTGCGTGGGAGCAAACTTTATTTCCCGGGGACTGAATGCCTGCGTATACGAAGGCGTTTTACTGACGGAGAATGACTTTGCGAGTCGTGGTGCCCGCAACTCGAACTTGACCGGCGGTTGAATGAGGTCATAATCGCTTCGTTCGACCGAGACCGACATTTCGTTTGATTCCTGATGCGTCGCAACATAGTAGCTGAACGTGGTGAGGAGATGGAGAAGCGCCGCGAGAACGAACGCGATCGCAAAATACTTCTGGTATGCGCCCTTCCACTGACCGAGCTTACGCCGGGATTCCTTTGCCACAGTTGTATTGACGCCTTCAGTGCTCATGCTCTCCCTCGACCCTGCCTGCGTTCAACCGGCGGTCATTTGCCGGCTTCAATCCATCGTTTATGCAACTCGGCAAAGAACACGGCCGGTCGTGCAATTTCCAGGTCTTTCCAATCACGAATAATCTCATCGAACACCGTCATGGCCTTTTTATTTTCTCCGAGCTGCTCGTAGCATGAGGCGATGTTCGCCTTGCATCCATAGACCACATCGGTCGTCGGGTATTTGTCCATCACACGCGTCAATTCCTGAACGGCTTGACTCCAATTTTTTGCTTCAAAGAACGCCATCGCCGCTTCATACTCCTTGTACGCCTCCACCTGGCTGAGGTCCTTGATCAGAGATTTTGCTTCCTCGATCCGAGGATCCTGCGAGAACAGTTGCAGGAATGTCTGGTACGCCAAAAGGGCGGAGTCGTAGGTCTTCTGGTTGTAGTAGTAATCTCCGATCGTGAACTGGGCATCTGCAGCATGTTTCGATTTCGGATATCTCGTCACCAGCTGACGGAACACAGAAAACATATTGTCAATTTGGGTGGATTGATAATAGCACCATCCCTCGTTAAAGAGCGCGAGCGATGCGTTTTCGTTGGAGGGATAGAGACGGTAGACCACTTGATACTCCCGGGCAGCCTCTGCGAACCGGTTGGTGTTGAAGTAGGCTTCACCGATCTGGATCTGGGCTTCGGGACACAAGTCCGACTGCGGAAACGTCTTGATGAATTCCCGCAGACTCTTGATCGATTCCTCGGCCTGGCCGCTTTCGTACAGCGACACCCCCCTGTGATAAAATGCATCTTCGTAGTTTTTGCTCTTTGGAAATTTCTGGAGAAAGTTCCCGAATGCCTCCGCGGCGCTCTTGTGGTCGCCTCCGCTGAAGTAGATCATCCCGAGCTGATAGAACGTCTCCTCGATGTACGAATTCGTCGGAAACTTCTGACCCGCCTCCGTGAGAACTTCGATTGCTTTTGCATGCTGTTGGAGGTTCCCGTAGGAGTTGGCCATGGTGACATAGGTGCGGATTTCTGCCGTTTCGTCTTTTGTTTTCAAAACCAGAAGTTGTTTCCCTGTTTCAACGGATTTGGCAAAATCTCCCGCCCGGTAGTGAAACTCGCAGATCCCCGCCAGGTACCTGCTCTGTTCCAGTTCGGTTGCGGCTGATGCGGCAAGCTCGGTGATGAGCTGAAGTCCTTCCTTTTTTCTTCCCGTGTTTGCATAGCAAAATGAAAGTTTCTCCTTTGCCTGCGGGACCAGCGCGGGGAACACCTGGAGGAACACTTCGGACTTGAGGCAGAATTCCAGGTCGCTTGCCGACTCCTTGAATTTCCCGAGTTCGAAGTACACCAAACCACGGCCGTACCGGGCCTGGGCACGCGTGTTTTGCGTCTGCGAGGAGTCGTACGCGACGGTGTCGAATTGTGCGATAGCCTGGTCGTAGCGTTGTTGGGATGTATACAACTCCGAGCGTGCCAGTCGGACGAAAGCTGTGAAATCAAGGCTGTCTTTTCTTGCTTCGGCAAATGCGCGGTCCAGATAGTTGTCCGCCTCATCGAACTGCTGCCGGGACGTGTATGCCCGTGTAATTCGCGCAAACGTGAAGGGATAGTACGACGACGAGGGTTCGACTGTCCGGAGGTGATTGATCGCCTTGTCGTACTCGGAGATCCCGTAGTAGCTCAGTCCGAGGAGATAGTGAATCTCGCTCAGGTCCAGCTTGGAAGTGTCTCCCGCGAGCAAGGTCTCAAAATTGGCGATTGCCTCCCGATAGTTCTTTTCGTCAAAATGACTCTTTCCGATCTGGGTCTGAGCGAGAATTGCTTCGTTGGATCCCGGTGCAACCTGGATTACCCGTTGGTAGTACGCACGGGCATCGGCTTGACGGTTCAATCCGGCAAAAGACAGGCCGTCGTACATATACAGCTTCGCAAGGTACTCCGTCTGGGGGAACCTCCGGAGCATGGTGTCGACCGAGCTGATCGTTTTCTGGAAATTCCTGGCGTTGTAGTAGTTGCTCACCGTCAGGAACAACGCCTGCTCGACGGGAAATTTGATGTCCGCCGCCTGAGGAGCGTACGCATCCACGTAGAACGTATACTCCGACGCAGCCCGTTCGTATTGCTTCGCATCCTGAAGGGTTCTCGCGATCTTGTACTGAAGCTTCGCCTGCAAAGTCTTGTTGCTGAAATTCTGGTCGATGGCGTCGCGATAAACCTGGATGCCCTCGTCGGTTCCTTTCAACTCGGCAGTATACTCCGCCATTTTGTTGTACGTGACTTCGACGAGGGTCGGCATGAGGGCAAATGTCGCGATGACGGACTGGTAGTTCTGCATCGCCTGTGGGTAGGAACCGAGATTACGGTAGCAGTCCCCGATCTTCACCTGGGCTTTGGCCGTCAGCTCGAGCGTGGTCGCGTCCGCCTCCCGGCTTTGCTGGGCTTCGAAGAGTTTGCGGTCGCGGACTGCTTTCAGCTCAACATTCTCCCATTCCGCTGAGGCGAAGCTCTCCGGCCGGTATTTGCCGATGAGATCCTGAAATGTCTGAATCGATTTATCCCACTGTTTCTGGTCGAAGTAATTTTGGGCGATCTGGTAGCGGGCCTTCGGATCGAGGTCGCTTTGAGAAAAATCCTTTACGATTGTTCCAAACGCCACGTTGGAGCTGTCGATCATCCCGAGCTCGCGGAAAGACCATCCAATGTCAAACCAGGCGCGGGGGATTTTTTCATCCAGCGGATGGTCGGTGATGAGATGCCGTGCCTCCACAATCGCCCGGGGATAGTCCTTATCGCCATAGTACATCTCGTAAATCTGATACTGTGCAAGCGCTGCAAGCTTTGGCGAGTCCTCCCGTTTTTCGACAATGCGCAGGAATTCGATACTCTCCTCTTTCTTTCCCAGGTTGCGCAGGGCGTTCGCTTTTTGGTAGTATGCAGCGGTTCTGACTCCCACATTGATCTCGTTGTTCAACAGCGAGACCCGGACGCTATCGGCCTGCAGGAGAATGCTTTCTGTGTTCAGAATGATATCGTACTGCTCCACGGCGCGTTTGTAATCCCTCGACGCATAGAAATCCTGTGCACTCTTGAAATGCGTCGTCATTTCGAGAGGGGTGGGGAAGAAGTATGTCGCGATGGAAAAACCAAAGGCGACGATGAGGACGGTCTTGAAATCCATTCTCAGAACCCGGCGTAGACTGTCATAAAAATGGTGGATTCTTCCTTTGTTTTCTTGGTGACGTCGTTGGTCAGGAGGTTTGGGAATTCCCTGGCAGTTTGAGTGAACCCAAAATCGACGACAACATTGTACCCTCCGTAGGAGGATTTGTTGCTGAGAGTCACGGCAAATGTGGCACGGTATTCGTCGGCTTCGGGAGATTTGATATCCCGCAGTTGGTACATGAACGAACGGCCAATGCCGGGAATCTTGAACCCCTGGAATCCCAACCGCAGGTCGGTTCGATCCGTCAAGCGGTAATCGATTCGGAAGATCGGAAGAAGTTCGAGGCGGTGGATCACCACGTTCGTGGCCTGGACAGAGTGGCCCGCGTACGTAATCTCTCCATGGCTGACCACCCGCTGCCTGCGGACCTTGAACTGAGGAATCAGGAGAAGGCGATTCTGGAAGAACGGAAGCGTGTAGTCGATCTTGTTGACGATGCCCAGTTTCTCGATGGAGCCATCCTTCTGATCCTCAGGGTCGAGGAATGCCCCGAAGTTGTCCCTCTGTCCGAGGCCGATCGGAAACTGATGGTTGATCTCATACCGTACATTGTTCTCAATGCGCACGCCCGGGATCTGCGAGTACAGTGTTCCGAGATACATTTGATTGACCTCGCTGTTTCGGTACTCAAGGGGATCGAAGACCCAGTCGGGAATCGTGGAATTGATCGTGAGGGCTGTGATGAACTGATAGCCATTATTGGCAATATTGTCCTGTACTTTCTTGTACACGTAGAACAGATCGATGTTGCCGAATTTTGGCGTTCCTGCCGAGTATGTCCAGCGCGCGTAGTCGGAGTAGTTTTTGCCTCCGCGAGCGATGGCTTTGTCCCGGATTGTCCCGATGCGGAGGGCCATGTTCTTGAGAAGTTCGATGGAGCCAAACAGATGGTAGCCATTCAGGTCCGGTTCGTAGGGATAGTCCGGGAGGATGTCGTTTTCCTGCTCATCGATGACGCCGTTATTGTTCCAGTCATCGCCGTACTGGAAGAAGGGCGGGTCGGTGTAATACGTGAGAAAGTCCTGAACGTAGTCCGGAATTCCGTCTGAGTTTCGGTCGTCGTCCGGGATTCCGTCGCGGTCTTTGTCTCTGCCCGGAAATATTCCTGCGTCGGGTTTTCGGATGATGTCGCCGAGACCGATCAGCTCGTTGAGGTTTTGCCGGTAGCCGAGAACAAAAGGATTTTTCCGTCCCGGTGTTCCCAGGCGGTAGTCGTAGTTCACAACGTCGCCGTTACGGATGTCGGGAAGGGGCTCAATGTTGTAGTGATAGAATCCGTCCTCCCAACGGTCATTGTCGTCATTGTCGTCCACCAGAGAGAACGCGGCTCCGCCCGCCTGGCCGGGGATGTACGCGCTGGGCGAGATAAACGCACTTGTCGAAGGCGGGTCGAACCCCAGATAGTCCGGGTAGAACGTCGGAGCGAGGGTCCCGGCATTGTTCTGCGGTCCGTAGAACGCGTTGTCGAGCGTGTAGTGGTCGAACATGGTGGTGTACCGCGGGTCCAGACGATAACGCTCGGCTCCAAATGTCACCCTTCCGATCTTCTTTGTCCCGCGGATAAAGAACGCGTCACCGTTTGACCGGAACCTATTGTCCGGAATGCTCAGGTCCTGGGTGAGAAAGAAATTGCGAATACCCTGATTAACCGGATACTTGAAATTCTCCACGCTACGGACGTACTCTCCCTCCATTTTGAATCCCTGCCAGTCAAGTTTGAAGTTCATGCCATAAATGAACATTCCTGAGACCAGGCCGTACGAAAACGTCACCACCTGTTTGTTCGAAGCATCCTTGACGTTTCCCTCGGCCCGAACCATGGTCCGGAACGGTGTGGGAACCGGTACGGGATCCGTCAAAAGGCTATCGCTGTGAGAACGGAACGGAGTCACGGCATAGTCGTCGACGTTATTGATCCAGTCATGCCCCGCGTCGACGCGAAAGTCATTTGCAAGGATTACCGAGAAGTCCGCTTTCTCGACGCCGGGAGGGATGACGTATCCGAACGTCAGATTGTTGTCTTCGTCGATGCGATCACTGGGAATCTTATACGGGAATTGGGGGACGCGTGCGAGTGCCGACTTGTCACGATAATAAACGTACTGGGTCTGGCTCACCGTGTCGCGCGCGTTCGTTCCGGGTCCACCGCCGGCAACATACAAAATGGAATAGTTCCGGAAGACCCAGTATTGAATCGGGGATTTGAGGTCGACTCTGGTCGGGTCGGGCACCCGGTTGTTGATATTGACCATCGCGTGAGGTGCCCCATTGATCATGATCTGGGGAACGTTGAACACGATCGGACCCGAATGATCTCCGGGAGTGTCGTCTTTGATACGGATAAAAATCACGCGCGGGACTGCATTGGCGGGGACGCCGTCGATCGACGAGCTCTTGCTGTCCAGTGTGCTCCGCCGTTGATGCTGGTTGACGTAGGTAACGCCAAGGGTCAACACGTCGCCGAGGTCCGTCTCAAAATGGCCGCCCAGAAGGTAATCGGTCCATTCGCGAACCCGTGCAATCTGCGAAACGGCGGTCAACGAGATTTCGGGATTGAACCGGATGGGGTCCGAAACGCGCGAGGAGAGAATGGTTGCGCGGTACTTGGGCGTTGAAGCATCCCAGCGGATTCCGTTGAACCGCGCCTTGTCCAACGTGAGCGACGTGAACTTTGTCCTGATCGCATCGCCGATCATTAACCGGCTGGTGAGACCGCTGTAGCTGTCGTTGAGGACAACCAGGTTTGAGAAGTAGGAACTGTAGAACCGGGATTTGCTGATGTTGCTCAGCGGGATATCCCTGGGGTCCTCGAACGGCCGTTGCTCTTCGCTCAATCCAAAAATCGTGATCCCGTCAACAAGGAAGTTTCCGAAGTTGTCGTAGAATTTCCGTCGCAGCTGCGTCGAGCTGTAGTTTTCGTAATTCCGCCCGGAGTAGTTCAGGTAGGTGCCCTTGTTCTGGTCGGATGAAATAAACTGGGCGACACTCTCCTGCGACAAGCAGAGGGCCAGAATGAATCCTGCCGATACCGGGAGACGCTTCAGAAATGTTCCGCGGGGAGAATTCAAAATGAATATCGTAATGAAATATGATGCGTTCCGCCGGCGTTCATGAGTTCGCCGGACGAGCCGTATGCGTAATCCACTTCCATGCTGGCGAATCTGATTCCAAATCCGCCGGCGATGGTCTCTTCCGCGGTGTTAATCTTCAGACTCAATGCGCCATCCTGGAACGCCGTAAAATGTGTCAGTCCGTTGCCCCCAACCCTGACGATGAGTTCAGCGGGAAGGTCGGCCACCGTCGTCTTCAGAATATTCACTTCTGCACCAATGCCCCAATGCTTCACTTCTCCCACGGACGTATAATGAACGGTGATGGAATAGTTGTACACCCGGGAGATGTAGCTTCCCCCCAGAACAAGCTTCGCGTCCAATGGAGAAGCAAGGGAATCACTCACCGCGATGTTGGGTTGTGTAAAGTCGCTGAGGGAAAGTCCAAACCGCAGGTCGTTGTCGGGGAACACATTGCGAATTTGTGTTTGGACACCGACTTCAAAGGAAGCGGTGAACTTTGAAAGACCTGCTTCGTCCACGTTTGTCTGGCCAATAATGTCGGGAGTCGACCAGTGCAGGAATTTCATGCTTCCTCCGATGGAAAACTCTTCAAAGAACTCCTGGGCATAGCATG
>JBARRO010000237.1:0-16322 GCA_049644265.1 Bacteroidota bacterium
ATCCTGCGCCGCTTCAAATCTTCTTCGATAGAACAGCTCAAACCAGTCGAGCCAGGCATTGGCACCCTGGTTACCGGTCCCGAATTTGAATTTCAACACACTCCGGCCGTCGGGAATTGCTGTTCCCCTTGTCGCAGTCGTCACCGGCGCGTCATAGGCCGCAGGACCGACATCATCTCCCACCAGAATTGGATACATCAGAACCGGACTCCCCACAGGAACGTCATTTTCAAATACTCTGAACGTATCGACACTCGCCGAGCTGGAAAGAACCACAAATCTATACGTGGCGGGCTTCGAGGACTGATATCCCACGAGTGTGTTGGGATAGACGGCGCTGTTGTCAAAGTAGCTGAAGGATTGTCCCACCCATCGACGCCCTGAGCCGATCAGATTGTATCGTTCCTGCTCTGTGAAGATTTTTTCCGGGAAGTCATCCTGGGAAGTCAACTCCGGACTCGACAAGGAAGCGACGGAGTCCATCGATTTGCCGTTGACAGAGCCTCCGAAGGTCATGAAATAGAAGTTCTTTGCCGCGTAGGGGTGTATATAATGAGAGAACTGCTTTGCAACGGAGTCATAGTTCCACCCCTGGGCCGGAACACCGTAGAAAAGGACATAATCATCTGCATCGAGCTGACCGTTGGCGTTCTTGTCAACCACGAGGCGTGCGATCTCTTCGAGCCCGTTTGGACGTGCAGCATTGAGATCCTCCGGAAGAGCTTTTCCGCCGTTTCCGAAAATTCGAATCGAATTGATGTTCCCCAGCGCACCCAAGGAAATGCTTGCCTGTCGAAAGAAGCTTTGGTCAAGCTTATAGATGCCGGCATCCGAGGTCTCCATTCGATACCATTCTCCACTTGCCAGGGGAGAGTCCGCAGCTGGAACCGCATGCGCCACTCCCGCAAACGAGGCCGGGATTTGTCCGCGCAGCAGCGAGGAAGCTGCAAGCGATCGGCTTTTCCAGGATGGGAATTCCACACGCACAGTAATTCTCAAATACAGTCTCAGTTTTCCCCCGGGCAGGACTTCAACCGGGTGAATTCTCAGAGAACCTGCGACAACTTCGCCCAAGGGGCGCAGGTCAGTGACCTCTGCCAGGGATGACCGGCGATGGGGTGTTGCGATTTCTTGTGGAAGGGCCCGATATCGGAACGAGAACCCGAATTCCTTGTCCGGGACAATCTCGGGTTTCGGAGCAATGTGGATCCCGTCCAGGTCTTTGTACTCAGCCGCGAGCACCTGGAGAGAGAATTGGTGAGACGGGAGAAGGATCGGCAGTGCCCTGAAGCGCACCATCGTCCTGGCCCCGGGGTCGAGAATCCCTCCTGACAGTTCAACCGTTGTGTAGTTCTCCCCATCGACTCCGCGAACACTGCGCAGATCGACCTGGGGAACGAATTCAATAACCACTGAACGCTCGTTCTCCTGCAGAATCCGTACGTCCGACGGCGTCTGGGCAATCGCCTCGCTTGCGATCATCAGGATGGCAATAGAAATTTTTCGCATAAAGGGAATAAAAAAAGCCGAACGAGAATCGCCTTCCCGTTCGGCTTGAATTCTGGACAACATCCGAACTTTGCTAAAGGCGCGTTCAACAAATTTCCTGAAGCGACAGACTCAGGAACTAACCTTTAGCAAACTTCGATAGCTTCTCCGCTTCCTTCTGTTGTTTATTCTTGTATTCAAGGTACTCAAACAGGAGCGGATTGTCAAGATCGCCGGCTGCAAGTAATACTGTGACAGGGCGGGATTTGCGCGTCGTCATGATGTGTGAGGTTGGAGAACATTTCAATTGCGAATAAAACAAAATTTGGGTAAATTAGTCAGGTTTCACGGAATTTTCACCAACCAGGGTTTCATGTCCCGTCCTCTTAATATCCTTTTTGTTTCGAGCGAAGTCGACCCGTTCGCAAAAACGGGGGGTCTCGCGGATGTTTCCAGCGCTCTGCCGAAAGCAATCAAGGAATTGGGTCATGAGATCCGGATCATGATGCCACGCTACCGCTTCATCAGTGAGCGGAAGTTCAAGCTTCATGACATCATCCGGCTGAAGGATATCCCGATCCCCGTCGGCAGCAGTACGGAAGTCGGCAACGTCAAGTCCTCCTTTATCAGCGACCTGAAAGAAAAGGTCCAGGTTTATTTTCTCGACAACGAGAACTACTTTGGACGCGACGGTGTCTATCAAAGCCCCGCAACCAAGAAGGACTATAAAGACAACGACGAGCGTTTTGTGTTCTTCTGTCGTGGCGCTCTCGAGACTCTGAAACGGCTCGGATGGCAACCCGACATCATCCATTGTAATGACTGGCAAACGGGTTTGATCCCTGCCTATATGAAGGCGTTGTACAGCCACGATCCCTTCTTCAAGCACGTCAAGACCGTCTTCACAATTCACAACATGGCCTACCAGGGGGCATTCCCCGCCGACTCGTTTGCGAAGTCCGGACTTCCGAAGGAGCTGTTCAGCCCCGACGGAGTGGAGGCCTACCACAAGTTTAATTTCCTGAAGGCAGGACTGCGTTTTTCAGATTCCATCACAACGGTGAGCGAAAAATATGCCCAGGAAATCTGCACCTCGGATGAATTCGGGGCCGGACTCAATGGCTTTCTGGCAACCCGCCGGAAGGACCTGAAGGGGATTTTAAACGGCATCGACTACCATTTGTGGAACCCTTCAGCCGATGAATTCATCTATAGGAAGTATGACGCCAAGTCCGTCGAAGCCAAAACCGATAACAAGAAGGCGCTGGTCGCAAAGTTCGACCTTCCCTACGTGGAAACCCGCCCGGTCCTCGGAGGAATCACCCGTCTGGTGGACCAGAAGGGGTTTGAGCTTGTTCTTGAGATTCTCGACGAAATCGTCAAGCTCGACGTTCAGTTCATCCTGCTTGCGTCAGGGGAAAAGGAAATTGAGCGACGGTTCGAGGCTTTCCAGAAGCGTCATCCGAAGAACTTTGGACTCTTCCTCGGGTTTGATGACGAGCTCGCCCACATGATTGAGGCGGGAAGCGATATGTTCGTCATGCCGTCGAAGTATGAGCCCTGCGGCCTGAACCAGATGTACAGCATGCGGTACGGGACGGTGCCCATTGTCCGTGCAACCGGCGGACTCGACGACACAGTGGAGGATTATTCGGGAAGCGGCAAGGGGACCGGTTTCAAATTTGAGAAGTACGACTCGAAGGAGCTCCTCAAGGCAATTCATCGGGCCGTCAAGGTGTATCAACAGCCCGAGGAATGGAAGAAGCTCATGCGCAACGGGATGCAGAAGGATTTTTCGTGGGAGCACTCGGCAAAGAAGTACATCAACCTCTATAAAGATCTTCTGAGGCAGTAGGAACGTGAAGTTTGACGATGTGGGAATTTTTTTCGACCGGGACGGAACCATCAATACCGAAGTCGATTTTCTTCGCGTCCCCGAAGACCTGGTACTCATCCCCCATGTTGCCCGTGCCATCCGCGAAGCCAACGAGCTCGGGCTGAAGGTCTTTGTCATCACCAACCAGTCCGGCGTCGCCCGGGGATTTCTTACCGAGAAGGACCTGCAGGCCGTCCATCAGCGCCTGAACGCGCTGCTCGCCCACGAAGGCGCACACATCGACGAAATCTACTATTGCCCGCACCATCCGGAATTCGGATCCGAGCCGTACAACGTGACGTGCGACTGCCGGAAGCCGAACACGGGGATGCTGCGCAAGGCCGCGCGCAGGCACCGGGTGCGTCTCTCTCAATCGTTTGTTGTTGGCGACCGGTGCGTGGATATGAAGGCAGGTGAACGCGCCGGCTGCGGAACCGTGCTGGTGCTGACCGGCTACGGCTCTGTCGAGCAAGAGGAATGTCTCGCAACAACACGGGTGGACCACGTTGCACCGGATGCATACCTTGCCTGGAAGTACATCAAGCGCCAGGTCCTCAACCGCTCGACCCACGCAAAGAAAGGATGAAATGAAGTTGAAGTTGAATGTGCAGAGTCTGATTGTTTGGATGTTCGTCGTCGCGATGCTTGCCCCGGGTTGCATGGACGACCCCAATCCGGTGGGCGTTGGATTGCTCCCCAAGGATGATACGGCCGTCATCGATACGGCGACGGTGTATGCGACATCCCACTCGTCTGCCCGCTCTCTGGTTCTCACCACGGGAGTCACACCGATGATGGTTGGAAAATCCGGCGGGTATGAATCCTGGGGGTATCTGAGATTCAATGTTCCCTCTGAGCTCTCGGGCGCGAGAATTACAGGTGCGACGCTTCAACTCCGGGCATCATACGCGTTTGGCGATACACTCGCGCCTCTCTCCTTCACGGCCTACAAGGCGGTGGGCGGCTACACCGCAGATTCGCTGACGTTTGATTCTCTTTCCCAACGGCCAACGGACTATTACGACAATGCAACCGTCGTCGGCTCGCTGCCCTCACAGACCGTTTCCGATACGGGGATCATTCAACTTACCCTCGACACCGCCGTCGTTTCCTCATGGTTCATCAACTCCCTCGACTCGTCCAACCAGGGAATTTATCTCAAACCGACAAACGCAAATGTCATCATGGGGTTTTCCTCGTTTGGCGAAGGCAACCCTGACTATTGGCCAAAGCTCATCGTGAATTATGTTCTGACAGGATTGGCGGGATCCGCTGTCGACAGCACGGGTCGCTCGCGTTTCGTCGGAAACATCACGCAATCTGCCCTGGTGCAGGACCCGCAGTTCATGTATGTCCAAAACGGTGTGGCTTTCCACGGGTTCACGACCTTCAATGTCACACCGGTCCCGTTTCCGTCTGCCATCCACAAGGCGGAGCTCGTCCTTACTCTCGATACGCTCAAGTCTTCACCCTTGAGCAAATTCGCGCAGGATGTGCTCTTCGTATCGTTTCTCCGCGCGGACGGGACTGTCGAGGTCCAGAGTCCCGCACAGCAATTCAACTCAACGGGGCGGCCGGTCTACCATTTTCTCATCAATCATTTTGTCGAACAGTGGTCGCGGTATGGAACTCCACCGACCCTGACGATTGCCGGATACACTGAGAGGGTCTCCTTCGACCGGTTCGTGTTCTACGGGTCGCAGGCGGACAGCTCGCTGCGGCCTCATATCTCCATCAACTACTCTGTGGTGCGTTGATGACCTGGAAACGTTTCCTCCTTGCTCTTGCAGCACTCGTTGCGACAACTCTCAGCGCCGTTGCAGGCGGCTCCACATATTCCCGTTATGGATTTGGGGACTTGATCCTGTTCGGCGGGAGCCGAACTTTCGCACTGGGCGGAGCGGGTATCTCCCTGGTGACCGATGGGTTCATCAACCGGCTTAATCCCGCCGCACTGGCAAAAATCTCGCTCACGCGCTTTTCGGGCGGGTTCGAGTATTCGCGGTTTAGTTCGCAATCTGGCGAGGGCGACTCGAAGTATGCCCGGGGCGGGTTTCAGGGGATTGCCTTCGCAATCCCGATTTCGAAGCCCGACGGAATTGTCATGTCGATGGAATCCATGCCGTACAGCCTCGTGAGTTACGCTGTCCGGCAGACGGCGGTGCAATCGAGCGTGTCCTCCGATCAGACGTACTACGGCAGCGGCGGACTATCGGCACTCGCACTCGGAGTCTCGGCATCAGTCAAGACGGGGTTCCATGTCGGCGCAAAGCTGAACTATCTTTATGGGACTACACGACAACTCGCCACGGTCAAGTTCACCGATGCCAGCCTTACCGACTACAACATTGACCGTTCAAGCTACTATCGCGGCTTCAATCTGACGCTCGGTTCCATCCTCGAAGATGTGGGGACGGTTGTGGGGTTTGCTCCGTTGAAGAACTTCACTGCCGGCATCGTTCTGACAACTCCGACCAGTCTGTCTGTCACCGAGAATCGTTCATACAGTTCCATTGAAACAACACTGACGCGATCAGGCCATGCCGACGTCCCGCTCACGCTTGGCATCGGAACATCATACCTGGTGGGAACGCGGTATCAGGTCGTCGGTGATCTCGTGATGCAGCAATGGGGTTCCGCCCTGTTCTATGGCATCCACCCGACTGAACTACGGAGCAGCCTCCGCGTCGCTCTCGGTCTCGAGGTCATGCCCGAGCGCTCGAATTCCTACTTCCAATCCATTGTCTACCGGGCAGGCTTCTCGTATCACTCAACCTATTACGAATTGAACGGTCAACCCGTTGACGAGATTCTCGTTACCGGCGGCCTTGGACTTCCCCTCGGGTTGGATAGCAGACTGAATATCGGCTTGCAGGCAGGAGTGCGCGGAACCATGACCGGCGGACTCCAGAAAGATACCATCATCCGGCTTTCACTCGCGATCTCCGCGAGTGAGGCATGGTTCCTTAAGTTTGAAGAGGAGTGACCATGACCGCTCTCGGAAGCGACCACGCAGGATTCGAGTACAAGGAAAAAATCAAAAGGCTCCTGGAAGAGCTGAAGGTCCCGTACAAGGACTTTGGGACCCACTCCAAGGAATCCACCGATTATCCCGACTTCGCTCACGCAGTTTCGGAGGTGGTATCACGTGGCGATGCCGAACGGGGAATACTTGTGTGCGGCACGGGCATCGGCATGTCCATCGTCGCCAACAAACACAAGGGAGTTCGGGCCGCTGCGTGCGAATCGGTCACGGCGGCACGGCTTGCCCGGCAACACAACAATGCAAACATCCTGGCCATCGGCGAACGGGTCATCGGCTGGGAAAGCGTCGTCGATATCATCAAAATGTTCCTAGCAACCCCGTTTGAATCGGGTGGGAGACATGAGAAGCGGGTGGAGAAGATTCACACCCTGACAAACCTTTGAGAATGCCGCGGGTGATTCCGCGGAAGACACCGTTTTGAAACTCCGTTGAGGCCCCGTCATGCAAAACCTTAAGCAGTCCGACCCCGAAATCTTCAGTGCAATCCGAAGTGAAATCCACCGCCAGAACACCAAACTCGAGCTCATCGCGTCGGAAAATTTTGTCAGCAAGGCGGTCCTGGAAGCCCTGGGGTCCGTCCTGACGAACAAATATGCGGAAGGATACCCCGGGAAGCGTTACTACGGCGGCTGCGAGTTTGTCGACATCGCGGAAAATGTTGCCCGCGACCGCGTGAAGAATCTTTTCGGCGCCGAGTATGCCAACGTCCAGCCGCATTCCGGCTCGCAGGCAAACATGGCGGTGTATTTTTCGTTCCTGAAACCGGGCGCCACAGTTCTTGGCATGAACCTCTCCCACGGCGGCCATTTGACACACGGTTCGCCGGTGAATTTTTCCGGACAACTCTACAAATTCTTCGCGTACGGAGTCTCCAAGGAAACCGGTACCATCGACTATGACGAAGTCGAACGTGTCGCGATGGCCGAAAAGCCGAAGATGATTACGGTGGGGGCCAGCGCGTATTCCCGCAACATTGATTACAAGGCGTTCCGAACAATTGCAGACCGGGCAGGTGCTTTTCTGTTCGCCGATATCGCACACCCGGCGGGACTCATCGCAGCAAAATTGCTGAATGACCCTCTCCCCCACTGCCATGTCGTGACGTCCACAACCCACAAGACGCTCCGCGGACCGCGCGGCGGTCTGATTCTCATGGGGAAAGACTTCGAGAATCCATTCGGCATCGTGGCCCCCAAGTCTGGCCGCAAGAAGATGATGTCCGAGCTTATCGATTCGATGGTAATCCCGGGAATTCAAGGCGGACCGCTCATGCACGTCATCGCCGCCAAGGCTGTCGGCTTCGGGGAAAACCTTAGGCCGGAATTCAAATCCTACGCACGGCAAATCATCGCCAACGCACAAGCGCTCGCCGGAGCCCTCGTCAAACGCGGGTATGACATCATCTCGAACGGAACCGACAACCATCTGATGCTCATCGATTTGAGGAATAAGAATGTTACGGGCAAGGATGCCCAGGAAGCTCTCGACCTGGCGGGCATCACCGTGAACAAGAACGCCGTCCCGTTCGATGACAAATCCCCGCTCATCACCAGCGGAATCCGGATCGGCACACCGGCCATCACAACGCGCGGCATGATGGAACCACACATGGAAACGATTGCGGCGCTGATCGATCGTGTGATCGCACATCACGCAACGCCGGGACTGCTCAAGGAAGTGAGCGAAGATGTGAAGAACCTTTGTGCGAAGTTCCCCCTGTATCCGGAACTCGACTAACAGCGGCTTCCCCATGGTCTGCCAGAACACCCGGACGTAACCACCAACGATCATGGCTACCATCCTCGAACGGTTCATCAGAGCAACGAACGCCTCGACCGGCAATCCGGACCAGCAGGAGATGTCCTTCCTCGAGCACCTGGAGGAGCTTCGCTGGCAGATCGTCAAGGCGCTCGTCGGGTTCCTCATCGCGACCGGCCTCTGCGTTGCATTTGCGGACTTCATCGTGCAGGACGTCATGATCAAACCGTTGAAGGCCGTCGGCATGAAGGTGCAGGTGCTTTCGCCCTACGGTATTGTGATGCTCTACATGGAGGTGGTCCTCATCGGCGGGCTGATCATCAGCATGCCGAACACGCTTTTCTGGCTCTGGAAATTTGTGGCCCCGGGGTTGCTTCCGAAGGAACGCCGGTACGTTTCGAAGATCGTGGCTTTCACCTCACTCTGTTTCTTTTCCGGTGTCGCGTTCGGATACTTCGTTCTGCTTCCGGCTGCCTTGAGTTTCTTCGCCAATTTCGGCACGGCGAATATCGACTTGAACGTGAGCGTCGACCACTACGTCAGCTTCATGCTGACCCTCATTCTCGGCTCCGGGCTGGTGTTCGAACTTCCGATGATCACGTATTTCCTGACAAAGATGGGTTTCCTGACGCCGGCATTCATGCGTCATTACCGCCGCCACGCCATTGTCGTCATCCTCATTATCGCCGCCGTCGTCACGCCAACGCCCGATATGGTCACACAGGTCCTGATGGCCGCACCGATGTTCGTCCTGTACGAAATCAGTATCCTGGTATGCAAATTCTCCATGAAACGCGAACCCACCATTGTCGAGGAGCAGCCCGTTGAATCTGCTCAGTAGCAAAACAGTGTCGAGCCTGGACGACATCAAAGAACCAGTCCGGGAGGAACTGAAGGCGTTCGAACAGTTCTTCCGGGAAGCGATGCGGTCCAGAGTGGGGCTGATCGACATCATCGCGCGGTACATCATCCGGCAGAAAGGAAAACGGGTGCGCCCGCTCCTCGTGCTCCTCAGCGCAAAAGTGTGCGGGGAAATCAACGAGAGCACGTACCGCGGCGCAACGCTGGTGGAGATTCTGCATACCGCCACGTTGGTCCACGACGACGTCGTGGACGATGCCGACACCCGGCGAGGCTTTGCATCAATCAATGCCGTCTGGAAGAACAAAGTGGCCGTCCTCATGGGCGATTATCTCCTTTCCCGCGGGCTCCTCCTCGCCCTGGAACACGACGACTACTATTTCCTCAACTCGACCTCGAATGCTGTCAAACGCATGAGCGAGGGGGAACTGCTGCAAATCCAGAAAAGCCGCCAGCTCAACATGGACGAGCAGACGTATCTCCAGATTATCAGTGACAAAACAGCGTCCCTGTTCTCCACCTGCACCGACATCGGGGCAGCGAGCGCAACGGACCAGATGGAAACGCGGAGACAACTGCGCGCGTTCGGCGAGAACGTGGGGCTTGCGTTTCAGATCAGGGACGACCTTCTGGACTATCTTGGACGCAAAAACATTCTCGGCAAACCGACGGGCATCGATATCAGGGAGAAGAAGCTCACCCTGCCGATCATCTACGCATTGAAGAACGGCGATCAGAAAGATGCACGACAGGCCCTGAAGATCGTCAGGAACGGCGCAAAGTCGAAAGATATTCAATGGGTGATGGATTTTGTGGAAGCAGCGGGAGGGATTGACTACTCCACACGCAAAGCCGAACAGTATGCTGTGGCTGCACGGGAAAACCTCGTATCGGTTTCCGAATCGCCTGCGAAGAGCTCGTTATTGCAGTTTGTGGAGTTTGTAATGGAGAGGAGCAGTTGAAGAGCAGAATTCAGGAGTCAGAATTCAGGAGTCAGAAGGAAAAAAAGAGACAGGAGAAAAACGAAGGAAGGACAAAAACAAACCATTCCACATCTGACCGCAGCACCTTTCTTCAACGGAAGTCTTCTTTACTAGCACCCACCAATCTGCGAAATCTGCAATCTGTGTTAAATCTGCGTAATCAGTGAAATCACTTGCGAAATCTGTCATCTGCGCTAAATCTGCGTGATCAGCGCAATCAAATGACGAAGTCCCTCTCCCCCGTCCTGACCACCAGCACCGGGCACGGGGCCTTCCTCACGACCTTCTCTGCCGTGCTTCCAAACAGCAAGTGCTCCATTCCCGTGTGGCCGTGTGTCGCGATAATGATCAGATCCACATCTTCTTCCGCCGCATACTGATTGATCTCGTAAAACGGTTTTCCCGTCCTCACGGTTTTCCTGGCGTTCAGCCTTTTTCCGATCTCTTTTTCCATGAGATGATCGAGTTCCTCCGACCCGCGGTTCCGCAGTTCTTCCTCGACATTGGGAAATCCGATCTGCCCGAAGCTGAAGTCGGCAGGATACACCGTCGGCTCCACCACATAAATGAGGTCGATGGAAGCCTTGAATTGCTCTGCGAAGGGGATGGCGTACTTGAGGGCGTTCTTGGAATGTTCTGAAAAATCGATCGGAACAAGAATGCGTCGCAGTGTGATCGCAGAACGGCGTGAGGGTTTTCGCGCGCTACGTGCGGACTTTTTCTTCGGCGTTTTTCTCTGCGTTGCCATGAGAATTCCTTTCGGCTTGTTCTTGGACTCGCTCCATCTGACTCTTGACCTTGGAAAGCTCTTTGTCCGTGTTCCTGAGCCGCTGTGCAACGATTTCGGCAAGTTTCAGCACAATTTTGATTCCAAGGGTTGTCTTCTTTTCGATCAGGTCAAACAGGTCGGGACGGAAAAAACCGATGAGCAGGCAATCTGTTTTGCAGACGGCGTTGGCGGACCGCGGGGATTCGTCGAGGAGCGCCATTTCACCGAAGAAATCGCCCTCCGTCAGGACCGCCACCTCCCGCTCATTGCTGTCTTTATCCGAGATGGTGATCGCGACATTCCCCTCCTGCACGATATACATTCCCAATCCCGGATCACCCTGGTAGAACACCGGTTCCCCAAGACGATAGGAGCGTTTGTGAACGATCGCCGCAACTTCCTTCAGTTCCCGCGGCGTCAGGTTGGCAAACGCCGGCACTTTGCTGAGCAGGTCCTCGGTTGACCCCTGGTGAACAACCCGCTCAGAAAATATGTTTTTCCAGATCGCGCTTTCAGCGACTTTCTTAGGAACTGCCATGCTTTGACCTCCCCTGGAAGATCCACATTGATGCTATGAAATGAAATTCAACCAATGGTATTTGTCTTTTGCATTTTTCACAACATCAAAAAACGCCGTCTGAACGTCTTTTGTAACCGGTCCCGGTTTACCCTCTCCCACCGGGATTCTGTCGATCGATCGAATGGGAGTGATCTCGGCGGCCGTGCCTGTAAAGAACACTTCCTCCACCGTGAAGAGCATCTCGCGCGGGATGTTCATCTCGACGACCGGGTAGCCCAGGTCGCGAGCCAGTGCAATGACCGTTGACCGTGTGACGCCGGGCAGGAGCGCCGCAGAAATCGGCGGCGTAAAGAGTGTCTTTTCCCTCACCAGGAAAATATTCTCGCCGCTTCCTTCGCTTACCATCCCAAACGTATCGAGAGCAATTCCTTCAACGTATCCCGCCGCCATCGCCTCAAGTTTAATGAGCTGGGAATTCAGGTAGTTTCCGCCCGACTTCGCGATGGTCGGAAGCGTGTTCGGCGCGGGTCGCTGCCACGAAGACACGGCAACATCAATACCCTGGTCCAGCGCCCCGCTTCCAAGATACGCTCCCCATTCCCAAACCGCAATAGTCACATCGATCGGGCAGCCGGCAGGATTCACGCCCACGTCGCCGTAACCGCGATATACAATGGGGCGTATGTAGCAGGCCTGCAGTTTGTTTGCTTTGATCGTTTCCTTGATTGCCTCTTCGAGTTGCTGTTTCGTATACGGGATGTCGGCACGGTAAATCTTGCAGGAGTCATACAGCCGGCGCAGATGGGCGTCCAGCCGGAAGATCGCCGAACCTTTCTTTGTGTTGTAGCACCGAATCCCTTCGAACCAGCTCGATCCGTAATGAATGACGTGGGACAGCACGTGAATCTTTGCATCATTCCACGGAACAAGCTTTCCGTTCATCCAGATGGTCTCTACAGGTTTCACGGGCATAGAAGTTTCTTTCTTGTTGGTCGAACGTGAGGGAAGTTAGAGCGGCAGTTCGTACAGCCGATAGGTCTTCACGACCTTCCCCTGCATGGCCTCGGCTGCCAGGTTCATGCGGACGTTGTCTTCCAGGACCCATCCCGCCTCGCCATACTGGTATCCCAGCTTCTTGGCCCGGACTGCGGTCTCGTAGAACAGGACGCCCGCCGCACCCGAGTTCACGTATTCGGGAAGGACTCCCAATACAATAATGCGAACGGTGTCGATGTGTTTCTTCTTGGTGAATAAATGATACAAACCCGGCAGAAGGAAACCCTTCTTGTTGTATTTCAACGCAATGTTGATATCCGGAAGCGAAAGAGCGAACCCGATGGTCTTTCCTTTCGACTCGGCGAAAAGTACGAGGTCGGGAACGACGATCGGTTTCAGGTCTGCTGCCATTGCTTCGATTTCCTCATCCGTCATCGGGACCGCGCCCCAGTTCTTCGCCCACGCCTTATTGTAGATTTCCTTGATCCGTTCCACTTCCTGGTCGAACCGCTTCATGTCGAGCGGGCGGAATTCCATGCTGTTCCGCTTTTTCATGATCGAGTTCGCGCGAACGAATTTCTCGGAATAGACCGTGTCCTGCGAAAGCTTATAGGCGTACAGATCCTTGACCTTCTTGAATCCATACTTCTCATGCAGCGTAACATAGTAGGCCGGATTGTAGGGCATCAGGACGGTCGGACTCAGATCGAATCCATCCACCAGGAGACCGTACTCGTCGTTCACCGAGGGATTGGCGGGGCCGCGCATCGCGGTGACGTGTTTGGATTTCAAATATTCCTTCGCCTTGTCAAAGAGGGCGTTCGCAACTGTCTGGTCGTTCACCGATTCAAAGAATCCGTAGAACCCAATGTTCTCGTGGTGTTCCTTGTTATGGTTGTGGTTGACGATCGCCGCGATGCGACCCACCATCTGGCCGTCCCGTTCGGCGATGAAAAACTCTGCATCGGAATGCTTGTAGAAAGGGTTCTTTTCCTTATCCATCAGTTTCTTGCGGTCCATCAGCAGGGGCGGAACCCATGCCGGGTTGCCCTCATAGATCTTCCAGAGAAACCGGATGAATTGGATGGTGTCAGACTTGGTTCGAACGGGTCGGACCGTGAGTTCGCTCATCGGGGAAGTTGAATGATAATGGAAACAAAAACGCCGCGGCCGCTTACCACCGCGGTTTGAGAGTTCCTGGAGAAGTGGTACATCGTGGGCAACGATCGTTAATGGATAACGCCGAGGCTTTTGCCGACGTGGGAGAAGATCTCAAGGATCTTGTCGAGATGTTCGTCCTCGTGGGTTGCCATGTAACTCGTCCGGAGCATCTCCATGCCAGGAGGGACGCCGGGACGGATGAACGCGTTGACAAAGACCCCTGATTCAAAAAGCTGTTTCCACATGATCAGAACTTTTTCGGTGTCCCCAATGATGACGGGGACGACGGCCGAGTCGTGGTCGGAGACATGGTAGCCCATGCTTTTGAAGCCAGCCCGCATTTTCCGGGCATTCCGCATGAGTTTATCAATGCGCTGAGGTTCCTTCTCCAGAATATCCAGCGCTGCGATCGCCGCGGCCACCGAAGCCGGCGTCGGACTTGCGCTGAAGATCAGAGCCGCCGCGTGGTGTTTGAGATAATTGATGACAGTCCGGTCGCCGACAACAAATCCTCCAAGAGAAGCGAACGTCTTGCTGAATGTCCCCATCGTGAGGTGCGTTTCCTTTTCCAGGCCGTAATGGCTTGCGGTCCCTCTTCCCCCTTTTCCAATCACGCCCACGGCATGCGCATCGTCCACCAGGATCTTCGCGTTATATTTGCGCGCTACCTTGACCATGTTCGGCAGGTCGACAATTTCGCCAGAAGTGCTGAACACGCCGTCGGAAACAATCAGCTTTGGGGATTCAAGTGGCAACCGGGAGATCACCGTTTCCAGGTGCTTCATGTCGTTATGCTTGTACCGCACCACGCCCTGCCGATCGTCTCCCACATAGGAAGCCGCGCCCGCAGCCATGAGATTCCCCGCGACAATGCAGGCATGGTTATCCTTGTCGGAAACCACGAATTCTCCGCGCTGGACCAGTGTGGGGATGATTCCCTGCGCAGTCTGGTAGCCGGTGCTGAAGAGCAGGCAATCCTCCTTGCCGAAGAATTTTGACAGACGGGATTCGAGTTCAACGTGGAGGTCGAGGGTGCCGGTGAGGTACCGGGAGCCGGAGCACCCGGTCCCGTACTTTTGAATTGCCTTGAGGGCAGCTTCTTTGACTTTGGGGTGTGCCGTGAGGCCGAGATAGTTGTTGGAGCCGGCCATGATGACTTTTCGACCCTCGATGGTGACGACCGGTCCTTCATTCTCCTCGATGGCGTGGAAGTACGGATAGTACCCCATCGCCTTGGTTTCATCCGCGCGGGTGAAACTGCGACATTTATCAAACAGGTCCAAGAGGGACTCCTCGGGATGACGACGTGGGCTCGCAGCACGATAGCGCTCTTTTTGCTTGTAAAAACTTTTTTGAATATACTTCAATAAGCAAAGAAAGTCAATGAACAACTCCCGTCCCCTGGATGCCCGCTTCCATTGTTCTCGTCACCGGCGGTACCGGATTTATCGGCAGCCACACCGTGGAGGAACTCCTCCGAAGAAATTTCAACGTTCGTTGTGCCGTACGACCCGGACGTAAGGGACTTGGCTGGCTTCAAGGTCTCCCCGTTGAGACGGTTGAGGCCGACCTCTCCAACCCTTCCTCCCTGCTTCCACTCCTCGTCGACGTTTCGTTCGTGATTCATATCGCGGGCGTCACCAAGGCGAAAACTAGAAAAGAATACTGCCGGGGCAACGTTCTCACGACGGAGTCACTCCTCGAGGCATGCGCCCGGAAGAAATCCATCGAAAAGTTTTGCTTTGTCAGCAGCCTGACCGTCGTTGGCCCCAGCCCCGACGGGAGTCCGGTCGACGAATCAACTGCCTATCACCCTTTGACGGCGTACGCAGAGTCAAAGCTTGAAGCGGAATCCGTCTGTCTGAAGTACGCATCTTCCGTGCCGCTGGTGATTGTTCGTCCCCCCACCGTCTACGGACCGCGCGATCGCGACACACTCGAAATGTTTCGTTGGGTCGGTTATGGAATCAAGCCGATCATCGGTTCAAAGAACAAATCGCTCAGTCTGGTCCACGCGGCCGATCTCGCCCGCGGGATCGTGGAAGCCACGCTTTCCCCAAAAACTGCCGGAGAAACATATTTTATCTCCGATCCAATGATCTATACCTTTGATTCAATTATTTCGAAGCTCTCAACGCTCGAGGGACGGCGGACAATTCCGGTGCGATTTCCAAAGGCCTTGCTGTATGCGGTTGCGGGAATCGTGGAGGCGGTGTCTTTTTTTGGCCCGATTCCTGCGGTCCTGAGCGTGGATAAGGCACGGGATCTCCTCCAGGCGCATTGGGTCTGCAGCCCGGCCAAGATCAAGAATCATATTGGATTTTCCACGACAATTTCGATGGAGAGGGGGTTTGAGAGTACGTACCGGTGGTACAAGGAACACAGCTGGCTTTAGTACATGAATAGGAGTGACATGAGAGATTATCTACTCGTGTTTCTGGGGGGAGGATTGGGAGCAGCCGCGCGATATTGGATGTCTGTTGCCGTCTACCGCTGGCTTCCGGCAGATTTCCCCTACGGAAACCTCGCCGTCAATCTGCTTGGTTGCTTTCTGATCGGACTCCTGATGGCGAGCTCGGAGGGACGTCTTGTCATGCATCCGTCGCTCAGAACCTTTCTCGCCATCGGCATTCTGGGAGGATTCACAACTTTCTCATCGTTCAGCTACGAGACAATATCCTTGTTGAGGGACCGTGAGCTCTCTCTGGCGTCGGTCAACGTGCTGTCGACGGTTCTCGGCTGTCTTGCAGCAACATTCGTTGGCACCGTTGCCGGAAAAATACTCTAGTGCCGCTTCTCAGAAATATCCTTGTATTGAACGTAGCCATCTGTGGAGGAAGCGAGCACTAGTGCCCGTTCTCGAA
>JBARRO010000238.1:0-2301 GCA_049644265.1 Bacteroidota bacterium
TAACAGCACTGATCCCGAACGCGTTCCAGACATTCGTGAGCAGGTATGCAAGATCCCGTTCCGAGAACTCCGCGGTTGGTTTAAGTGCAAGATCGATCCACGGGTCTGTTTTTGTTCCCTTCCCCAAAAAATACTTTTTCGCATCAACACGGTTCGTCCTCAGATTCACGAACGGCTTCAGGCGGTCCACGTAGTACTCCTGGAGCTGCGAGAGAAGCGAGGAGGTCAGGTTCACCGTGAAATGGATATCCGGGTATCGCTCGAGAATCGCCGCCATGTCGTAGTAGTCCTTGGTTGCGTGGGTGCGCACCCAGGGTCCCTGGAGCTGGTCCGATTCCGGGTCCAGATACAGCGGCTGATGTTGGTGCCAGATGATATTCAGATAGAGAGGTTTCGCCATGGCTATGTGGAATTACAGAAGGGAGATTAAAATGCCATCCCGCAATGAATTCGATGATTTGTGAAGGCGGATCGAAAGCGGCAGATTGAATCTAGTCAAAACCGTTGGGAGTTGCAATCGGCCACTCCTGAGTCCTCGATTGAGGTGTTATTGCACCGGAACAAGTCTGAGAATCCGGTCATCCGAATCCGTGGGACTTCCCCGCCCATCTCTGTTGCTCGTCGAGAAATAGAGGAACCCGTCCGGACCGAACGCGACTTCCCGTATTCGCCCGAACTCATCCTGGAGTAATGCTTCCTCCTTCACAACCTTGCGAGAATCTGATTCCGACACAATCACCCGTTCAATCCGTTCGCCCCGGAGGCACCCAAAAAAGAGGTTGTTTCTGAACTTTGCTGGCACCGTCCCACGATAAAAAGCCGCACTTGCCGGAGCAACGGCGGGAGAATATTCGAGAAGCGGCGGTTCCATCCCTTGCCTCTTTTCACGATGATGGATGACAGGCCATCCGTAATTCTTTCCCGCGTCGAGAATATTCACTTCGTCTCCCCCTCCTCCTTTTCCTTCAAATCCGGAAGGACCGTGTTCAGTTTCAAATAACAATCCGCTTGTTGGGTTCCAGTCAATCCCCTGCGGGTTTCGCACACCGAGAACGTAGACAAGCGAACTGGGAAAAGGATTGTCGGCGGGCCTGGTGCCGTCGTCGTTCATTCTCAGGATTTTTCCTCCCAGGTAGGTCAGGTCCTGAGCTTTTTCCCATTTGGTCGCATCCCCGGCGGTGACGTACAGTTTTCCGTCCGGACCGAATTTGATCCTGCACCCATTATGGACGGATGATCCGGGCAGCGATGAGATAATTTCCTTTCTTTCGGTCAGTTTTTCGGCATCCAGCTTGAACCGCACAACCTTGTTGTGGACTGCCGAGCCTTCACTATACGTGAAGGTCACGTAGAGGAGCCTCTTCGAAGAGAAACCCGGATGGAGAGTCAGCCCCATCAGTCCTCCCTCTCCACGCGGCTTCGCCTCATCAATTTGGGCAATCAGGGAAGGCTGATGTTCTCCTTTTTTCAAAACGCTCAGCCGGCCGACGCGCTCTGTGAAATACATATCTCCCGAGCTGTCAAACGCGATCGACCAGGGGACCTCAAGTTTCGATACAATTGTCTCGACCCGGAATTTTACTCCGTCCGAAGTTGTATAGACTTTCCCCTGTGCCCGGGCGCTGAAGTATAACAGAACGCCGGAGGCAAGAAGAGTGAGGCCTGTTTTCGATATGACTAGAAGCGGTCTCAAAAATATTGTTTGGCCACAAAAAGCGCAAAAGTCACAAAAACTCTGTCGTATTTGTTTAGAAAATTGCTTTTGCGCATTCCGTGCCTTTTTGGGGCAGATCATTCTTGAGATGGGTTCTACACTCCTCATTTCTACACTCTTCATATAGAGTACTTCTCCACGATGTCATTCGGGATCTCCGCAGCGCGTCCCGTATTGAGAGAAACCATGGTATAGTGGAAATGACCGTCGCAGCAGACTTTCCCATTATCCTTCCGAAAAATTTCGAATTTCACGACAACCCCATCCTTGCGCAGCTCTTCGATCCACGTTCTCACAACAAATCGATCACCCAAGCCAAGCGGCCGTTTGAATTCAAGTGTAGCAGAGCGTACGACCCATCCGAATCCGCGCTTGATGAACTCCTCCATAGGCATTTTGTAGCAGCGCTCCATTTGATCGTATCTTGCCGCAAGGACATAGTCAAAATAACGACTATTGTGGACATGCGAGTTCATGTCAAGGTCGTCGGGGCGGACTTGAAGCTCAGTTTCAAATCTGGAGTGCAGAGTTGGGAAGGACGCCATTTATGTTGGGGAAATTGGCCTAAAAATAAAGGAGTTTTGGCG
>JBARRO010000239.1:0-8530 GCA_049644265.1 Bacteroidota bacterium
GACTCCGTGGAAGTCCTGGGTAGTGCGCAAGGTAACATGTCAAAGAACAACCTGCAAAACTAGAACTCAAAGCTGTCTACTTCTATTTGTCACATAACCGTTAATAGACAGTCAGAGACTTTGATTCTTGCCGTTTTGAACTTGATTTGGCATTTGAACTTTGTCCTTTGACATTTTCATTAAAGCCACTCACACCCAATTCTCTCCTCTGTGATCTCCTCTTTTCTCTGTGTCCTCTGTGAAATGCTTCTAAATAAAGCTCTTAACGCTCGGCCATACCTCCTGCAGAGGCACCTTAATCTTCCTGCAAACATACACCGGCAGATTGCTTTCATACGGCATCGCGTACTCTGACGTAATCACTGCGGCTTCCTCGACCGATTCGAAAACCTTTCGATGGCCATCGGGATTTCCTCCGATGACGATCACCACCTCACCGCTGTATCCCCTCGTTCCCCACAGAAAATAGTTATTGTGGCCCGAGACTGCTTTGGGGAGTCCGTATTTCTTTCCGAAGAAATCGATGGCTCCTGCCTCACCGTAATTGTCCGCGTAAATCCCGCAACGTGCCTGGTCTTCCGCCGATAGCCCCCGATACACGCCTGCCACCGTTGCCGCCATGGTATCCCAACCAAACATGTCTGCATAGAATTGCGGAAGCTTGTTGAGTTGCTTTCCCTCTGCTGATGTTGGTCCCATTCCGATGGATTCGGCGTAACGAATGTACGTCTGGACGGGCAGCACCGGGAGCACCAACGGTGCAACGAAGATTCCACCGAGCGCGACAAGACCGAGGTACGTCGGACGCAGCCAGTCCAGGAATTTGCCTGAGAGCCATCGTTCAAGCGCCACACCGCCGGCCGCAAACAGTGGCATGTAGGCGGGGGCGAGATACTCCGCTTTGCTGTGTCCGTTCACAAGCAGAACAAGAAACGCTGCCAGCCAGATGAATCCCATAAAACGAAATCGCTTTTCACCGACGAACAGCAGCCAACACAATCCGCAAATCCATAATGGCATGTTCATGGGATTTTGGAGAAGGAATTGTCCAACGATAAAGGTGATGGGGGTTTGTGAGGAGTACTTAAGGGCTGTTGCGTTATTGATGAATTCCCAATGAGCAAACCCGTGGGTCATATTCCAAAGAATGTAGGGGAGGAAGAGAATGAACGCGATCGCTCCGGCAACCCAGGGCCACTTTGTTTTCAGCCAGTGTCGTTGAGGAGTCAGAACGAGGCCAAGGAAAATTCCGAACCCCAGCCAGAGGACATCGATTTTGTTGAGAAGTCCAAAACCGAGAACGATCCCGAGAATAATCCAATAGCGGGGCTGCTCTGTTTTCAGGATCTTGAGAATAATAAATGCTGCCAGCGTCCAGAATAGGAAATCAAAGCAATTCATCGAAAAGATGGTAAACATGCCGAGGAAAATCGGGGAAGCGAGTGCCCCGACAGACGCGAGACTCTGCGCAAACCGATTGCCTCCGAATTCCCGGGCCATCAGTCCCGTGAAAAATACCGTCACTGCCGCGGCAACGGCCGGCAGTAGCCGAAGTGCAAACAGCGAATCGCCGAAGAGGACTCGGTTCAGTGCGAGGATGAAAATTGAAAGCGGCGGTTGATCGACGTAGCCCCAGTCGAGATGTTCGCTGCACGCGAAGTAGTAGAGTTCATCGCGGAAGTAGCCATATCCACCCATGGCATTCACCACGAGGTGAATCAGCAACGCCGCAGCCGCGAAGGAGAGAAGGAGAATATTTTGACGGACGAAGGTTCTCATGGTATTATCGGTCGAAGTGTACAAGAAAATTCATGGCCAGCCCAAGATGATTCATGGCCAGCCCAAGATGATTCATGGCCAGCCCACAACTTCAGTTGTGGGTCACGCGGTTTGCGGAAACCAAGCCAACCCACAAATTCATTAGTGGGCCAACCGGAGTACCCTACATACGCGAAACCGTTTCAACGGTTTCCTCACCAAACGACAACCCATGTTCCTTCAACAACTCACGCACCTCATCCACATAACTTGTCTGTTTGTGATGAACTTTCTGGTTTGCAATATAACGCCTCACAATTTCGACGTTTGATTCACTCACCGAGAATGCACCGTATCCGATTTGCCAGGCAAATTTTGTCGTCATGAAATCCTGCTCATTCACCCAATGAGACGACTCACCTTTGATGTTCTGGAGTATGTCCTTGAGCGCGTAATTTGGGCTGAGCAGGAAGAGAATATGAACATGGTCTGGACAGCCATTGATGATGCGGACAAGGCAATGGAAATCTACCTCAAAGTGGTTCTTGATATGCTCGTAGAGCGATTGCTCAAAGGTTGGCTGAATTAATGGCTTCCGGAGCTTGGTTCCGAAAACCGTATGAATCCAAATCCGTGGATATGTGTGCGACATGGTGTCCCCCTTTCTGGAAACCGTTGGAAACGGCTTCCCACCGTGTTTGTGATTATGTGATTTCGTGGCCTCCGCAGCCACCGCAGCCTCCGCAGACCCACAGCTGAAGCTGTGGGCTGCTGGGGATTCCAATGGGGACCGGCGGAACGTTGTTATTCGGACGAATACCTTGTACAATGCGTCAAAATGTAGCAAGCCGGCCACGGAATTGCAAGGTTCAATCTTGAGAATCATTGCGTTTACGGATATCCACGGTTCGTACTCGAAATTGTACGAGATCCTCTCACGCGAGTCTCCCTACGATGTCGTCATTATCGGCGGTGACGTGACGACTCGCGGCACACCCAAGGAGGCAGAAGAGGTAATACGGAAAGTCCAGTCGTTCGGCAAGCCGATCGTCGCCGTAGTTGGTAACATGGATCCCCGTGAGATGGATGAGACCTTCGAGAAACTCGGAGTCTCAATCAACGGCAAGGGAGTCGTTCTGAACGACGTCGGCTTCTTTGGTGTCTCGGCCTCTCCACCCACGCCATTCCATACGCCGTACGAAATTTCGGAAGACGAAATCATGCGCCGCGCCCAGTCGGGTTGGAAGGAAATCCAATCGGCGGTCCGATCGGTGTTTGTTCCGCATGCTCCGCCGCGCGGGACGAAACTCGACCGGGTGCTGCTCGGAAGTCATGTCGGAAGTACGGCGGTGAGGGATTTTGTCGACGAACATCATCCGGATGTGGTTGTGTGCGGGCACATCCACGAAGCGAGAGGGCTCGATTCGCTCGGAACTACTCAGATGGTAAATTGCGGCCCGGTAGGCAAAGGACACTACTCGATGATCGAGCTTGGCAAATCTGTTTCTATTCAACTCAAGGGATGACCACGATCAAAGTTGTCTTGTTTGACCTCGGGAACGTGCTTGTGAGCTACACGCCGGAATCGTTCTGGATGACGCTGGGATTTGAGGAAAAGACTCGGCGAAGAGGCTTCGAGAAAGGTGTGCTTTGCCTAAGCACGAAATTCGAGATGGGGAAAATCGACACGGAGCGATTTCTTGGAGAACTGGAGACTCTCTTTAAGAAGAAATTCACGCGCGAAGAGCTTCGCAAAGCTGTTGCTTCGGTTCTGACCAGGCCGATACGGGGTACGAATTCCCTCGTTGCACGCGTGGTAAAGTCAACCGAGGCGGCGCTCGTCAGCAACACGAACGAAATGCACTACGTCTATTGCCTCAGGGCGGTTCCCTCCCTAAAATTCCTTCCAAAACATTTTCTTTCCTACAAACTCGGCGTCATGAAACCCAATCCACGCTTCTACGACGCGGTAATCCGGAGCTTGGGCGAAAAACCGTCTTCCATGGTTTTCATTGACGATGTCGAAGAGAACGTGAGCGGGGCGGAAAAAGCGGGGATGAAGGGGATTGTGTTTAAGAATGCGGGGCAAATTGAAAAGGAGCTCGAAAGTCTAAACATTCTAAAGCCCTAAACCTCTGTTTCTCCTCTTTCTCTGTGACCTCTGTAAAATGTCTTCTTCCGGGAGTCTAAGACACGAAGAGGAATCCCGTCTCTCCTTCTACATTCAGTATTCCTTATTCAATATCATGAGTTCTACAAGGAAGTGCAACACCCCGAGGGAAAAAGTGATACTCTTGGGGTATGGCACAGAAAAAACATTATCATCAGCTTTCGTTTGAAGAACGAGACCACCTTGCCCTGTGTCGAGCACAAGGGCTATCGCTTGGTGAGATAGCCAAGCGGTTGCACCGAAACAAAGGGACCATTTCTCGGGAGCTGAGTCGCAACGGTGGCCAGATTTATGACAGGTACGGGGCGTGCAAGGCTGAGCACCGGGCCCGAGATCGAAAACGACGTGCCGGAGAACGACCACGGCTGAAAACGAACTTCCTCCGTTCGTTTGTCAAACGACACCTTCGCAAGGGTTGGTCTCCTGAACAGATCGTTGGTCAACTTCGACGCAAATACCCCGGCAGAAGCGTGTGCGTCGAGAGTATCTATCGGTTTGTCTACGACGGCCGAGTACGACGTCAGGAGAACTTTGTTCCCTATCTGGTCCGAGCTCACAAACGACGTCTCCAGCGGGGACATCGTCATACTCATCGGGATCTGCATATTCCTGAGCGAATATCGATACTGCAGCGTCCTCGCGTTGTGGATCAGCGTCGCCAATTTGGCCACTGGGAATCGGATACGGTCATCGCACGTCGAAGCCAGGCAGCCTTGAGCGTTACCGTGGAGCGCGTCTCGCTCTTCACCAAGATCGCCAAGCTTCCGCGTCGGACAGCGAAACATCTCCGCATTGCTTTAGCCCGATCGCTGTCACAGTATCCACGGTCGGCTCGACGTTCGATCACCTACGACAATGGCCAGGAAAATGTCGAACACATGTGCATCAACAAGATCCTCGGTACTCGATCATATTTTTGTGAACCGTTTCACAGTTGGGAGAAGGCTCTCGTCGAAAACACCATCGGCATCATTCGCCGAACCTATCCCAAGAAAACCAACTTTGATCATGTTACCAATGCCGATGTCAAACGTCTCGAACGACAACTCAACAATCGACCACGAAAAACATTAAATTACAGAACACCACGGGAAGTCTTCAACCTACGTGTTGCACTTCCTCATTGAATCCAGCTATTCGAAATTGCTTTTGTTTACCAACTTCCCGAGCTTCCCCCTCCTCCAAAACTTCCGCCGCCACCTGAAAATCCACCGCCTCCGCCCGAAGACCAACCTCCGCCGGAAGATCCACTATGACCTCCCCTTGGCATCCATTTTGTCTGAAACGCCTGACCCGAGGGATTCGTTTTGAACCAGAGTTTGGCAGCAATGAAGATAATGACGAAGAAAATGACAGGAATAAATCCCACGCCGCTCCCCAGGAAAGCTCGCGGGAAAAGCGTCCAGAACGGCAGCAAAAATGCTCCGTGGAAGTACGACATAAATCCTTTATTAAGAATCGCGATCACGGAGTGTGTGCCGACCACCAGGAGGAACACTCCTACAAAGAACAACGTCCCTGTGATATCCATCCCCCCATCTCCACTTCCCGAATCCGATTCCTCTGCGACATACTCCCCCTTGACCGCTTCGATGATTGCCTTAACCCCGGCAGTGATTCCGGCGTCGTAATTGCCGTCCTTGAAGTGCGGAACAATTTCCTTCCGAATGATACTGTTGCACGTCGCATCAGTCAGCGAACCCTCGAGCCCGTATCCCACTTCAATTCTCAACTTCCGATCATCCTTTGAAATCAAAAGCAAAACTCCGTTATTCTTTTCCTTTTGACCCAGCTTCCAGGTCTCCGCTACTTTGAGCGAGTACTCCTCCAGCACCGCGCCTTCAAGGCTCTGAATGGTCAGCACCACGATTTGATTGGATGTTGTCGATTCCTGTTCCTTCAACATTGCCTCAAGGTCATTTCTTGTCTGGGTGGAAAGAACACCCGCGTAGTCGTTCACGCGGCCGGAAAGGAACGGAACACCCTGGGCAAGGAGGAGAGAAGGAAGGAAAAGAAGGTTGAGGTTAAGGTAAAGGTTGAGGAAGCGCTTCATTGGAGTTACTTCTTCCTGATGCGTAGTGTATCCGGGAGTTCGTCGACGTCGGACTTCTTTCGACGGACACCGCGGCGCTGCAAAAGCTCGCCGCACATGCGGATTGCATCGGTCAGCCCGTTCGCAGGTCTTCCGGATTTCATCCCGCGAACGATGATTTCGACAATCCGGTCCCACTCATGCTGCTGGACTTTTGCATGGATTCCTGAATCGCCGAGCACAACGACCGTGCGCTCGAAAAAGCTCAGAAAGAGCAGAATACCGGTACGGTCGCGCGTTTTGAAAACTTCTTCGGAAACAAATGCCTGGGAGGCGCGGAGGGAGGCGCGGTGATGAAGCAGATCTCGCCCTGCGAAGAATCGTTTGAGAGGCGGAATATACCGAACAAGGAATGCGCCGGCGATACTCGAGGCGAAGAAGGTGATGACGACGGTAAGAATTCCAACCGGCGACCACGCATCCGAGAACAGCCGGATGGCCCCGAAGATGGTCAGAGGGACTGCCCCAAACAGCATCGCGGCTCGCCAGGTCGCCTCTTCGTACTCGTCGCTCTCGGGCACAAAGTATGGCACGATCTCTCCGGAGGTTCTCTTTTCCGCCTCTTTGACAGCCTTGGAGATCGCCTCTAAGTCCGCTACAGAGAAGTATTTATGGCTATAGTCTTTCATCAGGCGATCTTCCTGATTCCGATCCCGGGCAGGTCGCTCAGCGTGCACTTTCCGTCGATGACTTTCATTCCCTCGAAGAGGTCGTTCTTGATCAGCAGGGCTCCGTCCAGATCCGCCCAGTCCACGATGGGCGCGAGGTGGGACGCGGCTGAGATCGCGCACGAGGTTTCCGTCATGCAGCCGATCAGGATTTTCATTCCGAGCGACCGCGCGAGCAACGCCATCTTGTGGGCTTCACGCATCCCGGTGGATTTCATCAGCTTGATGACGATGCCGCTATAGCATCCCTGGACTTTCTTGAGATCCCCGATTCTCTGGAACGATTCGTCTGCAAGGATGGGGATCGGACTTCGTTCGGTCAGCCATGCATGGTCCTCCCACCGTTCTTTGGCCATCGGCTGCTCGATGTACTTGACATTCCGTTCACTCAACCAGTGAGCCATTTCCAGGGCGTAATCTCTATCCTTCCAACCCTGGTTCGGGTCCGCTGTGAGAGGCACGTTGGTCAGCGACCGGATGGTCTCGATCATTTCCTTGTCGTTATCCTTCCCCAACTTCACTTTCAGAATCTTGAACCCAAGAGCTTCCTTGGTCTTCTCCCGCACAACCTCCGCGGTATCGATGCCAATCGTGAACGTCGTGTTCGGCGCTTTGTTCTTGTCGAATCCCCAAAGGTTGTACCAAGGCTGGCCCAAAAGCTTCCCAACCACATCGTGCAGGGCAATATCCACGGAGGCCTTCGCGGCGGGGTTTCCCGGGGCGATGGCATCAATGTCGGCGAGAATGGTCTCGAGCTCGAATGGATTTTCGTATTTGCTCAGGTCTACCCTGGAAAGAAACGCTGTGGCGGATGCGTGGGATTCTCCGAGGTAGGGAGGCATCGACGCTTCACCGTATCCGATGACGTCGTTGTATTCAACTTCCGTGAGTACAACAGGGGTTGTGTTTCTGGACATCGCCGAGACGGTAAACGTGTGCCTTAGCTCGAGCGTGTAGGGTTTGAAACGGAACTTCAGTTTCCCTGCTTTGAAGTTATTCGGGACATTCTTGGCGAGCGATTCGTATGGGTTTCCGATGACCATGGTCGATCCTGTCAGCGCTGCGGATGTTTTGATAAACTCTCTTCTGTTTTGCTTCATGGGAATTCCTTTGCGTTGGGTAAGTCAGAAGGCCGTGTAAAAGCTATGCAAATACGCGGATAAATTCAATTCTTCTTCTTACCTTGGTATCAGCCTATGAAAGCTAAGAATAAACACGAGTTACACGAATATCACGAATGGCACGAACGAATAATGGGTTAACCAAGAAACCATTCGTGTAATTCGTTCCATTCGTTACATTCGTGTTCCCTCATGAGGACACCATGAAATCAGAACTTGGCTTTATCGGACTCGGCCTGATGGGTGCGCCGATGGCCGCTCGTCTGCTCAAGGCAGGGTATCCGCTGTACGTCCACAATCGCACAAAAGAGAAAGCAAAGCCACTTCTCGGTCTTGGGGCGAAATGGTGCGATTCTCCGAAAAATGTTGCTGAAAGATCAGAGATTGTGTTTACCATGGTCTCCGATCCGGCTGCGCTGCAAAGTGTTACGCTTGGTGAGCGGGGAACTATAGCGGGGATCCGGGAGAAAAGCATTCACATTGATACGAGCACTGTTTCGCCCAAAATTACCGGACAGCTTGAGCAGGAGTATCGCCAGAAAGGAGCGCACTTTCTTCATTCTCCCGTTCTGGGAAGTATTCCGCAGGCAACGGACGGGACACTGCTTCTGTTCGTTGGAGGATTGAGGGCCGCATTTGAACGCTCCGAGCCAGTATTGAAAAAATTCGGCAGCAAGATCTGGCATTTTGAGAGCGTCCAGCAGGCCACCCACACAAAGCT
>JBARRO010000240.1:0-11517 GCA_049644265.1 Bacteroidota bacterium
ACATATCGGAAACGAGGAGTTTGGCATTGACCAGTTCGCGTATGAGGTGCATTTGAGTCGTGCACAGTTGCTCCGAAAGCTCCGGGCTCTCACCAATCTCTCCCCAACAGATTTTATCCGCTATATCCGACTGCAACGGGCCAAGGATCTTCTTGAACAAAAGGCCGGGAGCGTTGGTGAGGTCGCCTATCAGGTCGGCTTCTCGAATCATTCCTATTTCGCGAAGTGTTTCAAGGAGCAATTTGGTTTCCTGCCGAGTGAACTCGGCTCCAAGGTTAAAATCTGACGGGAGTCCGACAGCTCCATCTTTCCACCCTTCCACCACTCCGCTGTTCCGTTATTCCCAATTGTGAGAATCTCTGGGCGCGTTGTTCATCCATACCTCAAAATGCATCGCCAGTGGCAAAGATTGAGGCGCCAGAGTTAACTCTTCGATAGCCCTCTTCAGTAGATTGCGGAAACTTTTAGACCACCCGCAACACTGGTTCCATTATCTACCGGAGGTTGTTATGAAACGACTGCTTGTCATTTTGGCCCTCAGTCTATCCCAATTTCATCCGGTCCAGTCCCAGCCTCAGGTCATTCGAGTCCCGCAGGATCAGCCGACCATCCAAAGCGGAATCAACGCCGCATTGAATGGTGACACGGTGCTGGTTTCCGAGGGGACGTACAAAGAAAACCTCAAGCTCACGAAGAAAATCGTCCTCGGCAGCCTCTTCATGGTCGACAAAGACACCTCGCATGTTTCGAAAACGATCATCGACGGCGGTTCCCCCACCCATATTGATTCGGGTTCTGTCATCCTGGTGCTCATTGGAACCGACACCACTACGGTGATCAAAGGATTCACAATTCAGAATGGAAGCGGAGCAAAGTACCCTGGAGCAAAATTCCTGCACGGAGGAGGAATTGCCATCAACGGCGGGGGAGCAACAATTTCGGATAATATCATCAGGAACAACAGGTGCGCGAGTTCGCAATATTCAACAGGTGCAGCCGGCATCGATATCGAGACAGATCCTAATGGTGTTGGACCTGCCCCTTGGGCCATTATCAACAATACGATCGTGAACAACATATCGACATCCTCCACACCTTCATCCGTCGGCGGCGCTCAAGGGGGCGGTTTGGGACTAACGGGGAAGGGTATCGTACTCAACAACACCATTGCGAACAACAAAGCGATCGGCACTTATATCGGCTATGGGGGCGGGGTTGATGTGTGGAGCTGGGTGAACGGCACGGACATCGTTTTCAACAACAATGTCGTGATGGCAAATTCATCCTCGCAGTACGGAGGTGGTCTCTTGATGGGAGTGAATAGCCCATATCCCCTGAAAATGACTCTTGCAAACAACATGATCGTTGGAAACAGTACTTCTTATTCCGGTGCAGCGGTCTTTGTGAACAGCGGCAATTACACATGGATCAACAATACGATCGCCAACAATACGGGATGGGAAGCGATTAATCTTAATGCTGACCGCGGTGCGTTGGTATTCGGACTTCTCAACAACATTATCTGGAATCCCGGATCGATGGTGGAGATCAATTCCATGGATTATGCAACAGCGCGGTATAATTGTATTCGCGATGGATATCCGGGAGCCGGCAATTTTTCTGCGAATCCAAATTTCATGCCGGATGGATCGTACAAATTGAGCGACACAAGCTCTTGCATAGGGCGTGGGACTGATTCTGTTCAATTCGGAGGAGTGTGGTATGCAGCACCAAGAAAAGATATCAAGGGAATTTCCCGTCCAAATCCCTCCGGTTCATATTCCGATGTTGGGGCTGTTGAACATTCGTCCGGGACATCTCCCGCACTGCCGTGGCAGCCAATCGCGCTACAATTTACCATGGGGGGAAAAAGCCGTTCCTGCCTTATAGAGATTCCGTTCAGGCTTGCGTCCAGGAAGAAACTCCCGGTTGTTTTTAGTCTTAACGGGTATGGCGGAGACGCGTTTACTCAACTCAACTACGTACGAACCCATCTCTTGGGAGACAGCGTTGGGTATATCACGGTATATCCGGAGGCATACCAAAAACGATGGAACAGCGGCATTTCTGCCAATCCCGCAACCCCGGCACCGAATGTGGATGACGTCTCCTTCATCTCGGCAATTATCGATTCTCTTGTTTTGCGGTTTTCGATCGATACAACACGTGTCTATGTCTGTGGTATGTCGAATGGCGGAATGATGAGCCTGAGGCTTGCCGGGGAATTGTCACGCAGAATTGCAGCTGTAGCTTCTGTCGGAGGAACAATGTCAACGATCTCTGCCGCAACATATTCCGCGACGCAGCCTGTGCCTGTGATGCTCATGCATGGCACAGCTGATATTACTGTTCCATACAGCGGAGGAGTCACCGGCATATATTCCGTGGATCAAACTGTGGATTTCTGGAGGCAGAAGAATCAATGCACATTGCCGGCCGAGACGTTGTTCTTGCCAAATCTCAACACCACAGATAATTCAACTGTTGCAGTCTATACATACAGATCTCCTGTGAACTTTTCAGAGGTAAAACTCTACAAAATCATAGGCGGAGGTCACGAATGGTCTGGCGCCCCACCATATCCCGGAGCAACGACAATCAATCGTGATATTGACGCTAACAAGGAAATTTGGAATTTCTTCAAGCGATTTACCATACCGAACAAATACGTTGGAGGAGAAATCATCTCTCTTGCATCAGCGGGTCAAGCGGGATTCGCAGGAACGACCGAAGGAGTGTACCGTTCATCGGATTTCGGCGACACGTGGTCGCCATCCGGGATGTTTTCAGGTATGGTTGGCGCGCTGGCAATCGGGCCCGATGATAGAGGAGGAACCGCCATTTTCGCAGGGACTGTCGACAGTGTCTTTCGCTCGACGGACCGCGGGTCAACCTGGAATCCTGCAACGAGCGGGCTCACCGTGTTCCGGGGGAGTCAATATGTAGGTGGTTCCTGGATTGAATCACTCATGTTTGGATCCACGCAGAATGGGGCAACCGACCTGTTCGCGTTGGTGCGAGGTTCCGAGGTTCCGGATCTCTTCCGCAGCACAAACCAGGGCGCTTCCTGGACAAGCTTGCGTTCGGGTTTACCGACCGGAACAATGCAGAACTACCTTTACAGCGCGATTGTGGTCGACCAAAACGTGTTTGTTTGGGACTTTCTCTCGCCGCCGAATGGGGAATCGTTCATTTCCTCCGATCGGGGAAATACCTGGGTGCCGTCGAACCTCTCAGGTCAATCCATCCAAAGCCCGGCGGTGATTTCAGGGATTGCCCATCCAACAACCTTCTTCCTCAATGGAGGAGGGCTTCAACGTGTGACGTTCAATGGAACAACCTGGACTTCCAACCTTGCAGGCTTTGGTGATCGGGCCGTCGGCGCGGTAGCTGCGCATGTCACACATGACGGAGATACGATCATCGTGGCAGAGGCATATCAATTGGGAAGTACGAGTCACCCTGTGTTCACTTCAGGGGACAACGGACGAACATGGATAGAAAAATCAGGTTCGGCGAACTATGTTCCGAATTTGTCTGGTACATACGCTCTGGAATTCATTGAGAACGGTGGGACCGTCGTTGCCCTCGCCGGCACAAAGGATGGTATCTACACCATTCCCATCAAGACGACAGCGGTGGAAGCTGAACGTCCGCAGCCCAAGAGTTATGATCTTTCGCAGAATTACCCCAACCCGTTCAATCCGTCGACAACAATCCGGTACCAGGTGCCAGTACTGAGCACTGTAGATCTGAGGATATTCGATTTGCTCGGGCGGGAAGTGGCAGTGCTCGTAAAAGAACAAAAGGTGGCCGGGACGTATTCGGTGATGTGGAATTCGACAGGACTTCCATCGGGGGTGTACTTCTACAGACTGATTGCGGATAACTACACTGAGACCAGGCGAATGGTGTTAGTGAAGTGAGTTATTGTTTCAGGAACGAGTCTTTTTGCCGTGACGAAGAGTAAGCGAATGCTCTACTGAAATGAAGGCATTTTCCCCGAACCAAGGAGAGTAACGGAAGGAAAGAGCATAGAGGCAGCTGGATTTCGCTTGGCTGTGGCGGTCAAGGGGTTTGGAGCGAGCGGCCACGCCGGCGAATTCTGAGATCGGCCCTGACAAGGTCGTCTTCGAAGTTGTTCTTCTCGCGCCTTCTCTCGATTGGTATAATTCCCAGATTTAGGAAACCCACATTGACACTTCTGAGGAGGAGAGTTATCTTTTCGTGAGCCCACGAACTTTCACTCCTTCCAACCTCGATGGGCTTCCGCTGGTACATGTGCTTTCTAGCAATTATTTTTTTCTAGCATCATACCCAGGCCGGAACGATGCGGCGTGTCCCGCAAATGTACAAAACCATCCAGGCTGCCATAGCCAGGTCAAAAACCTCTCTATGAAGGGCGTGATGAGACAACATCTGATCCTTCTAGCCCTTGTTTGGCAGACCTCCTCTACGCAATTGGCACAAGCGTACCAAGGACGCGAAGTCGACCGATTCCGGCAGCGGGAATTCGCGAACCGCGTGAGCATGCACAAATCGTCTCAGAGGGCCAGCGCTTCCGGACAAAACATCAATGTGACGTACTACGGCCTCAACATCACTGTACAGCAAGCCAACCCTCGCATCATAGGCTCGGTGAGAATCGAGGGGTTGATACTTGCGGACAATGTCACCTCCGTAACGTTTGATGTTCTCACACCACTCGCTGTAGACTCCGTTCTTGCGAACGGCATCAAGGCGATCATTCTTACATCTTCGTCCACCGTTCAAATCGAGACTGCTGTAGCATCGAAGGGGACTACCGTGGCATTCGACATCTTCTATCATGGCACGCCTGTCACTGTTCCATCATACGGGTATGTTATCGAAACGGTTCAACCGGGAACAACGACTCCGTGGTTCATGACGAACAGTGAACCGTATGGAGCTCCGAATTGGTGGCCATGCAAGGATGATCCCGGAGACAAAGCCGATTCGCTTGATGTGTGGGTCACATGCGATGAACGATTCAAGGTCGGCTCCGAAGGCAAACTCGTCTCTGTGACGCCGGCCGGGTCGGGGAAGCATACCTACCATTGGAGTCACCGCTATCCGATTTCGAGTTATCTGGTCTCAGTTTCTTTGACCAACTATGCCGAGTTCTCGGATTGGTTTAAGTACTCTCCCACGGATTCGATGCAGATCCTCAACTATGTTCTCCCTGCAGATTCAGCTCAAGTGCGCAGCCAGCTTGCGAAAACGGTTTCAATGCTTGAGGTTTTCTCCAAACTGCTCGGACTCTATCCGTTTGTGACGGAAAAATACGGTCACGCGCAGGTCACGCAGTTCTGGGGGGAGGAACATCAAACCATGACATCGCTCGGAACCGTGGGCCTAAGCGGGTTCCTCGAATGGATGATGTCGCACGAGCTTGCACACCAATGGTTCGGAGACATGATAACCATGGGATCGTGGTCGGATCTATGGCTCAATGAGGGATTTGCATCGTATGCCGAGGCGCTGTACAGTGAACGTGCATACGGAAAGCATTCCTACGACTCTACTATGAACAGCCACATGCTGGATGCGAAATTGGCAAACGGCTCTGTCTTTGTGGCAGACACATTGAATCAATCCGTTTTGTTCGCCTGGGGAACCGTGTATCGGAAAGGATCCACGGTGCTTCATATGCTTCGTCATGTCCTCGGCGATTCCGTCTTTTTTGGTGCACTGAAAGGATACGCGACAAATCCAAAATTCATGTACCGCAATACATCGACGCAGGACTTCCAAAAAGCCTTTGAGGACTACTCGGGGAAGAATCTCGACTATTTCTTCCAGGAATGGATCTACGGAGTGGGCTATCCAATCTACACCTATAAACATGCGGTTGACTCAGCCGCCAGCGGGTTCACTTCCAACGTACGGATCATTCAGACGGCAGGAAGATCGAATCCGTCGATCTTTACGATGCCGATCGATCTGAAGTTCTCGTCCGCGGGGTGGGATACCACGGTAACGGTTTTCAATAATGTCGCTGATCAGACGTTCAGTATTGCGCTCTCTCATAAGGCGTCATCGGTACAGCTCGATCCCGATCTGTGGATCTTGCGTGACGCGACTTTCGATCTGAATTGGACCGGTGTCGCCAACGGTGAGACACCGTACTCATTCGAGTTATCTCAAAACTATCCCAATCCATTCAACCCCTCGACAGTGATCAGTTTCCAGTTACCAGTTGCCAGTAATGTAAGCCTGAAAGTGTTTGACTTGCTTGGACGTGAAGTGGCGATGTTGGTAAATGAAGAGAAGCCTGCGGGAGCGTACCAGATAAGGTGGAACGCTTCCAATGCACAAAGCGGAGTCTACGTTTGCAGGATCATCGTTGGAGACCCTTCGTCAGGCTCGGGGCAGCGGTATGTGGAAACAAGGAAAATGGTGCTGGTAAGATAAGTGCGGCCGATCGCGGCGATGTGATCGGGCCGATTTTGTGAACAGGTGTCATCGAGTCAGGAGTCGCCATGAAGCACACTCTAGTCATTCTTGCCTTCATTCTACAAGCGTTGAATGCCCAGGAACTTCCCGTGGTTAATTCTTTTCCTACGCCTGCCGTTGTTCCCTTTGGACTTGAGGAGATCAACGGTGAGCTATGGCACAGCGACCGTTCGGCCCACGCCATTTTCGTCATCGATACAGCCACAGGGGCGGTCAAAAGGCAGTTTACCCCCGCAATGGGCGACCCGGCGGGTCTGTGCTGGACCGGTACCGAGCTCTTCTGCGCGGATTGGAGTGGAGGGAAAATCCATCAGATCGACACTTCCACGGGTAGTTCAATCCGGTCCTTCTCCAGCCCCAACGGCTCGCCTTTCGGGCTCGCTTGGGACGGAAATAACATCTGGTGCACAGAAGTGTTTTCCGGAACCCTGAACAAGCTCGATTCCGCTGGCAACGTCCTGCAATCAATTCAACTTCCTTATTGGCTTAGCGGTATGACTTTCGACGGAATCAGCTTCTGGTTGGCAGTGCAGGAACCGGTGGTTAACGGGTCCCGTAAGATCGTTCGGATGTTTCCTTCCAGTGGGTGGTTCGTTTCGTATGCTTTTCCCAATTCCATCCCGTATGATCTCGCGTGGGATGGGAAATTTCTATGGATCTGTGGCAACGAACCCGACAAGATCTATAAAACGTTTCCGGCCCCGATGGATTCGGGACTCGTGCTCTTCAATCCCAACGGCGGTGAAGCATGGCTCGTCGGTTCCGTGGAGAGCATTCAGTGGATATCGTTGAAGTCTTCGACTGTACGTCTTGACTACTCCACCGACGACGGCCTCTCCTGGATGCCCGTGGCTTCTTCACTCCCGGACACACCATCACACCATGACTGGATGATTCCTGCCACTCCGTCGAATACCTGCCGGGTCAAAATCACGGATCTTTCCGACACCACCAACTACGATATCAGCGAACAACCGTTTACGATTACCAATGGTCGTCTGGGTGACCGGTGGAGGCAGGTTCCCAGCGGTTTTGCCAATACCATCTGGTCCGTTCATGTTGTGGACGATTCCATTGTCTGGGCCGGGGGCAGTGGCGGCGCTGTTCTGCTGTCGACGGATGGTGGAGAAACATGGAAAAAGAAGTTGTTCGGGACGGAGGATGTCTACAATGTGCGAGGATTGGATGCTCTGACCGCATTTGCGACCTCGAGTGGCTCCGAGACAGTCATTAAGAAAACTACAGATGGCGGAACAACCTGGACGACCGTCTATGCGAAGCCGGGAGGATTTATTAACAGCATCGTGATGCGCGATGCGATGACGGGAATCGCCACAGGGGATCCGGTCAACGGATATTGGACACTACTCAAAACGACGGACGGGGGGACTACATGGCTTGATCTTCCTCCTGTTGCGGCCGCCCAAGGAGAAGTCGGCTACAACAATGCCACCTGCGTTCTTGACCAAACGATCTGGTTTACGACGAATAACCCCAAGGCCTACAAGTCCACAGACTACGGAGAGACGTGGACATCGTATCCGACCCTCCACGCAGAATTGAATGGAGTGTCGTTTTCTGATTCACTCCATGGCGTGAGCGGAACCCGGAATGGTGTTGTCGACTACACCGTTGACGGTGGCAAAACATGGAAAATGGCAAAAACAGGCAGCGGTGGGCTTATTCTGGGATGTGTCGCGGTTGATTATCAGACATTCTATCTCACCAGCGGGGACAGAGTTTTCAAGAGCTCTGACGGTGGGGCACGTTGGTATGAAAACGGCGTGGGGCTTGCCCTCTTTCGTCATCTTTCTTTCTCTCCTTCGCATAATCTTGGCATTGCGGTCGATGAAATTGGATCCTTGTTCAGGTACAAGCAGGAGTACCAGGTTCCAAACCTCAGGATCCAATCACCCAACGGAGGTGAACGTCTGGCGCCGGGGTCCGTCTTCCGGATCTCGTGGAATGCCTTTCTGGTAAACACCGTGAAGCTAGAATATTCGGTGAACAACGGCAGGACGTGGAATCTGATCGGGCTCGCGCCTGGACAGGGAAAAGAGTTGCCACTCGTACGATACGGTGCCGCTGAAAACGTCCAACTGGAATCTGCCCCACCTGGTTTTACCTGGATCGTTCCGCAGCAGGAATCCGATTCTGTCCTTCTCCGTATCGCCGATTCGCTCGATGCCTCGATCTTTGATGTGAGCGACCACATGTTTTCGGTTACTTCAACACGTGATTCCCATGCGATGCACTTTGAGGTTGACATCTCCTCTGCTCAGGGATTTGAAGGGCTCTACGGTTGCGAATTCATCAACGACACACTGTACGTCTCTCAGTGGTTTTCACCAAGGGGGCTCCTCTTCAGATTCAACCGGGAAGGTGCCTTCATCGACTCCTTTGGCATTGCTGGGATGGAGGAAGGCTTTCGGGACCTCGCATGGGACGGTCAGTATCTGTATGGAGGCACCGGTTTACCGTTCATCTATAAGGTCGATCTCGATAGTCGATCGGTCGTTGATACGATCGTTGTTCAGGAGGGAATCACAGCCCGCGGCGTCACATATGACCAACGGAAAAATGCATTCTGGGTCTGCGACTGGAATTCGGACATCGTCTGTGTGAACCGGAATGGTGCGACAATCGGCAAAATCCAGGCTCCGGGATTCGCGTGGCCGGGTGTCTCCGGGTTGGCATGCGATAACATCAGTCCGAGCGGTCCTTTTTTGTGGATATTCACAGGAGGAGCGTCATTCTATCAGAAACGATTCTTCAAAATCGATACTCTCGGCAATAGTCTGGATAGCATTGACGCACCCGTTAGTCCGTTGCTTTCCGCAGGGGTGGGCGGAGGGTGTTTCATCACAGACAATTTGGTTTCGGGATCAGCAATCATGGGAGGCGTGATGCAAGGGGATCCGGCGTACCTGATAGGGTGGCGAGTTCAAACGGCAACATCCATTAGTCGCCATGGTGACTTACCACAGAAGTTCGAGTTGATGCAAAACTTCCCCAATCCCTTCAATCCATCAACAGTTATCAGTTTCCAGGTACCAGTTGCCGGCAATGTGAGTCTGAAGGTGTTTGACTTGCTTGGACGTGAAGTGGCGATGTTGGAGAATGAAGAGAAAGCGGCAGGAAAGTATTCGGTGAATTGGAAGGCAAGCGGATTACCGACCGGTGTCTATTTCTATCGGATAACTGCAGGGAACTTCGTGGAAACGAAACGGATGATGCTGATCAAGTAGATCAATTTGGAAGCCACTTCGGAGAATGATTTATTCCCAACCGGTTCCACTCCCGAACGGCCTGCATCCAAGGAAACCCAACGAAAGGAAAACAAAACTCCCCCTTCTCCGGATTCATAGAGAAGGGGGAGCAGAATACTCCGGAAGGGGATCAGTCTATGCTCTGACTACCTTAGCAACACCAATTTCTTTGTCTCTCTGAAGCTACCCGCCTGCAGAGTGTAGTAGTAGATCCCACTTGCCAGCGCCTTCCCATCAAAAACCGCGACATGCGTCCCTGCATCGTGCACCCCATCAACCAGCGTTGCCACTTCTTTCCCAAGCGCATCGTAGACCTTTAACGTCACCGCACTGACCACTGCCAGCCGATAGCTGATCGCTGTTGTTGGATTAAATGGATTCGGATAGTTTTGACACAAAACAAAAGCACGTGGGGCGAGTCCCGGAGCAGATTCTACACCCGTCACGAGTCCGTTCATTGCTGTCGATAGTCCGGTTGCCGCCTGCCTCAGGCTTGTGTCCGCCGAGACAGAATTCGAATAATTCTGAGTTTTTGCAGTAATGGCGGAGGCCAACGCAGAAGTAAGATTTGACCAGGAGGCCGGGGTGTAGCTGCTTTGCTGCAACGTACTCGCATAGGCGGTGAGAGAGTCGAGCGCGTTATAATAGATCCCCACATTCGCCACAGCGAAAAAAGCAGGCTTGCATTTATTCTGGCTGTCCCAGATCGATGTTGACTGATTGGTCACGAATGTGTACTGATCGTTCAATCCGTCCTTGCTCACGCTGATGATCTTTCCTCTGCCTGAAAAATAGCTTCGCTCCACGAAACACTTGAACAATGCCCCGTATTGATTTGCCTGTGTGGCAAGCACTTGGGCTGAAGGCGAAGCAAATCCTGTCTTCACGTCAAATTCCGTGACGGCCATTTCGGTGCAGACGGTGTCGAATTTGCTGTAACTGGTAATCCATTGGGCTGCGGTGGGTGTGGAGAGTGCGTCATGTTCCTGCATGCCGATTCCGTCAAGATATCCTGCATGAAAAATCGGGCCGACGAGATTGACGATGCCGTCTGCCTTCGCGGGATCGTGCGTGTTGTAATCGTTGTAGTACAACTTCATCTGGTTCTCCCCGTATTGAACGCAATACTTCCGGGAGAATTCGAATGCCTTCATGACGTAGGAGTTGTCGCCAAAAACTGTGTACCATTCATTGCCACTCGACCGGAACGTGCCGCTTCCGTCATTGATTGCCTCGTTCACGACATCCATCGCCGTCAGCAATCCCGGCCAGCTCTCATGGAGCAACCGCATCACTTCTTTGATATAATTCTCCATCCGCAGGGTCATCGCCGCCTTGGTGAGGTACGCCCCGCCGCTGGTGTATCCGGACCGGAACAATTCAGTGGGAGTCTGGCTGTGCCAAACAAGTGTGTGCCCCCGGAATTTGAATCCTTGTCTCTGCGCCCAGTTCAGTTGCGCAATCATATCTCCGTTGAACCTGACGATCGGATGTGTATCGACGGAATCCTTTTCCGCGCCCGCTGCCGCCGCCGAATATGCTGCAGCGCTGCCGGCGACGTTGACGGTGTACACCGGTTTCATGTTGTTCCCGGGGGTCATGCTGGTCATGTGGAACTTGACCAGGTATCCGCCGTTCGGCGTAATCACTGCAGATTGACCCGGGACTGCCGGGTCGGTGGCAAAGCCGATATTTCTGTATGACAAGAGACATCCGATCCTAAAGTCTTTGGCGTAAACGTCTTTTAACGCGGGTACGGTTGTCTGTATGG
>JBARRO010000241.1:0-9594 GCA_049644265.1 Bacteroidota bacterium
CATCAAGACCGATTATGACAAGCTCCGGCACCATCGGGGAGGTTTTTGGGGGATGTTCGATGAGGGCAGCAACAACCTCCCGTTTGTTCACTACACCGTGAAGATGCCGCGTAACACAAATTTGAAGGTCAAGGATTACAAATCAAAAACGAAGATTTCCGGGCTTCAGTCCAATGTGTCGTTCTACACATACAAGGGCGAAGTTGACATCTCAACGCTGAGCGGTTCCATTAATCTTGAGACTTACAAAGGCGAGGTCCGGGTCGATTTCGCAAAACTCACTGATGACAGCCGGATTGAAACTTACAAGGGTGAAATCGAGCTCTCCCTGCCGAAAAGCGCCGGGTTTTCGCTTGACGCCGACCTGGGTAGAAAAGCCGATTTTGATTCAGACTTTGGTTTCGTGAGGGAAACAACCGGTAGACGTCGGCAATCCTATGAATTCCACGGGCCGGTCAACGGTGGCGGACCGACCCTGCATCTCAAGAGCACCAAAGGCACCTACCGCCTTCGCGGGATGTAAGCTCTGATTTTCCATCCCGTTTCTGCGAATGCGATTTCACTCGACGTACATCTTTCCAAAAGGGTATTATGAAGAAGAAAGTCATCATCTCCTCGGTCGCCGTTCTGGTACTCGGCGGCGCTGCGTTCCTCTTCTTTGGGAGCTCAAAATCCTCCAAAGACAGCGACGTCTTAAAAGTGAAGGTCAAGAAAGGGACGATCGTCGACAAAGCGCTGGCCGTCGGAACAATTGAGCCCGAGAACGAAATTTCGATCAAGTCAAAATCGGGCGGAGTGGTCAAACGCATTTTCGCTGACGCCGGAACGTATGTCCACGCTGGAGACCCACTCCTGGAGGTCAAGCCGGACCCGACTCCGATCGAGCTTGCAGACGCAAAGCGGCAGGTCCAGCTTGCCGAAGTCGATCTGGACAATTTGAACAAGGAACGAACGCGCCAGGAGTCGATGCAGAAGAAACAGTTGATCTCCAACAAGGAATACGAGGATTTCCAAAAGAGCTACCAGGAGGCCGAGTTGCGGCTGAATATCGCCAAGGAAAAGCTGGAACTCCTCGAGAGCGGCAAAGTGAGAATTCAGGGAACGAACATCGAATCGATCGTGAAAGCCCCCATTGACGGGTACGTTCTCAAAAAAAATGTGGAGGTGGGGGATCCGGTCACGCCGCTGACATCATACCAGGAAGGAACTGTCCTCATGAAGATGGCGAATATGGAGCGCCTGATCTTCAAGGGAACGGTCGATGAGATTGATGTTGGAAAACTGAGGGAAGGGATGGAGGCGGAGCTCAAAGTCGGAGCGCTGCCAACCGATACGGTGAAGGGAGTATTAAGGAAGATTTCTCTGAAGGCCGAGAAGAAAGACAACGCGACGGTCTTCCCGATCGAGGTGCTTATTCCAAAGGGAAAAAACACCACGCTCCGCGCAGGCTACTCAGCAAATGCCAGCATCATTATTCAGAAGAAAGAGAATGTCCTCACCTTGCCGGAGCGTGTCATCACGTTCCGCAACGACTCTTCGTTCGTGAGGATCCCGTTGGGGCCCGGGAAGGATGAAGAGAAGCTTATCAAGACAGGACTCAGCGACGCCATCAATACTGAGATTGTTTCCGGCCTTGCCGATACCGCAGAGGTGCTGGAGAAGCCGATGAAGAAGATAGAGTAAGTAGATGAGTAGTTGAGTAATGGAGTAGTTGAGTAAGAGATTGCTCTTACTGACCGCTGATCACTTCCTTATGGATCAACTGAGAACCATCATCTCCGAATTTCTTCTCGACCTGCGGGCGCAGAAACTGCGTGCGTTCCTCACAATGTTCGGCATTATCTGGGGAACGGTGGCGATCATAGTCCTGGTCGCGTTTGGAGTGGGATTCAAGCGGCAGCTTTCGATAAACATGCACGGCATCGGAGAAAGCATCTCGATCATGTTTCCTGGAAGGACGACCAAGGTCTACGAGGGATTTGGGACGGGTCGGCCGATCAGCTTCACTGAGGACGACGTCCTGCTGCTCAGAAGCCAGGTCCCAGAACTCAAGTCGATCAGCCCTGAATTCATGCGGCGCGGAACGCCTGTGCGCGTCGGTGAGAACATTCTGAATCCCGGAATCACGGGCATCGTCCCGCTCTACGGTGAAATGCGGAACATCATCCCGGAGCGTGGCGGGCGCTTTATCGACGATCAGGATGTGCTCCACCGTCGGAGAGTTGCCGTGCTCGGGGACGAAGTCAAAAAGTTTCTCTTCGGAGAGACGGATCCAATCGGGAAAATCATCTATGTCGGCGAGACGCCGTTTACCGTCATCGGCGTCATGATGAAGAAGACGCAGAATTCATCCTACAATACTCGGGACAAGGACAGGATCTTCATTCCCGTCTCGACGTTTTCCTCGGTCTTCGGGACCATCAAGCTTTCCAACATTATCTTCCAACCCATTGATCCCACACAGTCAAAAGAAGTCGGAGATCGGGTCCGTGCCGTGCTCGGGAAACGATACAAGTTCGATGCACAGGACAAGGATGCCGTGTGGATCTGGGACACGGCTTCGTTCGACAAATTTCTTTTCTATTTCTTCCTCGGATTCAATCTGTTCATGGGAATGATCGGAAGCTTTACGCTCGGCGTGGCTGGAATCGGCGTAGCAAACATCATGTTCATTGTTGTGCAGGAGCGCATCAAGGAAATCGGCGTCAAGCGTGCAGTTGGAGCGAAAAGAGGGAATATCCTGTTCCAATTCTTCATGGAGACGTTCTTTATCGTCGGTATCGGGTCGGGCATCGGTTTCACAATTGCCTTCGGCATGATTCAGGCGCTCCAATTTATCCCGATCAAGGATTTCGTGGGAACCCCGGTCATGTCGCTCGAAGTCGTGGCCGCCGCCGTCACAATTCTCTCTCTCATTGGATTGATGGCAGGGTTGATGCCTGCCCGCCGCGCAGCCAACCTGGACGTGGTGGAGTGTTTGAGAACGTAAGAAGGAAGTTTCGGGTTTCGAGTTTCAAGTTTCAGGTCTTCGCATTTTGATCTTCAATCTGCAATAAACAATCTACAATTGACCTATGTGGTTTGAGCTTCTAAAAGACTTTTTCCAGGACCTGAAGGCCCACAGAACGCGGGCCATTTTAACCCTGGTCGCGATCACGTGGGGCACTGTCTCTGTGGTCTTGCTCCTCGCCTTCGGGGAAGGGCTCGGCAACCAGATGCTGAACGGCCTAATGAACGCAGGAGACCGCATCATGATTGTGTACGGCGGGGAGACGGGGTTGGTGTTTGAAGGACTTCCTAAAGGCCGGCGTGTCCGGCTTACGGAGGATGACGTTCAGATGCTGCAGACTGCCATACCCGACCTGGCAATGGCAAGTCCGCAATACCGTACTACTGTCACGCTCACGCATGACAAGTTCCAGATCACAACCGAGTGTGAAGGCGTTAACGCCGAATTCGAAGAAATGCGCCGAATGTACCCTGTGCTCGGAGGAAGATTCCTCAGCAATATCGACGTCCTCCAGCGACGGCGCGTGATTTTCCTCGGAGAGGTCATTGCTCAGGAAATTTTCGGACAGGAAGACCCGATCGGCAAGATTCTCAACGTCGATGGCATTCCCTTCACGGTGGTCGGACTGATGCAAAAGAAGATCCAGACATCGATGAACAATGGTCCGGACACTCGTCGTGCGATTATCCCCTACACGTCGTTCCGGACGATGTACGGCAACCAGTACGTGAATTCCATGGTCCTTCGTCCCAACGACCCCGCCAAGCAGCTGTGGTTGAAAGGGGAGATTTATCGTGTCCTGGGCAAGAAATACCGGTTCGATCCGGCGGACGAGCGAGCACTGGGGATTTGGGATTTCATCGAGGGGGAGAAGATCAGCAGGAAGATTGCATTCGGCATGTCCATTTTCCTCGGGTCCGTCGGTTTCCTGACGTTGTTGATTGCGGGCGTGGGTGTCGCCAATGTGATGTACGTGGTGGTCAAGGAACGCACACGGGAAATCGGCATCAAGATGGCGATCGGAGCGAGGAGAATCTACATCCTCGCACAGTTTATTTTCGAAGCACTGCTCATCGCGTTCATCGGGGGGACGATCGGGATCCTGATCTCCTGGACGGTGATCTCGCTGATCCGGCTCCTTCCAGCCGACGACGGGGCGATGCAATTCCTCGGCCGGCCCATCCTCTCCGCCGGAGTGATGCTACTCACAACCGGGATCCTTGCATCCATCGGGTTTATTGCAGGATTCTTCCCAGCCAGGAGGGCTGCGAGTGTGGATCCTGTGGAATCTCTGCGGTACGAGTAATACCCCACCTTCATTCCGCTTGCACGGCGGTCAGAATGTCTTTACCTTTTCCTTGTGAATAAGATTTCCCGAATCAGCATCATACTCATTGTCATCACGCTGGGAATCGGCTGCGACCAGACGACAAAGAACATTGCAAAGGGGTCGCTCGCTTATTCCCGCCCCATTTCCGTCCTGAACGGCGTCATCCGCTTTGAGTATGCGGAGAATTCCGGAGCGTTTCTCAGCATCGGAGCGAACCTGCCGGACTTCATGCGGTATCTCCTGTTCGTCGTCTTCGTGGCTGCGGCGCTCATTGTGACGCTCACGTTTACGATCAACGCACAGAGCATCAACAACCGCCAGCTCGTCGGACTGTCCATGATTACTGCAGGGGGAATCGGCAACCTGATCGACCGGATGTCGAACAACGGCGCCGTCGTCGATTTTGTGAGCATCGGTTTCGGCCATCTCAGAACGGGAATCTTCAACCTTGCCGACGTTGCGATCATGACCGGATTTTTCCTCGTCTTGATTTACAGCCTTAAGGACGTGCGCGCGCAGCAAAAGTCCTAGATTCTTCCCCTTCCCCACCTTACCCCGGCATGCAATTGTTTTATCAGACATACGGTACCGGGAATCAGGCCCTGCTTATCCTCCACGGTCTCCTCGGATCTTCCGACAACTGGCATACCCTGGCGAAACGTTTCGGCGAGCGCTTTCGGGTGTTCGCCCTCGACGCACGGAATCACGGCCGTTCTCCCCACAGCGACGTGTTCAACTACAACGTCATGGCGGAAGACGTCGTTGAGTTCATGGAGCAACAGCACCTCACATCAGCATCGCTCCTCGGACATTCGATGGGGGGAAAGACCGCGATGATTCTCGCGGCCGCGCATCCGGAGCTGGTTGATTCCCTCGTTGTCGTCGACATTGCACCGAAACCTTCCACGCCCAGTTATGAGGATATCTTCAAAGCCCTCGCTTCTCTCGACCTGAAGGGGTTCTCATTCCGGAAAGACATTGATGGCGAGCTGGCAAAGAAGATTCCCAACGTTGTTACGCGGCAGTTTCTGATGAAGAACCTGAAGAGGGATGAAAGCGGTGCGTTTCAGTGGAAAATGAATCTCAAAACCATTTATGGAAATTATGAGGGGATGGATCGGGGGCTCAGTCCGGAGAAAACGTTTGACAAACCCACACTGTTTATTCGGGGCGGAAACTCACGGTATATACTCGACCAGGACCGGGAGCTTATTCATCAGATTTTCCCCAGGTCGAGCATCGTCACGATCCCAAACGCAGGACACTGGGTTCATGCGGATGCGCCGGAAGAGTTGTATGGAGCGGTGATGGGGTTTTGGAGAGACAACGCAGCGATGAGCAATCAGCAATGAGCAATGGAGATTGGGGAGATTGGGGAGTTTGGAGTTTCGGGTTTGGAGTTCAAAGTTCAAGGTTCAAGGTTCTCAGTCTCCGATCTTCCCAACTTTAAACTTTGAACTAGCAACTTTAAACTGTCAAAGTTATACCGAGTTTCCTGCCACCCATCCCGAAGCCCACGCCCACTGAAAATTGTATCCTCCCAACCACCCCGTGACATCAACACACTCACCGATGAAGTACAAGCCCGGAACCTTCCTAGCCTCCATGGTTTTTGAAGAAAGGTCATTCGTATCGATTCCTCCAACCGTCACTTCGGCCTTGGAATAACCTTCGGTACCAACGGGCTTTAACTCCCACCTGTTTAAGTCGTGAGCAATCTTCTTGAGTTCAATTGATGAACACTGCGACAGGGATTTGACGTGATTCTTGCGGAACAACCATTCCTTTACAAACCGTTTTGGCAAATACTTCCCCACCGACTCCTCTATATCCTCCCCGCGTTGTTTCGATTCCGAAAGGAGTTTAGCGGCGCTCATATCCGGAAGGACGTTCACCTCAATCGTATCCCCCTTTCTCCAATACGACGAGATCTGAAGTATTGCAGGTCCGCTCAAACCCCGGTGTGTAAACAGGATATTCTCCCTGAAGGAAACGCCGTTCCATCGGACTTCCGCATCGAGTGAAACACCGCTGAGCGAGCGGAAGAATTCCACATCGTTCGGTCCGAACTTGAATGGAACGAGGCCCGGTTTCGTTTCTGTGACTCGAATGCCGAACTGCTTTGCGACGCTGTAGGCAAATCCCGTCGCTCCGAGCTTTGGAATCGAAAGCCCACCCGCTGCAATCACGAGGGAATTGCTTTCGAGCTCCCCCCTTGACGTCCTGACGACAAAAGATACTTCCTTCTCAATCTTTCTCATCCTGCAATCAACTTCAATCTTCACGCTCGCGGCGTCGCATTCCTGTTTCAGCATGTCGATGATTTGCTGTGCACTTTCGTCGCAGAAGAGTTGCCCGAGCTTCTTTTCATGATACCGGATTCCGTGTTTCCGTAGGAGGGCAAGGAAGTCCGCCGTGGTAAACCGCGCAAGAGCTGATTTGCAGAAATGCTCGTTGGCCGAGAGATAGTTGCCGTGGTCTGCGTTCAGGTTGGTAAAATTGCACCGGCCTCCGCCTGAGATGCGGATTTTTTCGCCGACCGCGGAGTTCCGCTCGAGGACAACCACCTTGTGGCCTCGCTTTCCGGCCTCAATAGCGCACATGAGACCCGCTGCTCCGCCTCCAACGATGATGCAATCGTAGTTCATGGGGTTTCAATATCGAGCTAAAATTCTCACAATTCAATTAGGAATCTTTCTCAACTTTGCGTATCTTGATACAGTTGCACAAAGCAACGAGTGTCTTCCCGACGATTGACGCCGGAGACACACATTCGAGACTCGCTCTCCGATGTTGAGGTGCCAAGGTTGTGTTGGGAAGAAACTCCCTCTCTGATGTTCGCCTTCTGCAGTTTTCCATCCTGATGTAGCGCGTCTCTCACGTTTAACCATTTGTGAATTCTGCACATTTTGTGGCTCGTTGGTTTCATAGCCACGAAAAGGCGCAAAAGGCACAAAACTAATAAAGGATTCATATGCCATTTTCAACCCTCGGTCTCACCGACCGACTGGTGCAAGGTATTCTTGCAACAGGGTACACAGCGCCGACAGAAATTCAGTCGCGCGCAATCCCCGCCGGACTCTCCGGCAAGGACATCATCGGTTTGGCTCAGACCGGGACCGGTAAGACGGCCGCATTCGTGTTGCCGATTCTCAACCGTTTGTCTTCTCATCATCACACAAGCCGTCATATCCGGGCGCTTGTTCTTACGCCCACACGAGAGCTTGCCCAGCAGGTCGAGGACTTCATTGTCGGCTACGGCCGGTTCACCGAAGTGAAGAGCCTCTCCGTCTACGGCGGAGTTCCCATTTCAGGACAGCTCAAACACCTCAGCCGCGGCGTGGATATTCTCATCGCAACACCCGGGAGACTGCTCGACCATCTCGAGCGAAGAAGCGTCGACCTCTCAAAGGTCGAAGTGCTCGTACTCGACGAAGCGGACCGGATGTTCGACATGGGCTTTATCGATGCAGTCCGATCGATCATTGCAAAAGTCCCGAACCAACGGCAGACCATGCTTTTTTCGGCGACGATGTCCAAGGAAATCAAGGCTCTTACGGCGAGTATCCAGCACCATCCCGAAGTGATCGAGGTAGGCGAGCGTCGCGATCCGGCACAGGGAGTTCGCCAGCATTGCTATTCCGTGCAGCCTGAGATGAAAATCGACTTGCTGTTCCATATTCTGCAATCCAAGGAAATGGATAGCGTTCTGATATTCTCGCGCACGAAGCATGGCGCCGACAAAATCTCGCACAAGCTGGAACGCGGGGGAATCAAATCCGTCGCCATCCATTCCAACCGCACACAAGCGCAGCGTCAACAGGCGCTGGCCGGGTTTAAGCAGCGGCACTACCGGGTCCTCGTCGCCACCGACATTGCCGCACGCGGCATTGACGTGGAAGGCATATCCCATGTGGTGAATTTCGACACGCCGACGTTCGCGGAGGACTACGTCCACCGGATCGGGCGAACGGGAAGAGCTGCAGCAACAGGCGATGCGATCACCTTCGTATCGCGTGAAGAACAGAAACATCTCAGAAAGATCGAGCATTTCATCGGCAAGCGTTTTGACCTCAAGCGCTATCCGGGGTTTGATTATACGAAGAAGCCGACGGTCGCTGCGACTTCACAACCTTCACGGCGTGAGGCGCCGAGGCACGAAGGACCAAGAAACCAAGGACCGAGGAATCAAGGGAACCGACGTCAGACGCCGCAACATCAAGGGCCGCGACATCAAGCATCGGGGAATCAGGGTCAGAAACGCAGACACAACGGAGAACGGCAATTTGCGCGACCGGTTATGCGGCCACACGATGAGGAAAAGCGCGTTCTCTACGCACCGGCTCCCACCAAGAGCTCCGATTGGAAATCGCTCATCGACGCTGCGGAAACGAAGTCCGGAAAGTTTCGCAAAAAACTGAAACGGATTTTCAAGCACGACTGATAACGTCGAGCCAGTGGTGTAACGAGGCGGTGCAGAGGTTTCTCTGCCCCGCCTTTTTGTTCTCTTGGCTTTTGGACTCAATTTTCATACTTTAGCATCACCCCATGAAAAACAAACCCCGGCAAGTCGGGCAGAATGCTAGACCAAAGCGTTCAAAAAAATACACATTCGCAGTTGTTGTGCTTGGAGCAGTCGTGCTCTCTTTTCTGACTATGGTATTCTTTCCGTCCAAGACTTCGAAAAACACCGCTCCTCCCAATCCCGAGCGGTTGTTCAACAAAGAGGGTCAGCTCACCATCATCGGCCAGCGAGATTCTCTGAGGGCAAAGGTCGACATTGAAATCGCAGAGGACGAATTCAGGCGCGAGGTTGGACTCATGGGAAGGCCGTCCATGGAGCAGAACCAGGGGATGTTGTTCGTCTTCCCCGATGAGCGTCCGGTAGCATTCTGGATGAAGAACACCATCCTGCCGCTCGACATGATTTTCATCACCGTTGGCAAGCGCATCGTCACCATCCACAAAAACACAACTCCATTTTCGGAACAGACCTATCCTTCCGACGGCCCTGTGATGTATGTGCTCGAGGTAAACGCGGGATTTACGGATCGGAACAATGTTCGGGTGGGAGATTTGGTGAAGTGGGAGAGAGAGTAGAGGAGGAAGGTGGTAGGTGGAAGGTAAAAAGCGAAACGTGGAATATTGGAGTAATGGGGATGGAGGAACAAGACGAGAAGCGATAGAACGAGGTAAAATGCGATAGCCCACAATTTCAATTGTGGGTCTTAGAAAAACACAACCAGCCCTAGAA
>JBARRO010000242.1:0-4547 GCA_049644265.1 Bacteroidota bacterium
GGAATTTGTCATCAAGCGACTCCACCTTCACTTCGCCTGGCCTGAGCTGGACGGTTGTCTTAAATCGCTCCTGGATTCTCTTTCGATTGGCAATCAGGTTGCGGACACGCACGAGCAGTTCCCGCGCATCAAAGGGCTTCACCAGGTAATCATCCGCGCCCGTCTGCAAGCCCTCGATCTTGTCTGTCCGGTCGGCAAGCGCCGTCAACAGGATAACCGGAATGTGGCTCGTTCGCTCGTCCTGCTTCAGCTTGGCACAGAGCTCGTAGCCGCTCATTTCCGGCATCATCACATCACTCACCACAATATCCGGTATGTGTTGAATGGACTTCTCCCAGGCCTGTATACCGTTGGCCGTTGCCACGATTTCAAACTCGGGAGTCAGCCGCGAACGGATGTATTCGCGGGCGTCGTCGTTGTCTTCGACGACGAGCACAACTGTCTTGTCCCCATAATCTACGCTGGGGATTTCCTGTGAAGCATGGACCTCCTCTGAGACTCCTGCTTTTCCTTCCACTGCCGGGGGCGTTTGCCTGGCAATCTCCTGCTCGCTGTATCCCGAAAGCGGAATCCGAACTGTTGCGGTTGTGCCTGTCCCAACGTTGCTCTTGATCTCAATACTGCCATGATGCATCTCCACAAGTTCCTTCGAGAGCGATAGGCCGATTCCTGTCCCTTCATGTTGATGGGACGAATCGACCCGGTAGAAGCGTTCAAACACGTGCGCGAGATGTTCTGGGGGAATTCCCGGACCTGTATCGCTCACCTCGAGCAACAGCTCGGTTCCCAACCGCCGCGCTCGCATCTCCACGCGGCCCTCAGAAGGCGTGTATTTGAGCGCGTTCGAGAGCAGGTTCTCCAGCACATGCTCTACTTTTTCCGTGTCAAGGTATCCCTCGAAGAATTCCGGTTCGATGTCCGCCTGAAGAGCGATTCCCTTCTTCACCGCCGCCGTTGAAAACGACGAGACGATTCGACGCAGAAGTTGCGGAATCGGTTGCAGCGACACACGAAGCTTCAGCGTTCCCGATTCAATTCGCGCAAACTGCAGTAACAAATTGACCATGCGGAGAAGTCGTTCTGCGCTCCGCTTGACCATCCCCAGCTGTCGTTTGCGGTCAGACTGCGTCTCCGAGGTCTCCAGTTGGTCGACGGGACCGAGAATGAGCGACAGAGGTGTTCTGAATTCGTGCGAGAGATTGGCAAAGAATCGGGATTTCAAGCGGTCAACCTCGACAAGCTTCTGTGCTTCGAGGCCTTTCATCTTCACTTGATCTTCCAGGCGCAGCCGATTTATGCGCACCTGGAACATTCCCGCAACGAGGACGATCACGCCCAGCCCGTACAGTGCGTACGCCCACCACCGTTGATACCAATAGGGCAAGACAAGTATGTGAACGTACAAGTTGTTTGCCCTATCGGAATAATCAATATCATCCAGGGGAAAAAACACCAACGTGTACGGTCCGGGCCGCAAATCCGGATAGGCCTTACGGAGAGATTTCAACCCTTTATAGAGGACATGGTTTTCCCAATCCAACCCTTCAAGCCTAAAGGAACAGATGAGCCCCCTTGTCGTATCCCTTCCACGGGCGTCGACTTCGAGTTCAAGAAAATTCTTGCCTGGAGGCAAGACGAAAGAGAGTTCTGGCGTACTGTCCCTGTAGGAAAGTGGAGGTTTATCGTTTACAGTGATCGTAGCCGCAACACGTCCGCCCCGCAGAGCATACAAATTACCGGGGTCCATTGTTGGCGCACCTAGCTGGCGAAAGCACACATTCAGTTTTAGAACAGCATCCGCCAGATCCTTCCATTCACTCTTGAGACTGGCTGACAGGTCGTTTTCACTCCACGGCGATTCGACAGCGCCCAGATCGGGGCTACTTCCGACAGGTAAACTCCGCGCATTTCCGTCATAATCGGTTGTCAGAAGGAACTCTCCCGCCCCAGTCCCAACGGCAGGACTTTCAGGTGATAGGCGATACAATGTATCGTGGGGCAAGAACAATGGCGATGCCGGGGAATTGGTTATTCCTGGATAACCGCCCTCTATGAGATTGTGAGAGGATTGAGGGAGTTGTCTGGAGGATAATTGGTCCGGGACATTGTTCCACACGATGTTGTTTATGAGCGAGAGGTCGGAAGTCTCCATGAAATTGACGCCTCCACCACCCGCTCGGGCAACATTGTTGACGATGGTATTGTGAATCAAAACCGCTACTGCTACCTCTGCAATATGAACGCCACCGCCGACTTCGGCAGCTTCATTCTCGGAAATAATGTTGTTCGATACGATTGTCCGGCCTTGTCGAATGTAGTCGGAAAAAATCCGCATGCCGGCTCCAATTCCTCCGGTATTGTGTGAGATGTAGTTCCCGTCGATGATAATTTCGAACGCTCGGACGACAGTCGTCAAGCCTCCTCCCCGCGCCCGATTTTGTGTCAACAAATGATTGGCGGTTATCACATTATGCTGCACAAGGGCGGGCTGGGCAATCTTGACGCCCGCTACTTCTCCGTACTCACCGGAGCAATTGTTGCCCGTGATGATATTGTGCTCGACGATAAGAAACGGAGGCGGAATCTCCCCATCTGTTGTGTCAACTGAAGCAACTCCTGCAGCAAAGCAAGGTTTGTTTGTGAAACGCCCTGAAAGAACATTTGCTGTCACAATATTATGAGCAATTCGCGCACCTGCGTTGAGGATGAGAATTCCACCGCCCCCAATCCGGTTTGGGCCGGGGGTTCTTTTCGGGAATACAACGGAGGTTCCCGTTCCCCCACGCAAGGTGAAGCCTACAAGAACGCAGGTGGTATCGGTTCTTCCCTGAACAAGGACGACGCTTGCCTTGAGTTTATCGGCTGGCCGACTTCCGTCAATGATGGTCTGATCAACGTGGGATCGATTCCCATCCACAATGAATCGGCTGGCAAGAACGATGTTCTTGTTAATGTGGATGTTCTCGTAGTAGACGCCGTGGTCAACAAGAACGGTGTCGCCGACCCTGGCTGCGTCGATGGCTGCCTGGATGGTTTTGTACATTTGCGGGACACGCCGCATCGTTCCAGCGTGGGCGTGAGGCCAGAAGAAAATAATTGCCAGGAAGCAGACGTTCCTGCGGAAGCACATAGAGGTAGGTTGGTGGGAGAATTCGTTTACTCATCGAGAAGATAACTTTCCTCCCAAGAAGTGTCAACGCATTCCTAAATTTGGGAATCCGTAGTTGGAGGGTTAGCGCGAGGAGGACAAAATCTGAATTGGGGGGGGGTGTAATCGAGGGTAAAGCTACGATTCTTCCGGCTCGCTGCTCCAGATCCCCATCACCGCTTCTGCCTGGCGAAAACCAGCGGTCTCCTTACTCTCTCCTTCTGCGACTCGACCTTCATCGAGAGCGTGGCGGAGCAGTTTGACCATTTCGTGATCAACCGCCAATGGTCGAAGCGCCGACTCCGGATTGACAATTGGAAAGTCCAACCCTGCCTCCGTGGCGATCGTCAGGTATGCCTTTTCCAGATCATGCCGGACGTGTTTCGGCGTGCCCCAGGCAAAATTCGAAAGCCCGACAGTGAGATGAACCCCTGCGAGGTCGGGATCCTTCCGAATCAACCGCATCGCATCCAGCCCAATGTTGACTAATCCGTATGTGTCCGCCCCGACGGGCGCTAATCCGGGATCGATGATGATCTGGTCATTTGTCCGCCCGGCTTTGGTCACGAGAAGTTCCACAAAGTACTTCGCGGCGGAATAAACATCGTTCGGATTCAGGCACTGGGCAGTCCCTCCTTCAACAAACCGCTCTGAAGCCATCACAACGACCATCGTGTCGTATTCTTTGACGAGCCCGATCATTTCATCGAGATGTTCCCGTGAAGCTGCAATCGAGTCAATAATCGGACGACCGCTGCGTTTATGGTCGTAGTGCTTCAATGCGACTTTGTGGTATTCCATGGAAGGATTGTCGATACAGAGCGGAAGGGATGACGCTTCCTGAAGGGCCGGGATGACCTCAGGCAGGAACTCGAGCATTTCTTTTGGTTTGACCTGGATTTGTGCAGTCCCGTCGAGGTTAACATCCAGATAGTCGACGCCCAGGTCAGTCTGCAACTTCGCCAGATTCTGGTAGCCTTTTACGTCACGGTCACGGAATGCCTTGCGGGCGCGGGCGTAGGCGTTGTTTATAAGATCGCCGATGGTGTGAAGTTTGTGCGAGTTCATAACAAGAAGTTTCGAGTTTCGGGTTTAGAGTTTCGGGTTTCAACCCCCACGACTCAACCCCTGCCGCCGTAGGGCTTGTGTTCCACCTTCTCTAACTGAGTTACGCTTGTCAGAAGAATGATTGTATGGATGCATTCAACTCCGTCAGGAGTTGAGTTGAATAAGACTACCTTTGAGACGAACTCCGTAAGAGTTCAACCCCTCCGGGGTTGGGTTGCCAGTCTAGGTCGTGATTACAAACGTACGACCCCTACGGGGTCAGGAGGCCACGAGCTTCCTCTTTCAACTCCGTTAGGAGTTGAACGTTTGTCGAATAAGATCCCCTTTGAAA
>JBARRO010000243.1:0-34969 GCA_049644265.1 Bacteroidota bacterium
CAGTAATCTCGCCTTCTCGGATAAGAGAATACTGGATTACGATATGAAGGCCGTCAACGACTCTGTCTGACTGGATTAGTGAACCCGCGAACTCGAGGCGTTCGACAAATGGTTGCTTGGGGAGAATTTCGTTCATAGTATGACTTGGCAATTAGAAATCTAACTGTTGTCGCTCCAATAGCCTTCTATTAGAAATATCAACCGAGCGAGTGTCGTAATGCCTGCTGTTAGCCGCCGTGCTTCGTTGTCGGCAATAGTTTCTCTAAGGCCTGTAATAGCTGTCTGATCTTCTTTGAATCCAATTGTGGTGCGGCAAATCCGTGAACCAAGATGTTTCGCATCTTGGCACCTTCCTCGAATTCCATTAGCTGATTCTTGTTTAACAGCCCATAAAAGTATAGCGTCTTGACTATTGAACGTGGCGCTTGAGTTCTGAGTGGAACATTCTCTGTTTCAGAAATTTGTCTCAGGACTGCCTCGACAAATTGGTTCTTTGAGTCAAGAATGAAGCCGGGGTCAGCACGGAATCGTTTTGGTAGGTAGCTATTGAGGAATGTTCGAACAATGTTTTCAACTTCCTCTCCAGACTCTCCATAATGTGGGACAGTTTTCCGGATAGTCTCGAATTCGGCCCGCAGCAGCTCGGCAGCACTTTTGATCAATTCGGCAGCAGTGTGTTTGTCGTGTATTGTCATAGCAAATCAGAAGAGCTAAATGCGTTGCAGTTAACGTTTAGCGTAAGCACGCCGTTGTTTTTGCCGCTCGAAGACGAGTGCGCGGAGCCGCTATCAAACGACTCATTTTCTCGCGGCGGAGCGCACATACCAAAAGGCGGCAAAAACAATGGAGCGACCACAACTTATTCCTTTCCAGAGCTTCGACTGAGCCATATCAACAAAGGGAGCGACGTGCTTACGCTCATTATGTGAAGTGGCGGCACGCACCTTTTCTTGCATCGAGTAGATATTGTCCCCTTTAACCCTTTTCAAGAATTTTGATTACCAGAGTGAGAATGATAACACCCACCTACTGTCCCTGAGTAATTGGCTTGACTGTGCGGAACACGCCGCCGTAGTCAGCATACAATGGGCCGCGCTCGATTCCTGCATATATGAAGCCATTCAAGTCGATGACAAAACAGCGGATATTCTTGTTGGTTAACCCGGAGTTATACTCTGTCCAAGTCGATCCATTGTCAGTCGAAATGAAAATACCTTGACCATATGTGCCCGCAAATATGTTAATCCTATTAGTTTTGTCGGAACCTGCAATGAGGGCATTGATCGTCGAGTTAGTTAGTCCGGGGCTTAGCGTCGCCCAAGTTTTGCCCTTATCTGAGGAGAGAAAAACTCCACCATTTGTTCCAGCAAGAAGATTTGCTCGGATTATGGCCAGTGATATCACGGTCATATTTGTAAGCCCTGCGTTCATGCGCTTCCAGCTCTTTCCTTTGTCCGTTGATAGAAACACGCCGCTATCATAAGTGCCCGCAAATAGGTTCACCCCATCGGAAGCAAGACAGTAGACAATGGTGTTATCTGGTATTCCATTATTTACGGGGATCCAAAGTCGATCGTCCTCATCCTTCAGGAAAACACCGTTCGTTGTACCGATGAAAAGACTCGAACCCACCGAGGAAAAACAGAATATGACAGGATACCATATCTCGTCCAACTTGCCTTTCCTGCTTGGTAAGCCGTTGCTAAATTCCCTCCAGCTTGTGCCGTTATCATTGGAAACGAAAACCCCGCCTTGCGAAGTCCCTAAGTAGATATTCCCTCCTCCAACTGTCGAAGCAAGGGAGAAGCAATAGAGGTTGGTGAGACCCTTGTTGGCGGCGATCCACGTTTTGCCTTGATCAGAAGAAAGAAAAACCCCTCCCCCGTCTGTTGCGGCGAGGAGATGATTACCAATGACAAGGAACGAACGAACCCCACCTTGAAAGGGCAAGGGGGACTGTTGCCAGAAGTTCTGCGCAAATAGAGTGTGGTCGATTGTTACACGGTTGGTTTTGCCGGATGCCTTCTCATCAGCGGGTTTGACTAAAATGAAGTAGATTAACAAAGTCACCAGTCCAACGGCAAGAACTGAAAGAATTGCAACTGCAGCGTTGCGTGATTGAGACAAGGTTGCAACTTTCGCTTGTTGATTTGTTTCTGGCTCCTGGCCTTCCGAAATTGTCCTGGACGGCTCCTCTCCAAGCTTGTGCCCACATTCTGAACAGAACTGAGCAAAGCTGAGATTATCAAAACCACAATTTGTGCATTTCTTGGTCATGTATCAGACTCCTTCATCTTCAAGTGATGACCGCATTCATTGCAGTACTTGGCAGAGGGTGGATTGCTGGCTTTGCAGTTGGGACAAAGGCCTAGCTTGTTCGAAGCCTGCTGCAAAAATGTGCCGCAGAAAATGCAGAACTTCGTACCAGATTCGTTGACCCTTCCGCAGGAAGGACATAACAACTCTACGGTCTCGGCAGATTTCGATTCTGCATTCTCCTCAACTATTTCATAGCCACGCTTCTGAAGTTCCTTCCGTATAACGGAGATTGCGAGTCTAGTATATTGTTCCTCCTCGTGTTCTACTATCCTTTTCAGCTCATCGTCGCTCTTGGCGGAATATAGTTCCTCGAGATCATATATCTGCTGTTTCAGTTCTTGATCTGCCGGGAGGGTCCGTTTAACCGGGTCTTTTTCGGCTGCGTCTGTTTGATGACGCAGAGGTGTCGTTTTTTCTGGCTCTTGTTGTTCGCGTGCGCTCGCCGCACGTTCCTTTGTTTGACTAGCTGATTGAAGAAGCGGTTCGACGTCACGACCACAATGTTTACACACTCTCGCTTTTGTCAGAATTGGTTCCGCGCAGTATGGGCACTCGCGCAATTTATTCGCACCAATAGGCGTGCTTGAAGATGAAGGGTCAAAGCTCTGAAAGTGACCTGATTGAGATTGCGCATTTAGTCGAAAAGCAAACGGGTCCGAAATGTCGGGGGTGGATTGCCTTGTGCCACCGCTCCCTACCACAATAATTGTCCCGTAGTCGAGGATATGAGCTAAGAGTCTCTGTTCTACCAGAAGCGACTCCATTTGCATGAGTCTGATGTCAATGGATTCCCGTCTAAAGACTCCCCATTTCATTATGAGCCGTCGATCCGTTACAGCAAATTCTGAGGTTGCTAGATTGATCGCTCTCAAAATAGCTCGAAGTCCCGCCCAGATCAGAAGTAGAGTTCCCACCGTCCCGATGATTGTCGCGGCTTCGCGATTCCCCCATGCCAAGGAAGAAGCAAGGGAAAAACAGATAAGCGCAGTAATAGCTATTACTATTGGAACGAAAAAAATCTTCCAGTGCAATCTAGCTCGGTGGACTACTTGTTCGCCTGGGGCCAAATTTTCTGTGACGTAACCCATGGTTACCTCGATTTCGTGGAGATAATTTGCGTAGGATGAAATCTTGTGCGTGCCGCCATTTCACATAACTTGTGGAAAAACGATATTATGGCGCTTCTATTCTTTGTAGGCTCTTGAAAACACAAAGACCTCCGTCACCGCGCTTGCGATCCGGAGGTCTCATTCAATTCCTGTCAGATGTGATCCTGCCCCCAGGATTCAAATCAAAGTAACGAAGTTCGCTGAGGCTGTCAAGCTTTGCGGAATCCACTGTTTCAGTAAGCTTTCCTATCTTTGGTAATGCCTTTCCCTCCAGCTTCTTGACCGAGCGTTACACGTCCCCAACAAAAAAACAGACATTTCAGAGGCTTTGTTGAATTGCAGGAAACAGTTGATCTTCTGAATTCAGGGAAAACAGACCGTACCCGCGGGGTGATACTGATTATTTTTAGTGATTTACTCCTTATGTTTTTCCTCACCCAAAAGAGCAATCTTGTTTACCGCTCCATGCAGCTCACTCGCTGCGAGATGGCTGTAGATCTGGGTCACGGCAATCGATGTGTGACCAAGGAGCTTTTGGACCTCGTAAATTGAAACTCCCTCCTGTACCAGCCACGTCGCAAATGTATGTCTGAGACTGTGAAAGTGCAGCTTGTCGTCCAGCTTTGCTTCCCTCACATATTGTTTAAACCGCTGCGACACTTTAAATCGATTCAAGATCACTCCGTTTGAATGAAAGACCAATCCGCACGAGGCCTTTTGTTTCCTCTCAGAGAGTAGTTTCAATAGCGGCTCGTTCATCGGAACTACGCGATTCTTCCTTCCCTTTGTTGTAAACGTCGCGGAATTCCTGATGAATATGACCTTCCGCGCAAAGTCAAGGTTGTTCCATTCAAGGGAAGTCAACTCGCCCAAACGAAGCCCCGTCGAAACTGCCGTGAGACAGAACTCACGGAAATCATCGTTCTGAATTACTGCGAGGAGTTTCAGAAAATCCTGTTTGGTGAAATAGACTGGTTGAGTCTCTCTCGGTTTTGGCTTCTCGACAGACCGGAAGACGTTTTTCGTGATATGGCCCCATTTGACAGCCTTTTCAAATGCGCTCGCGAGGTGAAGGTAGAGTCGTTTCGCGGTCCAGTCCGATGTCTTCCTTTTCATTGCGATAAACATGTCGATCTCTTTGACGCTGATCTTGTCCAAGGGAACATCGCCCAAGGTTCGTTCGAGGTCAATAAATGCGTACTTGAAAATTTCTTGAGTGCTAGCGGCGTGGGTTGTTGCAGAGAAGGCGAGGTAACTTTTGGCAAACTCGCTTATGCTAATGCGGTCCGAGGTTTTCTTGTACTCCTCTTCTTTGAAGTTGCGGAAGAACTTGATCGCTTCCGACCATCGCCTGCATCCTGTTGAGATTCTTCTCCTCTTGCCTCGATCATCGTCAAAGCAGACAAAGTAAATACCATTCGAACGTCTGGAAAGGAACATGACGCACCTCCATGTGATTGAAGTGGAGGTGGATGGTGCACACTAGTGCACACTTGAGTGCACATCGGGCAGGAATGGACCTTGAGAGGAAGGAAAAGTGGCGATTTTGTGCCGAGGGCGGGAGTTGAACCCGCACAGGGATTGCTCCCCACAGGATTTTAAGTCCTGTGCGTCTACCAGTTCCGCCACCCCGGCCTTTACAGTGGAAAAATGTGTAAATGAAAAATGGAAAATGGAAAATGGTTTAACAACACCTCGGACCGATGGGGAAAATGGACAACAACAGCTCAAACAGATTTTACCACCTCGCTCCATTTCGACGCCATTATTTTTCCCGGGTTCCTTTAAAACAATTTTCCATTTTTCCAATTTCACATTTTTCCATTGTTAAGAGGCGCCGGGCGGATTCGAACCGTCGCATAAAGGTTTTTTGCCCGCCTACGGCGGGTGCCAGACCTCTCCCTTACCACTCTTGCCCGCCCTCGGCGGGTGCGGTACGGCGCCAAATCAGCTACTCGTCCGTATCCAGAATCAATTTCAATTCCTCTCTCCCCTTACCAGACTTCAAATACTTCTCTCTTGCTTCCGCTTCTTCCCTCGTATTGAACTCCTCTTGATACACCAACTCAAAGGGCCTGCGCCTTCTTGTTGACTCTGTCTTTCCGGCGTTGTGTTCCTTCAATCTCTTTGCCACGTTCTCGGTCGAACCAGTGTAATTCTTGTTGTCTTTCAGACTTCTCAGAACATACACAAAATACATTTCCCCTCTCCCTTACCACTCTTACACGCCTACAGCGCTGCACGCGGGCACGAGTGCGGTACGGCGCCAGGCGATTTCAGGTAATATTCTCTCTCTTCACTACTCTTGAGGCGCGGGCCGGACTCGAACCGGCGCATAAAGGTTTTGCAGACCTCTCCCTTACCACTTGGGTACCGCGCCCTAGCATGCTATAACAAAAACCCCGCTGCCTGGTGGGATTTGTGGCAGCGGGGCAAGTTCATAGAGGAGAAAAACTCCGGCAAACCACTTGATTGCGGGTCGTCGGAGTGTCCCCGTCCCTCTAAGGACAGAGGCGGAATTAATATAAAACATCGACGACACATTGTCAACACCCGGAATAAATTCTTCCACATCCTCCTCTGCCCATTCGCAAAAAGGAGAACCTGTGCTACCTCTCTTGCCACGTCCTCCGAATCGGATGAGCTTCCGTCGTGAATACCGCCTTGTCAAACTGCAATGCTTCCGCTGGCGCAAGTAACAGATACAGATATTTGAGCGTTTCCGCAAAGAAGAAGCTCTCCATCCCGTCCGCCTGCTCCCCCGTCGTCACGTCCTTCAAATACGCGTATCCCGCTTCTGTTCTGCAGTATTTCTTCAAACTCCTGAAGAAAACCTCCCCCATTTGGCGATATTTCGAATCCCCGGTTATCCGATAAAGATAATACGCGGATTCAATGATCTCAGGCCTCAGGTAATACCGCTTATCAGTTGCTTTCATAGTGACATAGTCCAGTTGCTCGGGCTCGATTCCATGCAAATTCCACATGGTGTAGCATGATTCTTCCAGTCGCCGGGCTCTTTCCAGATCTCCCGACAGCGACAGCAACGCCGGAAAGAAAGCCTCAAGCGACCCAAACGTTGTCTCCGTGCGCTTGCCCGTCTCCATATCCACCTGTCCATACCACAACTCTCCATGGGCAGTGTCGGCAACGTAGGTATTGATCGCCCTGATGCTTTCATCCCACATTTCCTTGCACTCTTTATCCCCAAACAGGAGCCAGGCCTTGAACAGATATTCATAGTACGAATCGATCGCTCCGCCGATGTGGCTCGCGGGGTTCGTCCATATTCCCGTCTCGACGTTGATCCATGTGCCAACGAGTCCGATCTTCGATCGCCGTTTAAAGAGCTCCACGAGCGCCCGCTTCGATTTTTCATAGTAGACCGGATTGCCCGTCAGCTTGCTGAGTGTTCCAAATTCCAGCAGCGACGTGCCGATTTCTGCAGGATTGTTGACCGCGTCCCGCACATTTCCGGTCTGAAGATGAACGTAACGATACGGCATTCCAGTCGGCGAATTGTAAATCGGCAGAAGGCGTTTACCCAGGTCCTCAGCCAGTTCAAGAAATCTCCCGTCGCCGTTCATCTGATATCCGGAAAGCAATCCCCCCAACAGCCGGATGATAATCTCGAACGCCTGCACTTCCACATCCCGGTCGAAGGAAAGACTGTCGAGGATGAGCTGCCGGGCTTCCGCTGCTTCCTTTGTGAGACCCATGAGCACCATTGTGTCATACGCGTCGACGGGCGTCATGACGAGTGAGGACCTATACCAGTCGTGTGGCTTTTTGCTCAGAGGTTTCAGCGCATCATGCCCCCACGCGTATTGCTTGTACGCATTCCACGAATGGAGGAATTCGGCTTTGACGGAGTCTGCAGTGATCTGCCTTGAAAGAGCTGGAGTGAATGCTGCCAGTTGTAGTGAGAGCAGAATGATGGAGCCCAAAGAAATTCGTTTCATAGAGGTGAGGTGATAAGATATGAAGTCATAAGGGCTAAAGCCCGCGTTTCGGTGAGGGCGGTGGCCCCGACCTGAAGGTCGGGGAAAACTTCGCTCCCTGCCCGCCAATTTCATGCGGCGCTCTTTGACATCTGCGAATTGTGAGAGTCGGGTGACCGTGTCGGGGATGCCAGCCACGATTCACAATCGTGGGCTTCAGGCCTCAACCTGTCGTCGCGATTTGGATTCCTGAAGAAATCCTTCGACCAAGGTCGATGGTCGTGTCTGCGATGTCACCCACGATTCAAAATCGTGAATGTCACCCACGATTCAAATCGTGGACTTCAGGCTTCATTCTGTCGTCGCAATTTGGATTCTTGAAGAAGTCGTTCGACCAAGGTCGAGAGGTCGATGGTCGTGTCTGCGATGTCACCCACGATTCAAATCGTGGGCTTCAGGCTTCATTCTGTTGTCGCGATTTGGATTCCTGAAAAAATCCTTCGACCAAGGTTGAGAGGCCGATGGTCGTGTCTGCGATGTCGCCACGATTCAAAATCGTGAATGCCACCCACGATTCACAATCGTGGGCTTCAGGCTTCATTCTGTTGTCGCGATTTGGATTCCTGAAGAAGTCGTTCGACCAAGGTCGAAACGCCCTTGTTCGAATCTGCTATCTGCCGCCTGCAATCTGCCATCTGTTCTCCTCCCCACGGTCATGCAATTCCCTTTACCCTTTACCTTTTGCCCTTTTCCCTCATGACGGGGAGCTTTTGGCCGCAAGCGCAATTCTCAATTCCAATATTCCATTATTCCATTGTTCCTCTTGTTTTCCTCTTCGTCCTCACACATGATTCGCCGGAGTTTACCCGCCGAAGGCGGGCTCACCATGACGTATGTTTTTCTCCATCTTCCTCCCCAATATACCCCTCCCTGCCTCAACCTGCAATTTGATTTCCCTCTGGCAATTGATTCCCAATTCCTCGACGTGGCATCGCAGGTCTGCGAAATTCCCAAAACTCACACACGCCTCATGCCGCCCTGTAGGGTTTTCCGTCACTTCCTCACGGCACAATTCTTGCCCTCGTTCTGTCACCGACTCCCAACATTTGCCTCACATGAAGAACTACTTTCAGCAAAACCGTCTCGCCGCCAAGCTGATCATCTCCCTCACCGTTCTCATTATTGTGGCGGAAGGGATTTCCGGATTCATCACCATCAAGACTCAGGAGCGCCAGCTCCTCAACGCCATGGTCACGGGCGCGGACCAGCTCTCCCGTGGCATCACGAGCGCAACCTGGCATGCCATGCTCGCCGACCGCCGGGATGACGCCTACACGGTCATGAATACCATCGCCCTCAAGCAAGGGATCGAACGCATCCGGATTTTCAACAAGGAAGGCCGCGTGATGTTCTCCACGACCTCCGGCGAGAACCTTCAGGTCGACAAGAAGGCCGAAGCGTGCTACTTTTGTCATGCGAGTGATCAGCCGCTCGTCAAAGTCGATGTCCCTTCCCGCGCCAGAATCTACCGCGCTCCCAGCGGCATCCGAACGCTTGCCCTCGTCACACCCATTTATAACGAGCCGTCCTGCAGTCAGGCCGATTGCCACGCTCATCCTGCAAACGTCAAGGTGCTCGGCGTGCTTGACGTGGCGTTCAGCCTGGAGCAGGTGGACAACGAAAAGGTCGCCATGGAGGAACGGGTGTTTCTCATGGCCGGCGTTCATATTCTCCTCGTGGGTGTGTTCATCGTCTTGTTCAGTCGTCACTTTGTCGATATCCCGATACGCAAGTTGATCGAAGGGACCAGGAAGGTCAGCGAGATGCAGCTCGACACTCCGATCGAGATCAACACCACGGGTGAGATCGGACAGCTTGCGCGGTCATTCGATGTGATGCGCGAACGCCTGCGCATTGCTCTTGCGGAACTGAACCAGTTTACGGACAGGCTCGAGACAAAGGTCGCGGAACGGTCGGAGCAGCTGCGGATCGCCCATCAGAAGCTCCTTCAGAGCGACCGGCTTGCTTCGTTGGGACAACTTTCGGCCAGTGTGGCACACGAAATCAACAATCCGATCTCCGGCGTCCTGAACCTCTCAATGCTCATGCAACGGATTATCACCGCCAAAGGACTTCCTTCGGAACGCGTCGAAGAAGTGCGGAAGTATCTCGACCAGGTGGTAAACGAGACATCCCGCGTGGGACGGATCGTGGCCAACCTGCTCGCCTTTTCACGCCGCTCGAAACCGCATAGGGCGAACATCAATCTGAATTCCGTCATTCGTTCGACGCTCATCATCGTGAACCACAAACTCAAGCTCATGAATGTCGAGGTGAAGCTTTGCCTCGCGGAAGATCTCCCGACCATTCCCTGCGACACATCGCAGATGCAGCAGGTGCTGTTGAACCTCGTGATGAATGCGGCGGAAGCTTCGCAAAACAAGGTGGGCCCGGTCGTAACGATCGTAACGCGCTACGATCAGGAACGCGTAACGCTCGAAGTCAAAGACAACGGCGACGGAATTTCTCCGGAACACCTGAACAAGATTTTCGACCCCTTCTTCACGACCAAAGGAGAAGGGAAAGGTGTCGGATTGGGACTGTCGGTCGTGTACGGGATTGTGGAAGCGCATCATGGAGAGATCGAGGCAGCGTCCACCGTCGGTGAAGGTTCGACGTTCACGGTCACCATCCCGCGGACCGATGGCCTGACGGAGAATTCCGGGGTATCACAAACCAACGGGCAACCGGAGCGGAGCGTGTGAGTCCGCTTCTCATCCTGCCGATGGGACATGTGGAGGAAGAGGTACTCTCCACGGCGGAAGTGTGTTTGTGGGAGACATTTGGATTCGACGTCCAGCGGCTGAGCGGTCAACCGCGGCCAGACTTCGCGTTTGATGCGCTGCGGGGTCAATTTAATTCCGAGCTGATTCTCCGCTGGCTTGCGGAGCACTCCCCAGCCCATACGTTTCGGCTGATGGCTGTGACCGAAGTTGATTTGTTTATCCCGATGCTCAGCTTCGTGTATGGTCAGGCACAGCTCCGGGGAACATTCGCGGTTGTATCGGTCGCTCGCATGCGCCAGGAATTCTACGGGTTGCCCCCCAATGGCGACCTTATGCTTCAACGGCTTGCAAAAGAGGCGGTCCATGAAGTTGGACACACATTTGGGCTCACGCATTGTCTTTCGAAGGGATGTCCGATGTCGCTCGCTACGGGCGCGGCCCAGCTTGACTCAAAGGGGGACGAGTTGTGCAGGAATTGTCTGGCGGTGCTAAGGGATCATGTGAAGGCGCTTGTTTGAAAGAATTTCACAGAGGACACAGAGGAAGAGGAGTTCACTGAGAAAATATTTTGGGGATTGAGATCTCAGTAAAATGAATTTCACAGAGGATACAGAGGAAGAGGAGTTCACTGAGAAAATATTTTGGGAATTGTGACCTCAGTAAAAAGAATTTCACAGAGGACACAGGGGAAGAGGAGGTTCACTGAGAAAATATTTTGGGGATTGAGACCTCAGTACAAAGAATTTCACAGAGGACACATAGGAAGAGGAGTTCACAGAGAAAAGACTTCGGGGGGACTCAGACCATGGTTTGATGGGGATTTGAATAATGTCTATATCGTAGAAAAAGCGGAGCCGCGAAGCTTGCCCGCCGGTTTTGTGGCGGGAATGCGCAAAGGGCGCAGAGAAAGGATGAGTATGTTCCGTATTCTTCCCCTATTTCCCTTTGCGTTCTTTGCGCCCGCCTGCTCAATGGACCTCTTTCGGCGGGCAGGCCTCCTCTGCGTCCTTTGCGGTTAAATAACCAAGGCTTACAAGTTGTATAAAAGAACACGGAGACAACAATGAATTCGCACTGGGAAATACTGGTTGTCGATGACGAGGAAATCGCCCGGGAGTCGATGGCGGCTTGGATGCGGGAGGATGGCTACACGGTCGACGCCGTCGCGGGCGGCCGAGAAGCCATAGAGCGTGCGAGGGCGCGCGACTACGCCATTTACTTCATCGACCTCAAGATGCCGGGCGGTCCGGACGGAATCGAGACCATGATGGAAATCCGGAAGCTCCGCCCCGAGGCGTCGGTCATTATCATTACTGCCTACGCGACGGTCGACACGGCGATTACCGCATTGAAAGAAGGGGCCCAGGAATACATTGTAAAGCCCTGCAATCCTGCGGAGATTTCGCTCCTCATCAGCCGCATTATCAAACTCAAGAACCTTCAGAGGGAGAACCTGATCCTGCGAAAGAAGCTTTCGCGGCAATACCGGTTCCACGACATCATCAGCAAAAGCCCAAAGATGGAAGAGATCTTTCAGCTTATTAAAGAGGTCGCGAGCCTGAAGAGCACGGTGTTGATCCAGGGAGAGAGCGGCACGGGCAAAGAACTCGTTGCACGAGCCGTGCATTTCTCCGGCGACCGGGCGGCCAAGCCTTTCGTCGGCGTATCATGCGCCGCACTTGCGGAGACTCTTCTGGAGTCGGAGCTTTTCGGACACGAAAAAGGATCGTTTACGGGCGCGACGTCGCAGAAGAAGGGCAAGTTCGAACTTGCCGACGGAGGGACGATTTTCCTCGACGAGATCGGAGACATTTCAGCCAAGTTGCAGATGGACCTCCTTCGCGTTCTTCAGGAGCGCAAATTCTATCGCGTTGGGGGCTCGGAAGAGATTCAGGTTGACGTCCGGGTTATTGCTGCGACGCATCGGGACCTGCAGCAAGCCGTGGAGGAAGCAAAGTTCCGCGACGATCTGTTTTATCGGCTCAATGTGATCAACATTCGAATTCCTCCCCTGCGCGAGCGTCGGGAGGATATTTCGCTCCTTGCCCGCCACTTTGTCGAGCGCCTTTCCCACGAGCTTGGGAAGAACATCGGGGACATCACGGAAGAAGCATTAAAGCTTCTCCTGAATCACGACTGGCCGGGAAACGTGCGGGAGCTCGAGAATGCCGTCGAGCGGGCCATGGTCACGTGCAAAGGGAATGTGCTTTCCGGGGAGGATTTCGAATTCCTGAACCACGGCAGAAACGGCAACAACAAAACCTGGAAAGTCCCCTCGGACCGGTCACTCAATGAGGTTGAAAAGGAAGTGATCGCCGCGACCGTCAAGAAGACGGGAGGGAACATCAAGGAAGCCGCGGCTATTCTCGGGATCGACCGGTCGACGTTGTATGAGAGGATGAAGAAGTATAAGATCGAACGATGAGCGTTGAAAATTGTAAGTTGAAAGTTGTAGGTTAAGATTGTTGATCGAGGGGATGCGGATACTCATGCCTGCCGCAGGCAGGGATTGTCGCTGATTCTCACGGATACGTACTTTCGAATGATGGATGGGGTGAAAGAGTGTCAGGCGGCAAATCAAGAAAAATACGCCATGGTGAGCGTAGTCGAACCATGGTGAAGGCAAATTTGGCAAAGGCCTCGCACAAGGGGAGTCGTAGACCTTCAGGCAGGGATAACGATTCTTTTTTGAATTCCGATCTAAGCCGAACGTTACTTTCAACAGTGTCTGATCTTGGTAGAAAGTAACCTTCTCCTCTGTAAGCTTGACCCTTCGGTCAGAATCATCTATCTTCTTTCGTTGTTCCTCGGTGGAGAACCATCCCCCTCACAACGCACTCACACTTTTTGAACTCTTGAAGGGGGAACTATGTCTCACCATTTCCGCGACAAACGGCTGGACCACGTAGAGTCACTGATTGTTGTGATACGTGGGAAGAAGGTCATCTTCGACAACGACCTCGCTGGGATCTACGGTGTGACGACCAGGCGCTTGAATGAGCAGGTAAAACGGAATTTTAGCCGATTTCCGGCAGACTTCATGTTCCGACTCAAACGAAAAGAATTTGAGTCTTTGATGTCGCAAATTGCGACATCAAACGGCAAACGTGGCGGCCGTAGAAAACTCCCCTTTGTCTTCACCGAATTCGGTGCTCTGATGGCTGCAAATGTTCTCAACAGCAATCGTGCAGTCCGGATGAGTGTTTTTGTTGTTCGGGCATTTGTGAAAATGCGAGGTGCCCTTTCTGGCACAGCGGAACTGACTCGCAAACTTTCAGAGCTTGAAAAAGAACTCAAGACAAGGTTGAATGTGCACGAAAATGCAATCGTCGGGATTCTTCAACGCATCATGGCGATCATCGATCCGCCGCACTTACCTGAACCAAGAAGAAAGGCGATTGGATTTAAGTAGGAAGTTCTTGGTGGGAGGAATTGCCGTCTCAAGCCGAAGGTTACCTTCAACAGTGTCTGATCTTGGTAGAAGGTAACCTTCTATTCTGCGCCTTTTGGCAGGCAGGGATGGCGATTCTTTTTCTTGTGGTATTCTTTGTCGCCCCCCTTCTCTTATCTCTTTTTCCTCTGCGTCCCGTGCGGTTTGCCACGACACTTCTCCGCCAATCTTCATGGCGGAGTCTCACGGTCACGTTCTTCTCTCCTTGATCTTTCCGCTGTAATCCGCTATTTTTCACAAACAATCCCTTCGCTGCACCACCATCCCCCTTCATACAAAACAATCCAATTAGTGGTCAGAACATTCTGGAGGGAGCCATGTCTCACCATTATGCCAAGAAACGTCAGGACTTGGAAAGGCTCATTGTCGCAGTGCGCGGCGAGAGGTCATCATAGATGGTGATCTTGCTTTAATCTATGGAGTGACGACGAAGCGGCTCAATGAGCAAGTTAGACGCAACAAAGACCGGTTCCCAGCGGACTTCTGTTTTCGATTGAGCCGGAAGGAATGGGAAGCTCTACAGGTTTTAAGGTCGCAAAATGCGACCTTAAAAAGGGGAAGCGGGAAGCATCGGAAGTATCTTCCCACGGTATTTACCGAACACGGAGCGATAATGGCTGCGAACGTGCTCAATAGTAATCGCGCAGTCCGAATGAGCGTCTACGTTATTCGGGCATTTATTAAGATGCGGGCCGCGTTATCCGGCACCGCCGAGCTCGCTCGCAAATTGACTGAACTTGAGAAAGAGCTCAAGACAAGATTGAACGTTCACGAAACTGCGATCGTCGGGATTCTCCAGCGTATCATGGCAATCATCGATCCGCCGCAACTACCCGAGCCAAAAAGGAAGGCGATTGGGTTTAGGTAGGGAGGTTGGAGGCAATAGGTGCCTTAAGCCCGTTTTTTCGTTTTACCAAATTTTCCCTTTGCGTCCTTTGCGCCTTCCCACCACAAAACCGGCGGGCAAGCTTTGCGACCTTTGCGGTTCGCTCTTAACGTAGGACGGATTGCCAACCTCCGTTGGAAGAGTGCTAAACGCTCCTAAGAACCCTACCAGCGAAGTGACACTTCGCGCTACCCCTTCCACCGTTCCCCCGATCTCCGCAGGAGCTAATTGCTGATAGCTGAAAGCTGACTGCTGCTTTTCCTAATTCTCCAAAAACATCTCTCCCCAAATCGCATCCCAGTCGGCGTCTTTGTATGAGGCCGGCATGTCGTCGACCGGAACTCCGCCGTCGGCGAGGCTTACACCCACTCCCCTCGAAGATAACGCTGCCTGAAGACGTTCCATTTCACGCGTCAGCCAGGGTTTCAGTTCGTCTTTGCCAAAAAGGTGACGAAAATCGATCTTGTCCCCTTCCGGTTTCACCCGCAAGTGCCAGCCGCTTGTCTCGTCGCGAGCAGCAACCACCTCGCCGTCGACGGGGCACAGAATCCGGATTTCAGAATCCTTCTTCCTGAATTTCCATCCAGTTCCATTAACGTGGACCTTTTGTCCAACTTTTGGAAGAACAACTCCGTCCGCCGTTCCCACCAATCTCCTCGCAAAGTCGTCCAGTCCAACTGAAATCGTTCCGTCCACTTCGGGCCGGACCCATGTGTGCCCGCGATGATACAGGCGATCCAGGGGCATGCGGAGTCCGAGGATCTGTTCGACCTGCGCCGCCTGTATCCTTGGTTCATCTGATGTCACGCCTTTTGCCAGCCAGGCGGCGTGCGTTTCGCACGTCCTGCAGTCGAACTCGTGGTCGCAGGTACGTTGTTTGACATCTCCCAGAAATTCGTGGCGGCAGGTTTTTGCTTCTTTGGCAAGGTCCTCAAAGGCAGCTTTCCACAAAACATCCGTGTCGCGGTGCGACGTGAAATCCTTGCGGGCGCGCATAAGCGCTTTTACAACGGTTACAATGATCGTCGCAACCACCGCATAGAAAACGCCGAGAAAAATAATGTGGCCGGCATCCCAGCGAAATTCATAGATCCATGGTAGCATAGGTACCTCCGTTACGATTGAACCGTCAGCTCGCGCTCCTGCGGAAAGAGCGAGAGATAGCGGTAAGAAAGTGAATACAGGATAACACCGTACGCAATAACCGCGGCGAACGCCCCGACTTCCTGCCAGCTGGGAGCATACGAAACAAACCGATCGAACGTCAGCGTCGGCAGTGCGAGCGTTTGAATCGTCATCACAAACCGGTTCAACGCTACTCCTGCAAGCACAAGCACCGCTGCCGGAATCAGCCACCGCACGTTCTCGCGCAGTCTTCTGCTCATCAGCATGACAGCCGGCACCAGGCCGAAGAGGACGATCTCGCTGAAGAGAATCCAGGTCCCGAACGATTTCCGCTCATAGTACTCGAAGGCCGGGAATCCGGCGGCCGGCGACGTGCTGTTGATCCACACAAGGGTGTCGACTGTTTTCAGAAGGATGTACACGACGAGCAGGATTCCTGAGATCTTTCCGAGGAAACTCAGAACGCCGGGCTTCACCAGCTGTTTCTTTGTGATTTTCTCGATGAGCCATGTCGTCACAAGCACAAAGCTCGGGCCCGCGGCCATCGCTGAGAGAACAAACAGGAAAAACGTCGACGGCCATATGCCGAGCATTTCTCGGAACGCAAACGGACGGCCGCGGAGGACTCCGTACAATCCTCCGAGTGACCCCTGATGGAAAAACGACAGGAGCGTGCCCACACCGGCAAGCACGAACATCAGCTTGTGAAGCTCAAACTCGAACACGAGGAATTTGGGAATCTGACGGAGCTTTCTGTTCTTGAGTACGATCGGAGCATACTCAACGATCAGGACCGTCAGATAGCAGGTAAGACAGAACGTGACCTCCGTGAGCATGGAGTGAACGTTTGGATGCCAGAAGGTAAACCAGGCCCGCAGCGGCTGGCCGACATCCACCATGAGGACGAAGATTGCCCCACTATAGCAGATGAGCCCAAGGACCACTGCACTGTTGATGACCGCTTTCAGCTCTTTTCGCCGGAGGATGTAAAGCAAAAACCCGGTGAAGAACGCGCCTGCCCCAAACGCAATAATCGTGAGGTCGAGATAAATCCAAAGCCCGAATGCAAAACGGTTGTCCATGTTGGTTTGATTCAAACCCTCTGCAAGACACAGATAAATCGCATAGAGCCCCCAGGCGAGGAGGAGAACCCAAGGGGCAATCCAGAGCGTGAATTTCGAAAAATCGCAGCGCTGCAAACCCCGCGATATCAGAGAATTATCCATGGAGTTCTTCCTTCTTTGTGCGGGCGAGATCGTGTTCCGACAGACGACGCACCCAGGCTTTCGTTGAACGATAGTAGACTTTTGGTTCTGTCCCGATACGCGAGAGGAATCGGAATGCTGACTCGCTTCGTGCCGCCTTCGCTACGTCGCTCTCTGCGTCCGCGAGGTCGCCGAACAGGATCGCCTGCGTCGGACAAGTTTCCACGCACGCCGGCACATACTCTCCGGGGAGCAGATTCTTCCTGCCCTCAGCTGCAGCTTTTTGCTTTGCTTCGTGAAGTCGTCCGTGGCAGAAGTTGCATTTCTCCACCACGCCGCGCATCCGGACGGAGACGTCGGGATTGAGCGTGTTCTCCATACCCTCCGGCCATTTCGGATCCCACCAGTTGAAATACCGGGCATGGTAGGGACAAGCAGTCATACAGTATCTGCAGCCGAGGCAGCGTTCCGGAATCTGCGCTACGATTCCGGTGGAGGGATCAACCTCCACGGCATTCTGCGGACACACGGACACGCAGGGCGGCTCGTCTTCGCATTGCTGACAACTCATCGGGATAAACACCGATTGGGTCGCCGGAAATGATTCGTTGCTTTCGACCTCCGATACACGCATCCAGGTTATGCCCGTCCGCTCCGTCGCCGATGGACGTGCGGGGGGGATATTGTTCTCCACCGCACAGGCAACGGTGCACATTCCACACCCGGTGCATCGATCGAGATCCACCACCATACCGTATCGTGATCCTTTGGTTTTCGTTTCTTCCATAACCCCTAAACCTTTCGAAGAACTGCATGTGTCGATTTCCATGTACCGTCCTCGGCAACTTCAACCAGAGAAAGGACGCCCTCCTTCTGCTGAAACCCTTGAGGAATAAATCCCACCGGATCCGGACCAGTCGTTACCTGAAGGACTCCCGGTTTGACCGAGCGGTCGAGATGCGCAGTCATTCGAAGTGAACCCTTCGCTGTTTCCACGACGACCGTCGACCCTTCATCCATACCGCTCCCCGCTGTCTCCGGATGAACCAGAACCACTTGCGCTGTCTGCCGGAGGTTCGATTCCTGATACACTTTGGTCATGAGAGGTGAAGAAAGACCCGCCGGCATGCCCATCAGGACCAAGGCCTGAAGGTATGAACCGCCTTGGCCATTCCCGGACTTTTCACAGGCGGTCAGCATTCGATTGAAGCCGTTTACTCCCTCCTCCAGGAACGAAAACCGAGGTCTTGCGCCTGTCGGCCGTGGTGAATCCAGCCATAGGGCACCATCCAGGAGCGACTGCTGCAATTCGTCAGGCGAGCTGATAGTCCGTGTCTCAACAAATGACCCGTCCTTGAACTTAAACACCTTTCCTCGTCCGGTTTTATGAATCGCTCCGACTCTTCGCTTCATTTCTTCTTCAACAGTACCTGTCGACGGTGTAAGTGCGTTCAACACATCCTCACACTTCACGACTCCGGTTGGAGGTTGATAAAGAGGCGAGGACAGTGCATACGACGGAAGTGTTGCACCAAACGGAGTCGCGACATCAGCCGTCGATTCCAGATGCGTTGGTGTGGGGATGATAAAATTGGATTTTGCTGCGATTCCCGAGAGGATCGGCGAGAAGCTGACAACGAGGCTCTTTTCAGGGATCAGTTTCTTTTCCACTAAACTCCATGGAATCGTGGCTTCTCCCGCCGAGCTGTCGATGAGGAGCAGACGGATTGAGTGATCCGGCGTCGAGGCAAGATCTCTTGATGCCGGGAGTACGAATGTTCGTCCCGCTTCCTCAAAACTCTCTTCGCGACGGCGAACAATGCCACCCGTCCGTCCGATGTTTCCAAGCAGGAAGTTCAATCCCCAGATTGCTCTGGCTTCATCGGCTTGGTGGGGACTGCCTCCGTCGGCGGATCCCGCCACAACAATCGACGGTGTCCGTTTCCCGAGCTCACGCGCGGTCCCCACGACAGCATCTGCACTCGTGCCTGTGATTTCTGCTGCTCGTTCGGGGGTAAACCGGGAAGCCAGTTGACGATAGGTGGAAAAATCTGTGCTGAGCCGTTCAACGAAGCTCCGGTCGTACATTTTATCCGCAATCAGAACATGAGCGAGTCCCATGGCAAATGCCGCTTCCGTTCCCGGTTTGATGGGAATCCATCGGTCTGCCAGGACTGCAGAACGCGAGCGGCCGGATTCGACCTGAGTCACCCGGATTCGCTCGCCTCCTTTCATTGCCATCTGTTGCTGCAGAATCGAGGAATCTTCAAGAACAGGCGCCCCGAAGCTTACTATGCTGCGTGCATGTTCAATGTCAAAGCCCAAAGAGCCAATCGGCGATGTCATTATCGCGTTCAACGCATGTGCCGTGACATTCTCGTCCGACGGAGGCGTCAGATAGACGCCGTTTTTCTGAGCAGAGACAAATCTCTTGAGCAATGTTGACTGCGCCCGACCCGGACGCTGGTCGAGGACGGCGACTTGCCCTTCCTGATCTGAAGCCGAAATCGCAGAGGTGATCGCCGTGAGCACTTCCTGCAGACTGACCGCTTCGGCATCAACCCGGTCGTCTCTACTAGCGATTCTCGCCGGAGCCTTCATGCGAAGCGGATGATAGACCATGTGGTGCGCCAGCAAGCCGGCGGGGCAGAGTGAACTTCTGCGCGGATGGTTTGGCACTGGCGAAACGCTGACGGGGTGATTCCCGACGAGCTTTACACGCAAGCCGCAACCCGCTGGGCAGAGCGTGCATGTTGAAAAACGCGTGGAGACGTCACCGCGAGGAGGCCGTGGAATCCAGGGGCCGTTCTGAGTCCAGATTGCGACGTCATCCAGCAATTTCCACGGAACGGGGGTGAGAAGAATTCCGGCAGCAGAGCCGCCGGCGACTTTCAAGAGATCACGACGTGTGAATGACATGGAGGTTCACTATTTATGACAATCAATGCAGGCCCGTTGGGCGTTCTTCGTCTCGTGGCAGGCGACGCAATCGTCCATTTTCATTCCCTGCCATGGTTCGAACTTGATCCGGGCGATGTTGCTTCCCCAAATATCCTTACTGTACCCGCTGATTCGGTTTTCCTCGTACGAACGAAGTTCTGTGCTCGTGCCGTGCGGACCGTGACATCGTTCGCATGCCAGCTGCCCTTCCTTCACATGCCGTACATGGGAGAAGTAAGTATTTTCGGGCTGGCGCGCATAGACCAACCACGGCACTTCACGGTTCTTCTTGACGTATTCCTCAACAAGCTTCTTTTCATTCTCGGAAGTTCCGACCTGTTCCTGATGGCACCCGGCGCACTGTTGGACATTCGGAATACCCGAGAACCGGCCATCCTCACGGATCGCATGGCAGTCCTCGCATTTCATCCCAACTGCTTCGCCCGTATGCACCGCATGACTGAATTGAATTGGCTGCTCGACCGATTTGTAAAGGAGCGCCGGAAACACAAACCAGCCAAACATCAACGAGAACACCACCCCCGCCAGGACCAGCGCTGTCGTTCGACTCATCATAAGGTCAGTCTCCATTTTGCAGCCGTCGAGAAGAACTCGTTAAACAATCGCAGCATTTCTTCGTGGCTGAGAGTTCGCGCAATACCGGGGACGAACGTACCTCCGTCCATCGCGGTTACGATGTCCTGTCCCGCGCTTCGTCCGGCAAGCATTTCGTGCACATAGCTTGTGAGGCGACGCGATTCGGCAGCCATCCAGGAGCAAGCCTGCTTTCCGCTGATCAATCCTTCCTCCACCTTACTCCCTCCCGTCTTCGGAGCCGGTTTTGGATCGACGCCTTCAAACAGCCAGCCGAGTTTGTAGGGATCGGAGTTGATTTTATCGGGATTGCTGCGCAGGTACGAATTTGTGGCGGTAACGTTCATCCTGTTCGGGAACGCAAGCTGGAGATCAACTCCGCGCACCGTAAGGACAACTGTTGGAAGGCCGGCGCTGTTTTCTGTCAGGAAGTTGATATCATCGACTTTTCCCAGAACGCGCGCGAGAAATCCGTCAATCCCCACGTGGTAGGTATGGTCTTCATTGACGTCGAGCCAGAGGTGATTTCGGGAAAACGAGATGGTCGTCGGCACCCAAATACCGTCGACCCAGGATTCCGTTTTGCCCGGAAGGCCTGTGGATCGCTCCCGCGAAAGCCCTTTGGGCGGCTCGGCCAGCGAGACATACAGCTCGCAGTAATGGTGGTTATCGTTCCCACACCGTGAGAGGACCGCTTCGGTGTACGGAACAAATTTCGAAACCGGCGACGCCGAGCAGTACTGCACGAGCGATTCCTGGAGGAATGGACAGTGCTCCTGGCTCGGATGCTCTTCGCGATGCTCTCGTGCAACCGGGCATTGCGTCCATTCCGGAGACGAGCATCGTTCCTTGCTCGCATGCTCCGGAGTCCGGACAATCATTTTCTTGAATTGGGAAGCGCAACAGTATTTCACCTGCGCCTCTCTGAGGAATGCACATCTCATCGCTGGCCTCCTCTGGCGTATATGCCAGGTTGTTGCAGATGCAGATTCAAAGCATACCCCCGTGATTGTGAAGCTTGTACTGAACCGCAGAACCGCAGCGGTTTAAGGAGGATTGTGAAACAAAAACTACTCATTCCTCTTTGCGCACTTTGCGCCCGCCTGCCAATTTGGGTCTTCGTTGGCGGGTGGGCCTTCTTTGGGCTCTTTGCGGTTTCGCTCTTTACTCAGTTATCGGAGCGGATGATATTCGGCGTATCGGGCTCGACACCCTCGATGGACCGGGCGATCGCATTTTCGTTTATGGGTTCGCCGCCGTCCGCCATGGTAATACCGAGGGATTCGATATCGAATGCGTGGTCATCCTGTTCCACGGGAATGTGCACGGCTTTTCTGGCACGTGCGACGAGTTCCTGAAATACTGCACGACCGACAAGGATGAGACAGGCAAGTGTCACGATGCCGAGAGCGGCATTCGTGATATTCAACCATACGGCTTCCGACTCGAAGAATTCAGACACGTTCGTTCTCCTTTGATGATTGCGTTGGGAGATCCCACACGCGGATGCGGCGGGACTCGAACGGTGTCATGCAAAGAAGGTGCCTGCGTCAACGACCGGTGAGAATGGTCATTGTCGGCGTTTTTGAGGAGATGAGGAATTCTGCGATGGGACGTGTGTGGGAAGTGCCGACGAACGTGTGGGAAACTCCGACACAGCCGGATCAATGACGGCACAGAATGCCCTGAACCTGAAGCTGATCGGAGCGAAACCGGTTAGCCGATACCGCGATTCGGAAGGAAGAATAAGGAAGAATGATCGGCAGCCTGAGGAATCCTCAGGTGTTTGGGATATTGAGGGGAAGGGTAAATACAACGGTCGTACCCTCATCGACGACGCTTCTGAGCAAGATACTCCCGCCCTGCGTTTCCACAGCCTTACGACAGAAGGACAGCCCGAGTCCGCTTCCCACCGCACTACCGGATTTTCGGGCTTCTATTTGGGAAAACTTCTCGAAGACCTTCTTCTTCCATTCTTCCGAAATACCGGGGCCCTGATCTGTAACGCTGACGGAAGCCATGGTCTCGCTGTATTTCTTCGTCTGGACGACAATGAGCGTGCCCGGGTTGCTGTACCTGATCGCGTTGCTGACGAGGTTCACAAGAACCCGTGTGGTGAGGGTGGAGTCCGCGATGACGGAATCCGCGTCTTCGGTCAAGTCGGCAACAATCTGCATCTTCTTGTGCGCTGCAATGGTCCGTACCTGGTCGAGCGAAGAATTCACGAGGTCCTTGAGACTGGCAGGTGCTGTCTGGAGTGGCATTTTGCCAGCCTCGATTCTTGCCAGACCCAGTAGGGAATCGGTAATGATCGTAAGTTGTTCGCAGTTCGCAAGGCAGATCTCGATAAGATCCTTCGCGTCCGAGCTCAGTTTCTTCCCCGCAAGCCGATCGAGAGTTCTGATACCGGCTGTCAGATTCGTGAGCGGCGTCTGGAGATCGTGGACAACGAAATGACCCAGTTCCTCCTGACGTTCCTGTGAACGGCGTAACGCCGACAGGGCCAGTGCAACGATGATAAAGAATCCAAGGCGGACAAGTGCATTCCAGTAAGCGATTGCCGGAACCGCGTACCTCGGACCCATCTGTAGTTCGAGGAGCAACCAGACAGTCGCTCCGAGAAAGGAAGCAAGGATTCCGAACTTCCTGCCAACCGTCCAGGCAATAAATGAAATCGGGATCAGATAAAAGATGGAAAAGGATAGTTCCGGACCCGTCACATAGTCGAGAATCCCAATGGCAACAAGGAGACCAAGGCCAACGACAAATTTGGCTGACTTGGTCATGCGCTCGAGATTCATAAAACCCATGATGCTGAACCGGAAATTACGGCGCGACCACGGTTGCCCGTTCGCCGCGCGAAGGAACCATCGGAAGAAATCAGATAATGGAAATTACGAATTTATTAGCGAGAAACGGGACCGCCTGCCAAGATCTTGTCAATCGTTTCAAGTTCTTGTCTGGAGAAATTCAGATTCTCAAGCGTTTTGACGGTTTCCCGGATTTGCGAAACGCGGCTCGCTCCCACCAACACCGAAGTGATCTCCGAATGACGCATGATCCACGCAAGAGCCATTTGGGCAAGTGATTGGCCGCGTTCTTTGGCGAGCTCGTTGAGAGTCCGCACGAGTGCCAGCTTTTCGCCGGTAACCTGTTCAGGCCGAAGGAATCCATGAGGCTTGCCTGCCCGCGAGTCGCGGGGGATTCCCTTCAAGTATCGATCCGAGAGCAGACCCTGGGCAAGCGGCGAGAATGCAATACAACCGATTCCTTCTTCCTTTAATACCCGAAGCAGTCCACCTTCAATCCACCGTTCGAACATGTTGTATTTGGGCTGGTGAATCAGACAGGGAGTCCCGAGCTCCCGCAGGATTTTGGATGCCTGACGGGTTTGGTCCGCAGAGTACGAAGAAATTCCCGCGTAGAGCGCTTTTCCGCTCCGCACGATCTGGTCAAGCGCCATCATGGTTTCTTCGAGCGGAGTTTCCGGATCGGGGCGGTGATGGTAAAAGATGTCGACGTACGGCAGTCCCATCCGCTTCAAGCTCTGATCCAGGCTCGCGATGAGATACTTTCGCGACCCCCATTCCCCGTATGGACCCGGCCACATCAGGTAACCCGCTTTCGTTGAAATCAACATTTCATCACGATGGGACAGAAAATCCTTCCGGAGGATCTTCCCGAAATTCTCTTCCGCCGAACCCGGGGATGGACCGTAGTTGTTCGCAAGGTCAAAATGGCTTATTCCCAGGTCGAACGCCGTCCGGAGCATTTCCCGGGCGGTATCGAACGAGTCCACATCTCCGAAATTATGCCAAAGTCCGAGCGAGATTGCAGGAAGTTTGAGCCCGCTCCGTCCGCAGCGGTTGTACTTCATGGAATCGTAGCGGGATGGAGAGGGATGGTATTGGGAGGAGGATTTGGCCATAGCGGTCGGGAGTTGTCAGTTGAACGTTGTAAGCTATAAGTGGTAGGCGAAGGGCTGTAAGTGAAAGGTGAAAGATGAAAAGTAAAACGTGAAACGTGAGCTATTCATCGTGCCCTTCGTGGTTCGAATCATTCCAGGAATGTATCGAACATGGTGGAAGAGACCCGAACAAACGAAACGTCGGAATTGCAGATGATCGCCACAATAAACTTTCGTTCGGGATACAGAAGCAATGAAGACGTCCCTCCCACCGAGCCGCCATCGTGGGAAACAATATGTCGGCCTTTGCGGTCGGTTGTTTCAAACCACCCAAGCCCGTACCTCGTGACTTCTCCCGAGACTGTTCGTTGAGAGGTCATGAACAATCGTTTGGTGTCAGGCTTGAGAAAACCCGGATCGAGCCACATGCGCGCATACAGAATCAGGTCTTCCGGCGTTGAAAGAAATCCCCCTCCTGCCCATTTGTAGCTATTATCGACAAACGGAGCGTTGACCAATGCTCTGTCTTTCCCCAGGCTGTAGAAATGTGCGCGAAACGCCAGAATGCTGTCGACATACTCCGCCGTGGTGTTGTGCATTGTCAACGGGCCGAGGATGTGTCGATCCATGTAGGTTAGAAACGGCTCTCCGGAAGCTCCTTCAATGGCCGCACTCAGGAGATTCCATCCGTAGGAGGAGTACGAGAACTTTGTTCCCGGTTCGAACAGAAGCGTGTCGTCTTGGAAGACCGTCAGCCCTTCCTGGACGGTCTCAAAATGCCTCTGGAGGAGGAACTCCGCATTCCGGTAGTGCCGAATACCTGCGAGATGTCCCGCAAGTTCCCGCGCTGTGATCGGCCAACGTTTCTTCGGAAAATTCGGGACATACTTCTGAATGGGAGCATCGAGGTCGATTTTTCCCTGCTCGACGAGTTGTGCCAGCGCCGAGGCCGTCAGGGGTTTTGAGACGCTCCCGATGCGGAATTTCGTGGAAGGAGTAACGAGCACACGCTGTTCGACGTCCGCATAGCCGAATCCTTCGCTCCAGATCAGAGTATCGTTCAGTGAAATCGCGATCGAAGCTCCGGGCACTCCCGAGCGAGCCATGGAGTCCAAGATTGCACTGCGGGCCTTCGCGATCTTATCCGCAAAGCGATCAACGCTTGCGCCAACAGTCGACTGACCAAAGAGGGATGCGCTGAACAAGAACAAGAGAACGTGAATTCCCAGCAAGCGACGGACAAGTCTTTGGTAATTCATGGCTCCTCGAATGTTAGAAGATAACCCGAATAACACGAATGACACAAATGTGCGAATGTAACGAAACAAAGAATCACTTCTTCGTGTCCTTCGTGCACTTCGTGGTCTGTAAGTCAATTATGCGGCTGTAGTGAACGGCCATTCGTGTCTCACGTACGCACGGCCAAAGAACACTGCCGCACCGACAGCAATCGTGACAACGCCTCCCAGGGCAAACAGAGCACCGGTGGAAACAAAAATTGCTGCCCAGGAGACCAGCGCAACAATGACGGGGACCGGATAGAGCCACATTTTGAACGGAAACTTGTCGGCCCTCCAACGTTTCCTGAGCATGACCAATCCTACCGCCTGACCCATGAACTGCACCAGAATGCGCATCGCAAGGATGGCTTTGATCGCGTCTGTAAGCCTCATCGTAAGACTAAACACAAACGCGGCAAGTCCCAGAACCAGGAGCGACACATGCGGAAAGTGTTTTGTGGGATGGAGTTTCGCAAACGGGGAAAAGAACGTTCCGTCAACCGCTGCCGCGTAGGGAACACGTGAATACCCCAGCATGGCCGAAAACAGCGAGGCGAAGGCAATCCACAAGACAACAACCGTCGCCGTCGTTGCCGCCCGGGTGCCGTAGAGACGCTCCACGAACGTGCTGACGATGAATTGCGATTCTCCCGCCTCTTTCCATGGCACGACGCCGAGAATGCTCAGTTGCATGGCAAGGTAGAGGACCGCAATCCCGATAATGGAAATGAAGATGCTTCTCGGAATGTTTCGCTCAGGTTCACGCACCTCTCCACCCAGATAGCACACGTTATAGTAGCCAAGATACGTATAGGTCGTTTGCACCGTCGCCTGACCGAGCATCACGAAGAAAATCCAGGAAATGTTCCAACCGCCCTCCGGATAATCGAATGCAAGTTTAGCGTCGAAATGAGTGATTCCGCCCCAGATAAGCCACACGATGGTACAGATGACGCCGACCCAAAGGAGAAGCGAGAATTTTCCTATGGCCGTAATGCGCCGATACAGAAGAGCTGTAAGGAGAAGAACCAGAGCACCGGAAACGATTTTTTCTTCGAAGCCGGTGAGAGGGGTGAGATACGTGAAGTACTGTGAAAAGCCGATCGTGCCGGACGCAATAACGAGCGGAGCCTGAAACATGGTTTGCCAGATGAAGAGGAACGACATGAACTTTCCCCACCGGCCGTAACTTTCCCTGAGGAAGGAGTAACTTCCTCCGGCCTTTGGCATCGCGGCGCCAAGTTCAGACCATACGAATCCATCCGCAATCGCGAGAACGGCTCCGACGACCCATGCGAGAATCGCCTGCGGTCCGCCCATAATCCGGATGACCAGTGGAGCGACAATGAACGGTCCAATCCCCACCATGTCAATCATGTTGAGGGCCGTGGCTTCCTTGAGGCCTAAGCCGCGTTCAAGTTGGACGGGTGAGTGGGTGGGGGTGGGAGGGATGGATGAACCTGCGATGGATGAGATAGTTGGGGTGGGTTGTTAATTACAGGATATCGAGCAATCTTGCGTCACCATAAATGGTCACGCTAGTACGAAACAAAGCCGATAAATCGACTTGGACTTCACATTCCCTGTAGGGACGTTCAATTGAACGTCCCTACGATGACGTCCCAATCAACGCAAAACCTCTCACCCTTTCCCCATCTCCGCTTTCACTCTCTCCGGCGTCATCGGCAGTCGATACATCCTCACTCCAACGGCGTCGTAGATCGCGTTTGCCACAACGGCGCCCATGAGGATAATCGCCGGCTCACCTCCGCCCTGAGGGGCGGCTTCCTGATTGTCCACGATGATCGTCTCGATTTTGGGCAACCAGGAGAACCGGGGGATTTCATAGGTGTCAAAGTTGGAATGCAGAATCTGTCCGCCTTTGAACCGAATCCCTTCCGTTAACGCGTATCCGAGACCCATGGTAATGCATCCCTCCATCTGGATCGTCGCGCCCTCGGGATTGACGCACAGCCCCATATCCTGAACACAAACAACGCGCTTCACCTTTACGGAACCGCTCTCCTTGTCAACCTCCACCTCTGCAATCGAAGCAACATATGTCCCGGCGTCGATCCCGCAGGCGATTCCGAATCCACGGCCACTCGGACCCTTCGCGGGCTTCCAATGGAATTTCTCGCCTGCTGTCTGGAGCACGCGACGCATTTGCTGGTCTGTCAGGTGCTTCATGCGGAATTCGAACGGATCGACTCCAGCCTTCGCTGCCATGATATCGATTTGTGATTCGCGTGCAAACGTGTTGGTGTTGTTGGCAGGCGCACGCCACGGACCGGTCGCAAACGGATGGGCACTCTCACTCCCTCCAAAAACCGAGCCATGGGAAACCGTTGAATGATTCGGGATCGTGTAGAACTGCTGCGATCCGCGGTCGCCCGCAAAGTACACATGATAATCCCAAAAGCTCATGTTCCCCCTGTCGGTAATTCCGGACTTGACCGTAACGACTGCCGCCGGACGGAAGGAGTCGTAGAAGAACTCCTCTTTCCTTGTCCATGCAACCTGAACCGGCTTGCCGCTGAGTTTCGCGAGGCGGGCTGCTTCCACCACTTGCAGATTCCTCGATTTTCCTCCAAACCCTCCACCGACAAACGGCGTGATGACATGAACGTCCTCGGGCTTGAATCCAAGCTCCTTTGCAACTTCCTGTTTAGCGCCGAAGGGCGTTTGCGTCGATGCCCACACGGTGGCCTTTGTTCCTTCGATACTCACGACGGCGGTGTGCGGTTCTATGGGCGCATGTGCGACGTAATCGTTCAGGTAGGTCGATTCGAACACCTCCGACGACATCTGCCGTCCTTTTTGAAGATCACCGTCACTCGCTGCGGTCCTTCCTTCGCCCGCGATCTTAAGGAAATGGTCGAAAATCGATTGATCATCCACCGTCGGTGCAGGCGTTTCAAACTTCGCTTTGATTGCTGCCAAAGCCTGCTCTGCGACATCAGGATACTTGTGCAGGACCGCGACAAAATCTCCGTCCTTGACCACTTCCACACCCTCAATGCTCCGCGCTGCCGAAACGTCCACGTCGAGAAGCTTTGCGCCATGCGCAGGGGGTCTGAGAATTTTCCCGTAGACCATTCCGGGGACTCTGATATCTCCCGTGTAATGTGCCTTTCCAGAGACCTTTTCTCCCGCATCCCTCCGCTTGAAAGACTTCCCCATGACTTTGAATTCCGACGGCTTTTTCACCGCCACTTTTCCGCTTACACGTCGCTCGATCTTTTTACCTGCAGCAAGTTGGCCGTACGAAACGTGTCGCTGCTTGTTGGATTTGTCAAACACGACTCCATGTTCGACCGTGAGATTCCCGACCGGGATTTTCAGCTGTTCGGAAGCAAGTTCCAGCAGAACCTGCCTTGCTTCCGCTCCCGCGGCACGCAGCGAAGGCCCGAATGCCCTTGTCGAGAGCGACCCAAACGTGCCTCTGTCCGGCGGGCAGATATCCGTATCCCCCATAACCATGTCGACGGCCTCGAATGCGACGTCCAGCTCATCGGCAAGCATTTGTCCGAGCGAAGTGTTGACACCCTGTCCCATCTCAATTTTGCCTGTGAGACAGGAAACCCGCCCGTCAGCGCCGATTTTGAGAAACGCGTTGAAATCGGCCGGCACTCCACCCTGGCGTTCCTGAGCAAGGACATCTAAATCGCCGAGGGTGAACAGGATGAAAATTCCGGCGCCGGAACGTTTGAGAAATTCGCGCCGGTCAAGTGTTGAGTCAAGAGACTCTTCGATGTTCTTCAAGTAAGGTTCGCTCATGTCAGAGTCCTCCCGATTTTTCCGCGGCTTCATGGACTGCTTCGATAATCCTCTTATGCGCACCACAGCGGCAGAGGTTATCGTCCATTTCCTGGACAATTTGTTCGGAGGAAGGATGCGGGTTCTTTTTCAGGAACGAATAGGCTGTCATGATCATACCGGACGTGCAGTAGCCACACTGAAGTGCATCATGCTCCATGAATGCCTTCTGCAGAGGATGCATCGTACCGTTATCCGCCAATCCCTCGATGGTCGTAATTTCTTTTCCCTGGACTTCTTTCATGAGGACTTGACAGGAATGAACAGCTTCATGGTTGACCAGGACCGTGCAGGCACCGCAGTAGCTTTCACCGCAGCCGTATTTCGTGCCGGTCAGGCCCAGGTCGGTGCGCAAAACCCACAGAAGTTTCCGCTCGCCATCGACGGCGAGGCTTGTGGGTTTGCCGTTGAGTTTGAAGGAGATATCCATAGGTGTCCAAGTGAAGGTTTGAAGTTTAGAGTTTAAAGTTCAAAGACGACTCCAAAACAAGGATGCGTCATTCCCGCACGCCTGCGTGCCGAAACGCCGTACTTCGGCGTGCAGGCACGTTTTTAGCGGGAATCTGGCCTACCCTAGAAGGTCAGGCGTGGACTTCTATGGAACATCAGATCCCCACTTGAAACATGTGGGGATGACGATTCCTTATTTTACTGACAGCTGACAAATGAAAGCTGATCCCTGACCGCTTCCTACTTCAACCCTCCCGCCCGTTGCGGCTCATGTGGCTCGGGCCACGGTCGAGGTTTTCCTGTGCGGCTTTCGATCGGCATATCCCGGCGGTCACGAGGAATAAACTCGGGATCCTCGGACGCTAAATACACAAGACATGCGGTCAAAACCACGTTGTTCCTCAGGTCGTCGAAGACGAGCTTGTCATACGTGTCGCGGTTTGTGTGCCAGGTATACAGGAAATAATCCCACGTGTTCGATCCCAATCCGAAGCCGGGGGCTCCGGCCGCAATAAACGGAGCGTTGTCGGAACCGCCGCCCATCGGCAATCCGGGGAAGGAAAGCTTGACGTCTGTGGTCACCTGAGTGGGAATTCGTGAGATCCACCGCGCCAAATGCGCTCCCGCATCAATCAAGCCCTGGGCTCCAATATTTGCAATCCGGCCCGTTCCGTTATCCTGATTGAACAATGCTTGCAGTTTCGCAACAATCTCAGGATGGTCGGCAACGAAGGCGCGGGATCCGTTCAGCCCCTGCTCTTCGCTTCCCCAATGTCCGACCATGATCGTGCGCTTCGGGTTCGGATAATATTTTTTCAGAATTCTCATTACTTCCATCGTGAGAATCGAGCCGGTGCCATTGTCTGTTGCACCTGAACCGGCGTCCCAGGAGTCGAGGTGAGCGGACAGCATGACGTATTCATCCGATTTCTCCTTGCCCCGAATTGTCCCCAGCGTATTCATTGTTTCCGCGGGGTCCAGGAATTTCGATTCTGTGACAATCCGGACGATCGGCTTATCGTTATAATCCACAAAGCGCCAGAGCAAGTTGTAATCTTCAAGGCTTACGTCGACGACGGGAATGTTCTTCGTTGTGCATCCGAACACCTTATCCACTCCCCACCCTTGCGACCAGCGGTTCGTCAGAACCCCCACCGCTCCGGCTTGCTCGACGATGTTTGGCAGCGTATCAGCTTTGAAGCCGGTATGACGAATCCTCAGACTCCAGGCATCCGTCGCAATTTTCCGAAGTGCTTTGAGCGTGTCAAAAGACTCCTTGGTTCCGAACTCTTCCCAATTCTTGTCCGGCCTTCCGGTGAGTTGCGGCTGCGAGACGAGTACAATTTTGCCTTTCACCGACGGCAGCCAGCGAAGAAATTCGAGCGAGTCTTTGCAGTCCGCGAGCGTGATGAGTCCCGCCGTGACCCCGTTCTTCTTTGTGGGTGGCGACCATGCAAGCATGATGGCTTCGAGGGATCTCACGCGGGGCTCGAGCAGGTCGACGCGCGTTGCGCCGCGCTCCCACCCTCTCCATTTTCCCCACGCCTCATTTTTCGCCTCGATCCCCCAGTCGTGATACTGTTTTTCAACCCAGGAATGCGCTTGTCCCATTTGCGGGGTCCCAACCAGTCGGGGCCCAATAACGTCGAGCAAATGATGCGCAAGGTTTTCCAGCTGAGAAGAATCCATCGCTTCTGCCCAGATGTTCCTGATCACCGGGTCGTCGACCGGAAACCCGTGGGGAGTCGGTCCGAATTGTGAAAACGAAACAGCTACCACAAGAAATGAGAAACACAAAATCGCAAGCAATCGACGAACTGAACCGTTCATGGTTGTCTCCGTGTCAATGAGGTGTGAGCTTTACTGTTCCGAGTTTTTCCTGCACCCGAAGGTACTCCATTAAGTCCTTGAGGGCAAGAGGTTCGAACTCTCCCGACAGGAAGTCGCGGATCTCAAGAACCGATTTCCTTTGTGCCAGCAGGATGTTCAACTCCGCGGTCATGTGTTGAGGGATCTTGCGGAGCGCGGCCTGTTCAGTTTCCGGAAGTCTTGCACGCGCAGCCGCAGCTGCCGCACCGCCGCCTCCTCCACCCTGTTGCGGAATCCGTTCTGCGACCGTTTTCGCGGCTGATTTTTCTTCAGCTGTGGAAGCCGGAGTCGTCGCGGAAACGTTCCTTTGTTCCGCCCGAAGACGATAATAAGCCTTGACCTCGTCCTGCAGGGTCGACGACCGATTCTCGATAAGCTCGACAAGATTCTCAAGCTGCTTTTTCCCTTTTTCAGGATTCTCAAAAAGGACGGCGGCTGATTCGACGACTTTGGCCTCGACCTCCGCCTGATGCTTCACGGCGTTCCTTGCTTCTTTGTATGCTTCGACAAGTTCCCCCCCATCCTTTACATCCTCCAAGTAACTCAATCCCTTTCGTTCAGCATCTCCCATCCGTTCCGTCCCCCGGGCAAAAGATTCTCCGGCCATCTTCATCCCCGTCTCATTCCCGGCGGATGCGAGAAAACTCATGCATCCGATTCCAACGACCGCGGCACGTTTGAACTGTGTCGGGTCAAGTTTTTCCGGCGTATCCTCCGAAGAATGGTACCACATATCGGGCCACGTAATGAACATCAGGGAAGGAATTCCGTGCTGCATATACGTCACGTGGTCGCTTGCGCCGTAGTGCTTGTCGACCTTGATATAGAACGGATCCCTGCTTCCCCGCTCCGAAACGACAGGCAGCGTGAACGCATATCCGTTGGCTCGGTATCGAACGCGTTCGCGATTAAGCTCGGCGACGAATTCCATGACGCTCTGGCCGAGGTCATTCAGAAAGGTCGGGAATGTGTCCGGAGTTCTGTGCAAGACCCAGAAGCTGCCGTTCGTAGATAGGCGCAATCCCTCCATGTCAAAATTTAGGTCGGCGATGATCGTTTTTTCAATATCCTTATGGTTGTTCAGCCACGCATTCGTGCCGCTGATCTCCGGCACCCACAGAAAATGAATCGTGCGTTTCGGCGGCGGGAGTTTGCCTTCCCGCACAAGCCGAAGATACGCTCGCCCCATCTCGAGTGTCAGGGCACACCCGGAGTTGTCATCGTTGGCTCCCTGCTTGATGTATCCTTCGTAGAGGTGGCCCGAGACTGCAATCGTTTGTTCGGTGGTTCCGTCGCCGGGGATCACGGCGTGCACCACCTCGAGCTCGCCCGGAAACGTCTCCGCCTTGACGATGGACTTCAGCACGACTTTTTGTCCGCGTCCCAGCATTCCTGCTATTTCGCGCGCCACCCGCGGACCGACTGCCCAGGCGAATCCCGCCTTCTTTCCCTCGGGCGGATTCGCAGAAATACTGGCCGAGAGTATCTCGTCGGGATAATCATCGGGACGCAAGGAATTGTACGTTATGACTCCCATAGCGCCCCGTTCAAATACGCCGAGCCGCTGCAACCCGCCCGGATTCGACGAGCCGAGCACGATTTTCCCCTCAACATTTTTTCCTTCAAAATCCTCTTTCCTTCCTCCGACACCAACGTCGACGACTTCTGCACTGACATCACCCGATTCGCTGTTCGCCACGAGTGATATGGCAACGTCCTGGATGTCGTAGAGCTTTTTCATCACCGGCTCGACCATCCAGAGCTCTCCCTGCGTCGGTTGCCACAACTTTTGTTGCTGCGGAAAGGATTCGACTTCGACATTGCTGAAGCCATATTCCTTCGCGAATCGCACCATGACATCGGTCTCACGAAATGTTCCGCCATACTCCGAGAGCGGCCGAACGCGCGGATAGGGAACAAGTTCGAGCACGTGATGCATCGCCCGCTCGCCCGACGCTTCGTTGATGATTGCACGCATCTGATCCCAACCAAGAAGAGTACGATCCTCTCTCTCCTGGGAAAAAAGCGGAACCGGGATTAGAGGGATGATGAGGATTGCCAGGATGAAAGGAATGAGAATGTGACGACGGTTCACGGAGAGCTCCTTAGAGTGTGGGATGCATTTGCGGGAACAACGGATCCAATATACACGATTGAAGCCAACAGGTCAAACGGAAATGGCTTATGTGTTGCTGTTGATTCTTTATCGCAGAGGAGTTACCACGTGAAACGCTCTGCGGCTTTGCATTATTGAATTCTAACGTATAAGACAATGCACGTCTGGCGGGTTTCATAAGGATATTCTATATTCGTCTGTCCAACAGTTGTGAATTTTCTCAAATACGTGAAAGAAGATCGTGGGACGGAGAAAGGCCAAAACTATAACAATGAAGCCACATTCCATGATCTCGTCCCATCTGATGGATGAACAGTATGAGAGGATTGTTCAGGATTACGATTCATACCGAAACCGGGTCATCGGAGAAACGGAGAAGCGTCGATGAAACACTTTGCCTTTGCCACCCTACTTGCCGCTCTCATCATTTCCGGGAGCGAAGCTCAAACTGATTCGAAGAAAAGCTGGCCCTCTCCCATCCCCCTTCGCACCCACGACGGCGAGAACAAGGACCTTTTTGTGATGACGCTCGGCGATGTGCAGACATCACTTGCAAACGGAATCTATGATCCATCTGCCGACGAAGTGCACCTGCGTGATGGGTCCGTCATTCGCAATTACTTTCGCTCTACGCTCGGAGTCACCTACTTTGCACCGATCGACAAAGCGAAGTTCCCCCTGCCGCCTTCGGGATGGTGTTCCTGGTACTATTACTACCAGGAGATCGATGAAAATGAGATCCGGTTAAACGCCCGATGGGTGGCTGAGCATCTCAAAGACTATGGCGCCCGATACGTACAGATCGACGACGGCTGGCAGGGAACCGGGCACGGGTCAAACGCAAACCGGGATTGGACGACCATCGACAAGCGATTTCCCCGGGGGATGGACAAACTTGCGGCAGATATCAAGAAAGTCGGCCTCATTCCGGGACTCTGGCTCGCTCCCCACGGTCAAAGCAATCGTCAGGTCGTTACTGGCATCCGGGATGCGTTTCTGTTGAAAGGGGATGGAACATCATTGTCGGACACGTGGGAAGGAAATTACCTTCTGAACCCGTTCGGCGAAAAAGGACAGGACTATCTCCGCCATCTGTTCCAAACCCTTACAAAGTGGGGATATGAATATTTCAAGATTGACGGACAGCCCATTGTCGTGGCGGAGTACAAGAA
>JBARRO010000244.1:0-4928 GCA_049644265.1 Bacteroidota bacterium
CCGCGGACTTGTCTCCCACAGGCTTCGCGACGGTCTCCTCCGGGATCGTCAAATTCGCAGCTGTCATCATAACCCTTCCCTGATCTGAACGAGGGTCTTTGAGGGCTTCATTTGGCACGAGGAGCACATTCTTCCGGTTGAATACTTCGATGTCCACGGACGCGCTCATCCCCGCCTTGAGCTTTTCGTTCAAGTTTTTAACAAGAATGATAACATTAAACGTCGTCACGTTCTGCTGAGTCTTTCCAAGCGGTGCAATCCGCTCGACAGTTCCATAAAACGCATCGTCCGGGTATGCGTCTGCAATCACCCTCGCGTTCTGTCCAACCTGAACTTTTCCGATGTCCACTTCATCAACGTTCGTCTCCACATGGACCTGCCCCATGTCGGCGATCGTGGCAATCAAGGTACCGCCCCCGACATTCGAGACTCCCGAGGCGATGATCTGGCCGATTTCGACGCTTCGGCTCAGGATGACTCCGTTGATAGGGGCGGAGATTTTTGTGTCCCGAAGCCGATCTTCAGCGGAGGAAAGCGCGGCCTTTGCCTTTACCAGCTGCGACTTTGCGCTGATATAGGTCACTTCGGACTGGTCACGTTCCTGTTGTGAAATCAGGTTTTTCGAAAACAATTCGACAGAACGGTGGAAGTCATTTTCCTTCTGAGCCAGAGAAGATTGGGCCAATTCAAGGTCGGCCTTCGCCTGATCGTAGTCGTTTTTGGTAGTTGTCGTGTCCAGCTCAAGCAAACCCGTCCCCTTCACCACGTATTGTCCCTCTTCGAAATCCATCTTGATGACAATACCGCTTGCTTTCGACTTGATGTCGACCTTGTTGATTGGTTGCACCACGCCGTTGGCAGACACATTCAAGGAGAGGTCCCCCCTGGTCACTTTCGCAACACGCTGCACCTGGCCGATCGGTGCAGGTTCCGGTTTCTCATTCCCATTCCAGAAATAGTATCCTACCCCTGCAACGAGAATAAATATTGCGGCTACAATAACAACCTTCTTCATCGTACAGCTCCTTCATTCGCTTCGTTCAATTCAACATGCTCAAGACGATTCGGACAACCGCAAAAGCTCATTTCTTCCGCTGTTCTTCTTCTTTGCGGTTGCGTGCCTGGCGCTCATCGATTTCCCTGATGAAATCGTCAAAACGCTTGTTCTGGTCTGTGCTCAGGACCTTTCGTATTTCCAACCGCAACGTATCGCGAACAGTGAATATGTTCTGCCGATAGTGATTCATTTTCTCCCGATACACTTCGGTAAGGGAATCCACCACCGTCCGCTGCGCGCTGTCGAGGCCGATGCGCTCTGCAAACGCATTCCGCCAATCCGACGTCGACGGACGCTGGGGTCGATGCGGGTAGTACCTGGAGCCATAGATGCCGCCCGCAAATGCTCCAAGGGCAAAACTCAGAAATACGAAGAGGATGGTCTTTGTTTTTGGTTGCATCGTCATTGGGCCTTTATCGTGAGACTACTGCATAGAAGACATCCTGTTTGGATATTTCTTCCTGCTTCACAAGAACCTGCGTCGCCGCCGAATCGCCGTTGTCAAGAACCATATACTGGTCCAGTGAAATGGCGGTGGTGGGAGCTGGTCCTGAACTCATGAAGAGCAGGAAGAGAAACACGAGGAGCGCCAGAACTGCAAACGTTCGTTCGGCAGAATGCTCGATACCAAGCCAGGACAAGACGCTCTCCCGTTCGACTTTCGAGTTTCTCAGGACATTTGAAGAGAACGAATACGGAAACTCGATGTCTGCCGATGAAACGATCCCGGACCGGATTTGACGGATCTCCTGCAACGTACGACGGCATGAGGAACAGGTCTCGAGATGAGTGAGGACATGAGTTTGCTGCTCCCTATCAAGCTCACCGTCGGCGTATGCCGACAGCAGCTCCTGCAAACCGTGGTGGTTCATACCCGCTCCTTGAAATATTCTGTTAGCAATTGGCGGAGTTCTTCCCGCGCCCGAAACAACCGGGACTTGACGGCCTGGAGGGAGATCCCCAGAATTTCTGCAATCTCGTTGTATGATAAGTCCTCATACTCCCTCATAATGACGATTTGCCGCTGTTCGGTCGAAAGCTCCTGAAGCGCGGAAAGGATCACTGACCTCTTTTCATCTGCGAGCACATCGTCAGCGGCGGTGACGATCTCTTTCGATTTTTTTTCTTTCTCGAGCGTCCCTTCGGTAAGAAATTCAAGCGACAACACTCTTTTGATCTTTCGCCTTCGAATCTCATCGATGCACAAGTTCATGGTGATTCGATACACCCACGAAAAGAACGAAGAATCGAATTCGAACTTCGGCAGGGCTTTATGGACACGAATGAACACTTCCTGGGTCAGGTCCTGAATCTCCTCGCGGCCTCCCAGGGTCAGGTAGATGATGTTGCCCACCTGTCGCTGGTATCGTCGAACAAGATCCTCAAATGACCGGTCATGCCCTTGCTGAAACGCGCGGATCAACGTGAAATCTTCTTCGGTCTGGCGTTTCTCTTTCATAGGACTAAACGAGTGGATCCCCGAAATGTTCCTCTGCCTGCGGAGCCTGGGACGGGGGCTCGGAAAAAAAAAGCCCAATCCCACAAACAGGAATTGGGCTAACTTCACCGGATAATCGATTCAAGCTAATCGGAAACATCTTCGATCAGGCCACCCCCCAGCAGATCGTCTCCGTCATACAGAACGACGGATTGCCCCGGCGTGATGGCTCTCTTGGGCTCATCAAAAATGACTTGGATCTTGCCGTCGGGGAGCTGTTTGACCGTCGCAGCCGCTCCTTCGTCCTTGTATCGCACCCTGGCCTGAACCCGAAGGTCCGTCTCCGGACGGCTGATGCCGCTCCAGTTCACCGACCCTGCAAGAAGAGACGTATGGAGGAGTTCGCTCGCAGGTCCGATGCGGACAGTGTTCGTTGCGCGCTCTATTCCTGTCACATACATCCGCTTCCCATGGGCGCCAAGCCCATTCCGTTGACCGATCGTGTAAAACGGATATCCCCGATGTGTTCCCACCACCTCTTTTCCGGCAACGATATTCCCTCCTGCAGTTTGCTGTTCCAGTCCCGGAATGCGTTCCTTGAGGAACCGTTCATACTTATTGTCCGCGACGAAACAAATTTCATAGCTGTCATCTTTTGCAGCATTACGGAGGCCATATGTTCTCGCCAGTTCGCGAACTTCGGGCTTCGTTTTATCGCCGAGCGGAAACATCGTCTTCTTCAGCGCATCCTGACGAACGGCCCACAGTGCATAGGACTGATCCTTACGTTCATACAAGCCCCGGGAAATGACGTGACGGCCACGGGTCTCGTCAAATCGAATCCGTGCGTAGTGCCCGGTTGCAATACAATCCGCCCCGAGTGCCTCGGCCTTCTGCAGGAGTTGGCCCCATTTGATTTCGCGATTACAGATAACACATGGATTGGGCGTTCTGCCCTCCAGGTATTCCGAAACAAAATTGTCAATCACTGCACGGCCAAATGCTTCCCGAAAATCCACGACATAATGCGGGATGCCAAGTTTTGCTGCCACCAGCCGTGCATCGTTGATGGCGCCAAGACCGCAACAACTTGCCTCGTTGGCGACATTTCCGCCGACTTCGTCGAAGTCGTAGGTCTTCATCGTCACGCCGATGACATTGTAGCCCTCGTCCAGAAGAATCGCCGCTGTCACGGAGGAATCCACTCCTCCGCTCATGCCGACAACGACTGTTCGGTTTTCTTTACGCACAAAGCTCATGTTGAAAGGTACGAAAAACCCGGAGGGATTGCAACGAAGCTTCGGAGTGAACCTACCGTCGACGAGCCTGAATAGTGGCGAGTTCTTTCTTGAATTGTTCGAGAGACCTCTTTCCCACAAGGAAGGAGCGTTGATTCCCGTTCGTATCATACAGAAACGTTGCGGGGACCGCCCCGCTCCAGTTCTTGTTCAAGGCGTCGATGAGAGCGTCGTCTTTCTTGAAGCCCTTCACGTAGGCCTTCATCGTTGCGTGGTGCTGTTTCAGAAATGGGATGATCTTTTGCTGAACATCTTCGGGCTCGTCGATGCTCAGGACCACAACTTCGACGGATGAGCCTTCGGATTCGTTATGAAGTCGCACCAGATCCGGAAACTCTTCGACACACGGCGCGCACCAGGTCGCCCAAACATTCAGAAGGAGGATCTTCCCGTTGCGCTCTTTGATCAGCTTCCTGAATTTTTCCTCGTTGAGCGACTCCACGACGACTTTATCATCCGCCGGTGCTTCCACACCCTCACAGAGGCGGGATGAAAATCCGAGGGGTTGTCCCGTAATCGGAAGCAACCCCAGGATAACAATCATGTCCCAAACCAGTGGCATGGAGTTCAGTTCACCCGCTTGATCGTGCAGCCGAACGCCTTTGTGATGGAAACGGAGACGGGTTTGCCGGCCAGGATCTCGTCCAAGGCCTTCCGAAGATCTTTGGACTCAACCTTGCCCTCCTGCCGGGAATCGTCAATCCGACCGTGGTACAGGAGTTCAGAATTTGAATTCACAACATAGATTTCGGGTGTAAAAGAGGCTTCAAGCTTGTCTGCGATAACATTGTTATAATCTTTCAGGATCGTGAATTCAAGCCCTTTCTCTTTCGCATGACTCTTGACCTCTTCCACACTTTCCTGTTTGTTTGAATTGATCCCCAGGAACACAACCTTCTTTCCACGGTAATCCTCTTCGAGTGCTGCCATCCTCTCGTTGTAGGCGTTCGAGACCGGGCATTGTGTGGCAATGAACATCAGAACAATTGCTTTCGCATCCTTGTAATCGCTGAGGGAATGCTCCACACCGTTGTAGTCGCGAAGGGTGAAGTTTTCCACTTTCCGGGCTTTTTCTTCCCCCATCACGCTTGGTGCGATCAACAGGGCCGCGAGCACAACGGCGAGCAGTGTTCTC
>JBARRO010000245.1:0-18302 GCA_049644265.1 Bacteroidota bacterium
CCGTTATGTGCCTAATGAAAGTAGACTAGTTTAGCTTTGACCGCTGGATTGAGCTTAAAGATAATAGATTTGAGTTGTTTAGGTTGTTGGTTGCGTTCGAACAAAATGTTCAGTCGTTCCAGTTTCAGGTTCCATTCGGCCAAGATGAAATAGTTGATGTAGGACTTTGAGATGGGGATCTGTTCTTTGAGAATGTCAATGTAGCCCCACTTAGTCTTTGGATCTTCGAAGACTTTTCGAATGAAGTAGACCTTGGGAACGAAGCGCCTCTTCGGGGTTCGATCCGGCTTTTTGTAGCCTGTGTACCAAGCATAGGCCTTGTTGAAGTCGACCAGTCTCTGATCGACGTGCTCGATGCTTCGATAGCGTTCCCAGTTCCAGAACTTGCGCGTGAAGATGCTGTTGGAGCCTTCGACGGATGCTTGGTTCCATGGGGTCCTAGGCGCAATGAAGACCGGATTGATCCGTTGCTGGAGCAGATAGAGCACGACGCTGTTCAGCGTTCGAGGTTCGGGACCTGCACCCGCAAACGCGAAGCCATTATCGAGCTTGACCACAGCAGGCTTCTCGAAAAGCTTGAAGAAGCGCTCCAAGTGTGGGATCACCTCCTGAGCCGTCTCCCCGGCAATACGCTGAAAGTGCTTGAGTTTCCGGGGGAATCTGAGAGAGAAAGCGATAAAGTTCAGAGGCTGCGTGCGACCAGTGAGGAACTTCTTGCCGATGAAGTCCACCTCCAGGAGACTGTCACCTAAGCCGTTGATCAAAGACTCTGGATAGTGCAGATACCGGCTGACGCCCTTGCGACGAACCTTCGGCAGAGTAGCCAACCCGTGCTTGCTGAGCGTTCGACCGATGAATCGCAGCGACAAGCTGTTGGCTGTGGGATACCGCTCACGATAGCGTCGCTCGATCGCTGAGGCTCCAGCAAAGCGACGTCGGACGTCGGCTTCCAGCTCTGCGTGGATCATGAGCACTCGTTGCTCATCCCGCTGACTGTAGGTGCGCATATGGCCCTTCATCCAGCCACGGCGATCAACGGTGAGGTTTTGGTCCGGAGAACGTGTCCATGCATAGATAAACCTGCGGGGTCGCTTGGTCAGTTCGATGATCTTAGAACGCGAAAGATCTTTTAAAAAAATAGCTCATGCACCAAACGCCGATACAGTATCGCTTCATCCTTGCGCATACAAACCTCCTCGAGGGTTTACCTGGTGGTGCCAAGGTACGATGTCAAAGAACAATCTACAAAGCAGATATCCTAGAATAACTGTCTACTTTTATCTGTCACCCAACCGGTAACAAGTAATCTGCTGATTGAACCACCAACTGGGTATGAAGTTACTCTTCGTTGGTGGAAGTCGTTACGGGGCTTCATTGACAATTCCTCCACTGCTCCGGATCACCTTTTTCCCGGCCCCCCGGAGGACCCTCCGACCCATTACCCTTTGTCTGGAGATCCCGTGGAGAGGACTGGGGCCTTGGACGGAGGCTCGTATTCTAGCTCGCCCGGTGATCGACGAACGTTTTCCAACACAGGTCCGTTCTTCTTTCAGCCGGGTGACACGCAGGAAGTCACCGTCGGGGTCATTGCCGGCCTTGGCGCAGATCGATTTTCGAGTATATCGGTCATGAAGGCAAATGACGCAGCCGCGCAGTCATGGTATGATGGACTTCTGCAATTTCCTAAGCCCCCAGCTTCTCCGATCGCCGTCGCAAGCGAACTCGACGGAAAGGTCATCATCGAATGGGGAAGCAATATTACACGAGTGAAAGAAACAGAGGCGCAGGTCTCACAACCAGGTGATTATGAGTTTGAGGGTTACAATGTGTATCAACTTCCGAAGGCAGATGCGCCTCTCTCGAGCTCAAAACTGCTTGCCACGTACGATGTCGTGAACAGGTTTGCCGTTATCCTGAGCACTGTGTACGATCCCATTCTGGGTGTCTACTTGACCAAGCCAATCCAATTCGGAACGAACTCCGGCATTCAACGGTATTTCGTTTTTGACTGGGACTATATTAACGACGTCGCGCTTGATTCGAGTCATGAGTACCTTCTCGCGATAACAGCATATTCACATACCGCGAGCACCGGTTTCCCGGCGGCGTTGGAATCGTCACCATTCGTTGTGACGGTCAGGTCTGAACTGCCTCCGGGGATTACCCCGGTGGTCAGCTTTGGGGACACGCTGCCCCTCTCGAAGTCTGGAATCAGCGATGGATCAGCGCTCGTCACCGTTGTGAGTCCAACACGATTGACGGGTCACTCTTACAAGATAACGTTCGATTCGTCTGGAGCGTGGGACTTGATCGACGTGAGTGGCGGAGCGGTTCCGGGAACGGGCAGCGTGCGGGTTGCTAATACGGCAGTTCTCGAGTGTATCAAGGACCAGAGCGGCGGCCCGGCGAGTCCCATCGCGGACGGTATGCAAATCAGAGTTTTTTCCGCTCCCAATGGAGTGAGAGACTTCTTACATGTGCGGAACCCGGCCGGCAACATAGTTCCGCCATCGTATTCTGGCTTTTCAGCGTTAGGTAATCAAGGGTTCCCTTGCGTGTCGGGGGCAGATACGTTGAGCGGCGGTGGTCCTTCTATTGGGGATTATGGTGGATCGGGGTCTGATCGATGGGGGATCCATACAGGTGGCACAGGAACAGGAGGCGACGCTACATATTCTGGTCGCTGGCTCCCACGAGTCATGCGTTCAAGTCCGTATTCGGGTACTTCAAACTTCCAACGGTTTGTCCCGTTTGATTATGAACTTCGGTTTGTCGATACAAGCACAGTCAAACCAAAGGCCTATTCGGCCTTCACAGATGGCAGGGTAATAACGGTTCCGTTCGAAATCTGGAACACTGGAATAGGGACGCCGAATGACCCATCTGACGACATTCGGATGATTCCTTGGGTCAACGACCAGGATGTAGACGGTAAGTTCAACCTGGAGAAGCTTGACCATTCTGTTTCCGGAGCGGATGATGACCCGTACACCGATTGGATTTACTGGATGGACCCTAATCCCAAGTCAACCGGTTCTGCTGGGTACGATGCCTTTGCTGCGGATCCCTTTTATGACGGAGGGGGTGCTGTGACAGGTACAGGTGATGAGGTGATGGCCCGGGTTGTTCTTGTTGCAGTGAATGGGGGGAGTGTCAGCGCTTCGGATTGGCCAGCGAATGTTATTTCGCTCATGCCGAAGACTGGTAATGTTTTCCGCATCATAAGCACAAAGCCGCATTCCCGGCTTGATGCATATATGTTTGACACGGCTCCGTACAAGGCAACGACCGGAGCGAATTCCGTCCAGGAGATTGTGTACAGCTTCCATCTTTCCCAAAACTATCCTAATCCCTTCAATCCCACAACCCGAATTGAATACTCAGTCGCTCACCGTGGGAGAGTCACTTTGAAGATTATCGACATTCTGGGAAGGGAAGTTGCTGTGCTTGTCAATGAGGAAAAATCCGCGGGGAGATATTCCGTGGCCTGGAATGCATCAAAGATTGCGAGCGGTGTGTATTTCTACAGGCTGGAATCGGGGGGATTTGTCGAAACGAAGAAGTTGGTCTTTCTTAAGTAGGGATTTGTCAAATTCATCGAACGGGCATGCAGTCTGTTCTGTGTGCCCGTTTTTCATTTCTTTCGCCGTCTCTTCGTCTGCTTACTGCTTCCCGCCGTCTGCTTACTGTTTACTGCCATCTGCCGTCTGATCTTCTCATAATCGATCGGACGCTTCTCGGAAAATGCCTTGATTCCCTCAGCGATTTCTGGAGCCGACGTGTGCACCGTAAGCCAATCGCGCACATGGCCGATGGTCATGCTCCACGACAGGTCGCGCCAGAAGTTCAACTGCTGCTTTGTGTATCGCGTGCATTCGGGCAGCTTCTTCAGAAGTTTCTGAGCCATTCGGTCGACTGCTGCATCCAGTTGGTTCCTCGGGACGACTTCGTTTATTAGTCCCCACTCGAGCGCTTTCGAGGCGGAGATTTTCTCACACAAGAACAGAATCTCTCTTGCTCGCCGGTCCCCGACTATCAGCGGAAGCCATTGCGTTGCCCCGGCTGCCGGCACACTGCCGTGCTCGGTCCCAACATGACGGATATAAACGTCAGAAGCAGCAATGGCCAGATCGCACGACATCTGGAGTTCATTTCCACCTCCAACCACCATCCCATTGAGCCGGGCAATCGTCGGCTTACCGATGTTCCGGAGTCGGTCGAACGTCTCGATGAAAACTCCCATCCACTTGTAGAAATCGTTCGGTTTCGGCAGAAAATCTTCTCCCCATTCTTTCAAATCCGCACCCGTGCAAAATGCCTTCTCACCCGCACCTGTCAGGACTACCACACCAACCGCGTCATCCCAGGCCGCATCCTGAAACGCTGCCCCGAGCTCCCGTAGCGTCTCGAGATTCAGACAATTATGAACCTGCGGACGGTTGATCGTGATCGTCGCGACCCAGTCCTTCTTTTCATAAATAATGTTCTTGAACCTGAATTGCTTGGAAGCAAGTCCGGAGTATTTGGTCATGGGGAGTGGAGTAGTGGAGTAGATGAGTAGTGGAGTAGATGAGTCTATGAGTCTATGAGTCTTTGAGTCTATGAGTCGATAAGTAAGGAGGAGATGTCTAGCGGAAACTGGTAACTGGCTACTGGAAACTGTTGACTGATCGACAACTCGAAACCCGAAATCCGAAACTCTAAACTCTAAACTCGAAACTTCTATTCTTTAACTTCCGCAAAGAACATCGTAACCAGGCTGCCGGCAAAATCCATGACGTCGCGTGCTGCCGCTTTTCCTTCGGGCGATGCGAGAGCCCGTTGCATGGCGTCTTGATTGTCAAAATACATCTCCGCCATCAGATAGTGCCTTGGCTCGCCGATTGGAGCTCCGGTGATCGATGCCACTTCGAGTTTTCGGAGGCCGGGCCATTTCTTGACAAGCGGGGTGTGGATGTCATGATAGTGCGCATCGAAGGCCGGCTTATTCTCCGGGGTTTTGTACATCGCAACGAGTTTGACCATGAAGGAACCCGATTCAGAATGTGTGTGATAATTTCCGGACGGAAATATAGAGGATGACATTCTGATAAGCAAGAAACGCCCGATGAATTTGTACGAGTTTTTCGGTATGTTCCTCTCACAATGAACGCTCAGGGTGTCAGTCGTTTCCAGCCTTCCGAAAAGGATGTCGAGTTGTTGCGATCCGTCGAGGAGATGGTGGTCGCCGCAGGGATTTCTCCGTCAGAGTTTGTGGATACTTTCAGGACCGATCTTGGAACATCTGCAGACCCCGGCCGCGCTCTTCTGAACTTCCAACGCTTCATCTCGGCTGGATTCACTTCGAGTCTTCTCTCTGATTTTCACCAGCACAGAGTTCTCCAAACCGTCGCCCTCGAACTCTTCAGTCAATCCCAGTATCTTTCCGATATCCTCGTCCGCAATCCTGAACTCCTTCGCTGGCTCACTGCGTCAGGAGAGTTGAAGAAGAAGAAAGGAAGGGAGGATTTTCAAGCCGAGACCGGACTGGCGATGGCACCCTTTGAGCGGACGGACCGAAAGCTCGATGCCCTCAAACGCCTCCAGCGGCGTGAATTGCTGAGAATCGGAACCCGTGAAATTCTGCGCGAAGCGGACATCCCGGACGTGACGGACGAGCTCTCCGCGCTTGCCGATGTCCTTGTGGATCGCATCGTTGACCTCAGCTCTCGCGACCTCCTTCTTAAGGCGGGAATCTCCGTTGAAAACTCGTTTGCTGTGATCGGACTCGGAAAACTCGGTGGATCAGAGCTTAATTTCAGCTCTGATATCGACCTTCTGTTCGTCTACGACCACGACGGAGAACTCGAAGGCTCGGCAGAGAGGATCCGAACTCTGCACGAGTTCTTTGTGCGTCTCGGAGAGATGATCATCCGGAGACTTTCCGAACACACGAATGAAGGCCATCTGTATCGGGTGGATATGCGCCTGCGGCCTGACGGTAAATCGGGTCCGCTCGCGATGTCAAGAAGCACGTATCTCAATTATTACGAGGCGCGCGGTGAGCTCTGGGAGCGGCAAATGCTGCTGAAAGCACGGGTGGTCGCGGGAAATCGGCCGATGGGCGAACAGTGGCTTGAGGATCTCCAGCCGTTTCTGTTTCCGAAGAGTCTTGTGCGGAGTCCGTTGGAAGAGATTGCGTCGATCAAAGCAGGTATTGAACGTCAGCTTGAGGGCGAACAAAATGTCAAGCTTGGTGCCGGCGGGATTCGGGACATTGAATTCATTGTCCAGGCGGCTCAACTGATGAACGGCAGAGATCAGAAGATCATCCGCGAGCGGAATACGCTTCTCGCTCTTGAGCGGCTGGTCGGAACCGGTTTCATGACGAAACAGGAGGGACAGAAGCTGTCGGATGCCTACGTGTTCCTCAGAAGTGTGGAACACCGGCTGCAATTGCTCCACGGGATGCAAACCCATGCCATCCCGGAGTCGGAGGAGGAAGCGACGCTCCTTGCGCGCCGATTGGGATTCGGTTCAAGGGAAGATTTCATGAAGGAATTGGAAGCGCAGCGGCGGGCGGTAAGAAAGGTCTATGATTCCGTCTTTCGGACAAGGGCGCAAGCAACGGCAGGGAGGTTGAAGACCTACAGGAAGATTTCGCTTTCAAGATATGGATTGAAGAGGGAAGAAGATGCACGGCGGATTCTCGTTCAACTCAAAAACCAAATCGCGGAGCTTGAGTCTGTCGTTCCGCCGACCGTCCTGCTGAATGCTCTCAAAAAGTCCGGTTCTCCCGACAGAGCGCTGTCCAACCTCTTTAGGTTCGCATCAGCCCCTGCAGTACGACGCACCATCCTTCAGGCGCTTTCCGACAAGGAAATCCTGCATCTACTTATTCTCGTTGCTGCGAGAAGCAGGAATCTCTCACAGCTTCTTTCTGAAGAACCCCTTCTCTTTGAGTCCCTCGTTGGGAGGCCGGGAGAAGTATTGGGGACAGATCCGGGATGGATGTTCCTTCTCGACAGCGACCCGCGCAGGTTCAGACGTTTTAACGAGTTCAGAATTGCTCTCCGGTCCTTTGCGGGAAGAAACACGATTGAGGACGCTTCACGAGAACTTTCCGAAATCGCAGAATTGGTGTTCCAAAAAGCCTGCTTGAGAGTTGCAGGAGAGGACCCCGGTGTCAAGATTGCCATTCTTGCACTCGGCAAATTTGGGGGGAAGGAACTCGCTTTTGGTTCGGACCTGGATGTGGTGATGTTGTATGAGGGAAAAAACGGAACAGGGGCGGATCGAATCTTTAAGCGTATCCTTGGAGAAAGCAAAACCTATAACGTCGACGTACGTCTACGGCCCGAGGGGAAGAATGCCCCTCTCGCGAGCGAGCGGAGTTACTTTGAATCGTATTTTCGCTCGAGGGCCTTGCTGTGGGAGCGCCAATCGCTGCTGAAAGCGCGCGTGGTCTACGGAGATCGGATGCTCGCGGCCGACTTGCGGTCCCGTCTCGCGTCGTTGGTATTTGGGCAGCCGCTGCCGAAAAACTGGACAGCTCAGATTCTTGCGATGCGACATCGGATGGAACATGAGAGATCAAATCGGCAGGAGGGGACGATGGACCTGAAGACGGAAAAAGGGGGACTTGTGGATCTGGAATTCGCTCTCCAGGCCCTTCAGTTGCGGTATGGTTCCACACATCACCGGATGGCTGCATCCAATACCTTTGAAATTCTCCGCACCGTTCATCGACTTCGCCTGCTGCCGGGGCTAGTGGCGAGACGTCTCGAAAAGAACTACAAATACATCCGTGAGCTCGAATTCATCGTCCGCCTCGACAACGAGTCCGGGAAGTTTGTCCTTTCCCGCGATCCTGAGTCATTGGCAGAAATTGCCGCTTCCATGCACGAACGGTCCGGAGTGTCACTTCTCCGCAAAGTACGGCGTATGCAAAAAGAGAACCGGCAACTGCTCACAACAATTCTCCTTCGATGCAAAGAATAAAGCGCGTCATTTCGGCAGAGAACCTGGTCGCCTTCTCCCTTGGTGTCGTCGCATTTCTTGTCTACACCACGACGCTGTGTCCGACGGTCTCGTTTACGGATAGCGGCGAGTTGGCAACCGTCGTGACGACCCTCGGGATTGCCCACCCAACGGGCTATCCGTTGTTTACGCTTCTTGGCCGTATTGCGGCACTCCTGTGCTGGAGTCCCGACACGATCGTGGGGCTCAACCTCTTCGTGGCACTCCTTACTGCGTCCGTAGTTTCCTTGTTCTTCAAGACCAGCAAGGTGGTGTTGGATGCTCGCAGGATTTTTTCATATCCATCGGAAAAGAGTCCGTTCAGTCGGGCAACACGAATCGCGAGCGCAGCTGCGGGAAGTCTGTTTGTTGCGTTCTCATCCACGTTCTGGTCACAGTCCGCTGCAATCGAAGTGTATGCACTTCAGCTTGTTCTGTTCCTCCTCTCAATACTAACATTTGTGAAGGGAATCGAGGAGCAGACAGCGGAAAGCGGAAGCTTCTCGAGATATCTCCTCCTCTTCGGGTTCGTCCTCGGCCTGAGTTTTGCAAACCATATGACGACGATTCTGCTCGCTCCGGCGTTCTTATTCCTTTATTTCAGGACATTGGGATTCAGTCGGGTATCCCTCGTCCGGATCCTCATGCTGGCTCTTCCATTTCTCCTGGGACTTTCCATCTATGTGTACTTGCCGATCCGGGCTGGTGTTCACCCCCCACTCGATTGGGGACATCCGGTTTCGTTTGAGCGCTTCGTCTGGCATTTCAGTGGCAAACAGTATCGTGTGTGGATGTTTGAAGGATGGGATGTCGTCCGCAAACAACTTCAGTATTATCTATCCAATTTCACGAATGAGTTTCACTGGACCCAGGCAGCTCTCGGAGTTCTGGGTGCGGTGACCTGTTACCGATCGTCAAAAAGGCTTTTCTCATTTCTACTTCTTCTCTTTCTCTCATCTGTTCTTTATGCAGTGAATTACGACATCCACGACATCGATTCATATTTTCTTCTTTCCTACCTCGCGTTTGGATGGTTCCTTGTGGTTGCCGTCGACCGGGCGCTTGGCAATATCAGGTTACCGTCTCGGGGAGTGGCAATCCTGGTCTCTGCGCTGTTGGTATGTCTGGTAGTTCTCCAGGCCTGGAAAAACAGGACGGAGGTTGACCAATCGAAGAACGGCATGGCGGAATACTTCACCAGGACGGCGATTTCGCGCCTCGACTCAAATGCCGTGGTGATTTCGGGACTTTGGGACTACTTCGTGTCCCCCTCGTACTACTTCCAAATGATCAGAAAGGAATATCCCGGCGTGGTGGTCATTGACAACTCCCTCCTTCAGAACCGTTCCTGGTACTTCCTGCAACACGAGCGAAATCATCCTTGGTTGGTAGATCGCTGTCGGGAGAGCATCGGGGCTTTCCTGAACGAACTGGAGAAGTTTGAGCATGATCGCCCTTTCTCCTTTCCTGTTATCCAGCTCCGATGGACTCAACTCCTTGACGATATCGTGCGAAAATCCCTGCAGGATCATGCGGTTTACGTAGATGGCAGGGTGGAGGGCCAGTTTTCACCCGAATTTGCCAGAATTCCGGCAGGACTGTTTATTCGACTCGTGAACCCCGGGGACTCAGTTCAGATCGTCCCGGTCCGGCTTGACACATCGAATTGGTTTGTTCAAACGCCGGCAGCCAATGATATGCGCCAATATTCGGCATTCATGCTCGTTCAGCATGCTCTTTGGGCAAGAAACCATGGATTTCCAGGAGATGCGAAAGCATTGTTCACACAAGCAACTCAACTCGACCCCCTCAATCCCTCAATTCCAGCCATGTTACGTGCACTTTCCTCTGCTCCAAAGCAGTAATTCTCAAAAAGTTCGTTGACTTTTTGCAATATTTTTTTATATTTAAAGCTCGGTAAACCATCACACCTAAAGAATTCCCTAATTCTTTCAAAATCACAAGAGACTGCGATCTATGTAGGGTGCAACTGAATCGCAGAAGGGAATGGTATCGGTTCGGTGAGGAGAATTGTGCCCCGAGGATCCCGAGGGGTTCGTGTTTCCTCAGTGAAGCGATTACCATGCTCTTAAGTGATGTTATTATTAAAGAGTCGCTGTGGCGGGCCCGAGGCGGCTCTACGAGCTTAGCGCTGAAGTAGCTCAACGGTAGAGCAGCTGATTTGTAATCAGCAGGTTGTGGGTTCAAATCCCACCTTCAGCTCAAGGCAACGACAGACCGAGCTGCATGTTGTGGGTTCTGCGCCGACTTGTCCGCCGTCTTTTGGCGGAAGGCGGATCCGCCTCCGGCGGAAAATCCCACCCTCAGCTCAGAAGACATTTTGTTATTCAGGAAGGAATTGAAGGGCGGGGTCGTAGGCTTCAGCCGAGGACTAACGAACCGGGTAGGTAGCGAAGCGGTCAAACGCATCAGACTGTAAATCTGACGGCTCAGGCCTTCGGAGGTTCGAATCCTTCCCTACCCACTGTAGAATGTAGATGGTAGATGGAAGATTGAAGATTGGACGGGGACCTTTTTGGAGAAGGGGGTGTGAGGATATTGAGGAGCTTTTTCAATCTACAATCTGCAATCTCCAATCTACCATGTTACGCGGGAGTAACTCAGTTGGTAGAGTCACAGCCTTCCAAGCTGTTGGTCGCGGGTTCGAGTCCCGTCTCCCGCTCCAAACATTGATGATGGAAGATTTCAGATTGTAGATTGGGACCAAAGACTTCCGATTCTTTAGGACAGGATCTTGAACAATCGTCCATCTACAATCTGCCATCTGAAATGTTAGGCTTGCGTAGCTCAGCTGGTAGAGCACGTCCTTGGTAAGGACGAGGTCACCGGTTCAAGCCCGGTCGCAAGCTCACTCAAGATTTTTTTCGGAGGACTAGAACGTGCGCGACATTATCTCATTAGAATGCACCACCTGCAAGCGCAGGAATTATTCAACCACGAAGAATAAGAAGAAGCAAACAGGGCGCGTGGAGTATAAGAAGTACTGTCCCTGGTGCAACAAGCGGACTCCCCACAAAGAAACGAAGTAGCCATCCCGAGCGTGCAACCGCTCCGCCGTGCACCCGGGTGGAGAGGACCATACGTGAGTAGCTCAATTGGCAGAGCAGCGGTCTCCAAAACCGCAGGTTGGGGGTTCGAGTCCCTCCTCACGTGCAAGTAAACGGAGGGACCTCCGTGCAGAAAACTTCTCAATCTCAATGAAAGAGAGAGCTTGAAATGAAAGACAAGGTCATCAATTTCTTCAACGACGTGGTGAAGGAGATGGAAAAGGTCACGTGGCCTACGCGCGAAGAACTGATGGAGTCGACGAGAATCGTCATTGTTGTTTCACTGGTGATCGCAATCTTCGCCTGGACGGTTGACTATGTGGTCAGCGAGGCGTTGAAGGCGATCCTCTAAACGAATTTTTGGAAAGAATCATTTTGGAAAAGCGCTGGTATGTCGTCCGGACCTATTCCGGACATGAAGCAAAGGTCAAGGCGTATGTCGAATCCGAGGTCCTGCGAGTAGGACTTCAGGAGAAGATCGCCAACGTTCTGATTCCTTCCGAAAAAGTTGTCGAGGTCAAAGACGGAAAGAAGAAACACAAGGTGAAGAATTTCTTCCCGGGCTACGTGCTGGTCGAAGCGTTCCTGGATAAGGAATCGGTGCATTTGATTTTGGAAGCGCCATCAGTACTGGGATTTGTGCCTGACAAAAATAACCCGGCTCCGCTTCAGCAGGACGAAGTGCGACGGCTGATCGGAAAGATGGAAGAGAAGGAAGAGACGGAGCTTGTGGAGATTCCATTCCGCACTGGAGATCCGGTGAAGGTGACCAATGGTCCGTTCAACAACTTCAACGGATTTGTCCAGGAAGTGAACCCCGAGAAGCTCAAGGTCAAGGTCATGGTCAGTATCTTTGGTAGGAAAACGCCTGTCGAACTCGATTTTTCGCAGGTGGAACTTGAAAAATAGGAAGGTCTAAGCGATGGCAAAGAAAATAACAGGATACATCAAACTCCAGATTCCTGCCGGTGCTGCAAACCCGGCGCCCCCCGTGGGTCCTGCGCTCGGTCAAAAGGGCGTCAACATCATGGAGTTCTGCAAGCAGTTCAATGCAAAGACGAAAGAACAGGCTGGGTTGATCATCCCGGTGATCATCACGGTGTTCAGCGACAAGTCATTCAACTTCATCACGAAAACTCCGCCGGCAGCTACGCTCCTGCTCAAGGCAGTCAAGCTGGAAAAAGGATCGGGCGAACCAAACCGGAACAAGGTGGGGAAGGTGACGAAGAAGCAGGTACGGGAAATTGCAGAATTGAAGATGCCGGACCTCAATGCGGCATCGGTTGAAACTGCCATGAGTATGGTGGCAGGTACTGCCCGCAGCATGGGCATCACAGTCGAAGAGTAACGCCTGAACGGAGCACGGTCATGAAGAAACACAGCAAACGGTTTAAAGCGGCAGCAAAGCCAATTGAGAAAAAAGACTACACCATCATTCAAGCGGTGGATCTGGTTAAACAGTCGGCGACAGCCAAGTTTCAGGAGGGGGTCGATATCGCCGTGAGACTGGGAGTCGACCCGAAGAAGGCCGACCAGGCGATCCGCGGGACGGTGACCCTGCCTCACGGTATCGGCAGGGCAGTGCGGGTGCTTGTCCTTGCAAAACCGCCGAAGGATGAGGAGGCGAGAGCTGCCGGAGCCGACCATGTCGGTTTCAAAGATTATCTGGAAAAAATTCAGCAGGGCTGGGCGGACGTCGATGTCATCGTTGCCACTCCCGACGTGATGGGAGAGCTTGGAAAGCTCGGAAAGATCCTCGGCCCGCGCGGACTCATGCCAAACCCCAAGAGCGGCACCGTGACGCCCGACGTAGCGAAGGCCGTCAAGGAAGTGAAAGCGGGGAAGATTGAGTTCAGGGTGGACAAAGCCGGCATTGTTCACGCAACCGTCGGCAAAGCGAGTTTCGAAAAGGAAAAACTGATCGATAACATTCACTCGTTTCTCAACACAATTGTGAGGCTAAAGCCCGCATCTGCGAAAGGTCAATACGTCCGGAGCATCGCGCTCTCCACAACCATGGGTCCGGGCGTTCACATTGACCGTTCCGAGCTTGCTCCGCATTAAGCAGCTCGTTGAGAGTCGTTCGAATGCATGTTCAGAAGAATTTACGCACTCAGCACCGTTACTCGTTTGATGCCCCGAAAATCGGGGGCTTCTCATCAAACACGAGAAACAATCAACGTAAGGTAGCCTATGAAACGAAGTGAGAAAGAAGCGATCATCGCCGAGGTTGCGGAGAAAGTTTCCCGGGCGCAGGCGTTGTACTTCGCCGACTTCACTGGTTTAACCGTCGCAGAGGAATCTGATCTTCGGCGAGAATTCAGGAAGTCCGGTATCGAGTATACCGTGGTGAAGAACACCCTCGCTCGGAAAGCGTTGGAACAGGTAACCGGCTTCGATCGGGTCATGGAGAAACTCGCAGGGCCGACCGGCATCGCATTCAGTTTCGATGACGTCGCCGCGCCGGCAAGGATCATCAAGAAGTTTTCCGACAAGACCGGGAAACTTCGTCTGAAGGCCGCTGTTCTTGAGAAGCAGGTCTACGACGGATCGAAGCTTGACCAGCTCTCGAAGCTCCCCTCAAGGAAGGAACTCGTCGCCAGCATTCTTGGAAGCCTGCAGGCGCCCGTCTCGGGTGTTGTCGGCTCCATCAGCGCGGTCCTGAGAGAGCTTGTGAGTGTGATCGACGCGATAGAAAAGAAAAAACAAGCGGCGTAAAAACGCACAGAAGAATATTTTATCATAAGGAGAAAGTATCATGTCCGTAACAGAAATCGTTGAAAAGATTGAAAAGCTCACACTGCTCGAAGCGGTGGAGTTGAAAAAGGCGCTCGAAGAGAAGTTCGGCGTCACGGCCGCTGCCCCTGTCATGATGGCGGGTGCGATGCCGGCAGCCGCTGCGCCTGCAGCAGAAGAGAAGACGGAGTTTACCGTCGAGCTGAAGGAAAGCGGAGCCCAGAAGATCAATGTGATCAAGGTTGTCCGCGCTGCCACAGGTTTGGGCCTGAAGGAAGCGAAGGATCTTGTGGACGGAGCGCCCAAGGTTGTGAAGGAAGGGATCTCGAAAGCGGATGCCGAGAAACTGAAGAAGGAACTGGAAGAAGCCGGCGCAAAAGTCGAGCTCAAATAACAACGCGTTGCCAGCCCACGAACTTTTTCTTCCAGGTTGTTGTTTTGAAGAAATGCCGTGGGAATGGGTTCTTGCAGCAAAGCCGATGGTTCAGGATTTCCCGTATGAACCATCGGCTTACGCTGTCTATGCGAGGGTGGGCACAACGGCAGACCACACGAGGCCAAAATTCTTTAACCCTCCGTTCAAGCCAGCTCGCGCTATTCACAGATGTCGTTTCACCACCATCACTTAAGGAGTGGTTACGTTGAAAAACCATACCAACGGAACGGACGGACGGATTTCATTCGGTCGGATTCCATCGGTCATTGAAACTCCCGATCTGCTGAACGTCCAGATCGACTCGTTTAATAACTTCCTCCAGGCTGAAATTCCTCCGCACCGGCGCAAGAGACTCGGTTTGCAGCAGGTGTTCGAGATGAATTTCCCGATCATGGATGCACGGGAAAACTTCCTGCTGGAGTTCGTTGAGTACTACGTTGAAAAGCCGAAATATTCTGTGGTGGAGTGTCAGGAGCGTGGACTCACCTATGCGGTTCCGTTGAAAGCAAAACTCCGGCTCTCCCAGAAGAAGGAGGGAGGGAAGGATTTTTCCGATACGGTCGAGCAGGAAGTCTATCTCGGCAACCTGCCGGCAATGACATACCGTGGAACGTTCATTATTAACGGAGCTGAACGTGTCGTGGTGAGCCAGCTGCACCGCTCGCCGGGCGTGTTCTTCGGAGAGTCTGTCCACCCAAACGGTACGATGATGTATTCGGCCAGAATTATCCCCTTCCGTGGGTCGTGGGTGGAGTTCGCGACGGACATCAACAATGTCATGTATGCGTACATCGACAGGAAGAAGAAATTTCCCGTAACAACACTGCTGCGAGCTCTCGGCTATTCCTCGGACGATGAAATCCTCGACCTGTTCAACCTGGTCGAAGAAATCGATGTCAACAAGGTGAGCCTCAAGGATTATATCGACCGGAAAATCTGCAGCGATGTGTTCGACAAGAAGACGGGCGAAATCTTTATCAACAAGGATGCGAAGCTTACCGAAGACCACATCAAACAGATCAAGAAAGCTGAGATTCGCAAGATCCGTTTGCTGAAGATCGAAGCGAGTGAAGTTTCCGTCATTGCAAATACGATGATGAAGGACGCCTCTCGGTCGGAAGAGGATGCCCTCGAGGCAATCTACACACAATTGCGTTCCGGCGAAGCCCCCGACCTGGATACGGCAAAGAATCTGATCGACCGTCTCTTTTTCAACCCCAAACGCTATGACCTGGGTGATGTTGGCCGCCATCGGATGAATGCCAAGCTTGGACTCAATATTAAAGAGGATGTCACAGTTCTGACGAAGGACGACATCGTCGCGATTGTCAAGTACCTGATCGACCTGCAGCAGGGCAAACGAGCCGTGGACGATATCGATCACCTGGGCAACCGGCGAGTCCGCACTGTTGGCGAGCAACTCGCGCAGCAGTTCAACATCGGCCTTTCGCGTATGACGCGCACTATCCGCGAGCGGATGAATTTGCGGGACAGCGAAACAATCACGCCGCAGGACCTTGTCAACGCGCGGACGATCACGAGCGTGATCAACGCATTCTTTGGAACGAACCAGCTTTCCCAGTTCCTGGATCAAACAAATCCGCTTTCTGAAATGACACACAAGCGTCGTGTATCCGCACTCGGTCCCGGCGGGTTGACGCGGGAGCGTGCCGGGTTTGAAGTCCGCGACGTCCACTATACACACTATGGCCGTCTGTGCCCCATCGAGACTCCCGAAGGTCCGAACATCGGGTTGATTTCGTCTCTGTGCATCCATGCCCGGATTAACGATTTCGGGTTTATCGAGACGCCGTACAGAAAAGTGAAGAATGGGAAGATCGCGGAGGAGATTGAATTCCTCACGGCGGAAAAAGAAGATGAAGTCATCATTGCCCAGGCGAATGCACTCCTCGATGACAAAGGCCGTTTTCAGGAGGAGAAGATCAAGGCGAGATTCCAGAGCGACTATCCTTTGGCCGAGCCGGACAAGATCCAATACATGGACGTTGCGCCCAATCAGATTGTCAGCGCAGCCGCAGCGCTCATTCCGTTCCTGGAGCACGACGACGCCAACCGCGCCCTCATGGGATCGAACATGCAGCGCCAGGCGGTGCCGTTGCTGCAACCGGAGGCGCCCATCGTCGGAACAGGACTCGAGGAAAAGCTCGCGCGTGATTCCCGTACCATCATCACCGCGGAGCGAAACGGCGTCGTGGAATCGGTCAACGGCGACAGCATCATTGTGCAGTACGATATCGATGAGAACAGCACGGAAGCCATTGTCAGCTTTGACGACAAGCGCCGTGTCGAATACAAGCTTACGAAGTTTCTCCGGACCAACCAGGACACTTGCATCAACCAGAAGCCCGTGGTGAAAGAAGGCGAACGTTTCAAGAGGGGTGAAGTCCTTGCCGACGGATGCGCGACGGATCAGGGGGAATTGGCTCTCGGACGGAATGTGTTGGTGGCATTCATGCCCTGGAGAGGCTTCAACTTTGAAGATGCCATCATCGTCAGCGAGCGCATCGTTGCCGAGGATGTTTTTACGTCCGTACACGTCGAGGAATTCGAACTTCAGGTTCGCGACACGAAGCGGGGAGAGGAAGAACTCACCAGGGAAATTCCGAACGTCAGTGAGGAGGCCACCAAGGACCTCGACGAAAACGGGATCATCCGGATAGGCGCCGAAGTAAATGAGGGCGACATCCTGATCGGCAAGATCACGCCAAAAGGCGAAACGGATCCGACTCCCGAGGAAAAACTCTTGAAGGCAATCTTCGGCGAAAAGGCCGGAGATGTGAAGGACGCCTCGTTGAAGGCCCCTCCGGGAATGAAGGGGATTGTCATCTCGACGAAACTGTTCAGCCGGAAGAAGAAAGACACGGAAAGCAAGAAAGAGGATAAGAAGCGGCTGGAGTCTCTTGAGCGGCTCAGAAAGAAGGAGCTCAAAGAACTCAACGAAAAGCTTTCGAAGAAGCTGGACCAGTTCCTCAACGGCGAAAAATCCGCTGGAATCCGCGATACGGACGGAACCGTTGTTATCCGTGCGGGAGTCGCATTGAAAGAGGAAACATTCCAGTCGCTCGAAAACGTTGACAAGCTTGACTACTCGCAGGACTGGATTGACGACCGACGGAAGCAGAATGTCATCGTCAAGATCTACGAGAACTACCGTCAGAAGCTGAGTGAGATTGAAGAGCTCTATCGTCACGAAAAGAACAAAATTCAGCTTGGTGATGAACTTGCACCCGGCATCGTTCAGCTCGCAAAAGTCTACGTTGCGAAGAAACGGAAACTCGCCGTGGGCGATAAGATGGCGGGACGGCACGGAAACAAGGGAGTTGTCTCAACGATCGTTCCGGTCGAAGACATGCCCTTCCTTCCCAGCGGCCGGCCGGTTGACATTGTCCTCAATCCTCTCGGCGTTCCTTCACGAATGAACATTGGACAGCTGTTCGAAGTGGCCCTTGGCTGGGCAGGCAAGGAACTGGGAGTCCAGTTTTCCTCGCCCATCTTCGACGGAGCATCGTGGGAAGAGGTTGCCGAAGAGTTGAAGAAAGCCGGCTTGCACGAGAGTTCAAAATCCGCCCTGATTGACGGGAGGACGGGTGAATTGTTCGACCAGGAGGTGACGGTCGGATATCTCTATATGATGAAGCTCTCACACATGGTCGACGACAAGATCCATGCGCGCTCCATCGGACCCTACTCGCTGATCACGCAGCAACCACTGGGCGGAAAAGCTCAGTTTGGCGGCCAGCGTTTCGGAGAAATGGAAGTCTGGGCGCTTGAAGGATACGGAGCAGCGCACGTCCTGCAGGAAATTCTCACCGTCAAGTCCGACGACGTTGTCGGAAGGGCCAAGGTGTATGAGGCCGTGGTCAAGGGAGAAAACCTGCCGGAGCCGAATGTGCCGGAATCGTTCAACGTTCTTGTCAGGGAGTTGCAGGGCCTGGGCCTCGAAGTAAAAATTGAATGACCGCGACATCGTTATTGAAGTCAACGAACAGTTTGGGTTGAACTTAATTCCACGGAGGCACGATGCCTTTCAATATGAATGATAC
>JBARRO010000246.1:0-7848 GCA_049644265.1 Bacteroidota bacterium
ATATAGCACAGATACATCCCGCTTCCCACCTGCCAGTTGTCTTCGTTCGTGAGATCCCAATCAAAATACTGAGAGGTATTGTCCTTGTGCAGTCTTCGGACTAAATGTCCTGCGAGGTTGAAGATTCTGATGGTGGCTCTCTGCGGCAGGTTGCTGAACGTAACCACGGCGCGGGATGTTGTCCCGCGCTGGACTTGGTCTGCGTAGTAGGGATTGGGGAAGACATTCACGCGGCGGGCGCTTGCTTTCTGAACTTCCGTGCCGGTCTGAATCAAAGACAATGAATACGAATACACATCCCCCGGACTATTCGGTCCTGCGACGAGGAGATGGACACCACCTTCGACTGCCGGAGGGTCGTCTGAACCGACGTAGAGAGGTTGATTTGAGATCACCGTTCGACTTTGAGTGATGTTGTAGAGCGACCAGGTAGTAGGTCCTCCCGAGCTGTCGAAGCGAACCTCGTATGCACATCCGTTGCTTGCCAACGGATTGGTGACGGTGGTTGTTACTCTTCCCGTGCCCGAACCCTGAGGATGGTAAACCACCGACGTGTCGCCGTAACTTGCGAGGCCGGCAATTCCAAACGGAATGTGGGGCGAAACGCGGAGGGGAGCGAGTCTTGTCTCGAACGAGGGGTTCCCACTTTCAGAGGAATAGTTGTACGCCGTAACAGCAAAATAATACTCCTTGCCATTTCGAAGAGCCGTTCCACCACTGAGTGCGTCTTTTGTAACATGAATTGACCGACGGACCCCGGAATCGGTGCCGTTCTCAAGCACGAACGGAAGAAACGTCTTGGCGTCTGAATCAAAACGAGTTCCGATAATCGTTCGCACCCCGTTGACGCGGTCGAATGTCGCGATTCGTATTTTTGCAGCCGAGTTCAAATCGGGTGATGAAAGCTGATAGACGTTGTATCCTTCGAAGCGGTAGTTGCCGGGTCTTGAAACGTCCTGCTCGGTTCTCGGAACGTTGTCTGGATTATCCCATGACAGGATTACGCTACCGTTCAATTCCGTGGCTGCGATAACCGGATCTGCGGGTGACCTAGGAACCTGAAACCCGAGGTCGAATATTGCTTGGGCGAGTGCATCGGTTGATTTCATTACGGCGACGCTTGAAATGCGATCCGCTCCAAGTCCCGCAACAACTGCGACGTACAATTCCTCCGTATCACCCGGTGCAAAGAGAAACGGTCCGGATCCGGATAACGTCCGGCGATCGCCGGGTTGAGGTGAGTATGATGTGCCCAGACCATCGAGGGAACCGGTTCGTGCGACGGGATCTCCGCCAAATGTGAACTTGGTTGGTGAATCACCGGGTGGAACAGGATACAGCCTATCTGATGTCCCGGAATTTCCCGGGAGGAACCCCCTCATCATCTTCCAGTACGGTGTTAGGAGGTCATAGAAGGGGTCCGGTGGGGGGCCAATATTTGTCGGAGCCATCCACGTGAAGGAAGTCATGGATAGATTTCTTTTGCCGTACATCCTTTTCAGATCAAACATAGCGGAGTCGCCAGGCTGCCCGGACACGAGCGCTCCTGCAAGAAAATCATACGCTGCAGCAGGAGGTGGGAGGTTGAACTTTGCGAACTCATTATCCACATCTTTCCCGTTGTAGAAAAAAGTCAAACCGCGGATGGAATCGCATCCGACTACATCATCTCCGTAGTAGCCGACATCCTCATCAGACCATTGTGCAATATACATGCTGTCGAGGTACAAACCCCCCTTTGCTCCGGTCGTCGAATTGACAACCGCACCACCTTTGTTAATGAGTTTGATTCTCTTGTAGAATATATTGCCCAAGGCATCACCTCCTTTGTATCCCCAGACTGTCAGCTGTCCCTCAATCCCCATAGGTTCTGAGCCGAGGAAGCCTATCATATTCCCACGTGTTAGGTCGTTGAATACCGTCCAGACAACCTGGTCCGCTGGTGATGCCGGATCGCTCCCCGCTACTCCAGGTTCGTCATAAGTTCCGGAAATCAGTGAATCGATGGTGAACAAAGACGAGAATTGCGGCGGTTTCTGATAGCCGGGAATGCCATTCCGATCGATATACGGTGCGCCAAGGTTCGGTACGGTGGGGTCGTTTGTCGGACCCGCTGGCCATTGAGACCAGTCAGTCGCATATTGAGCCTGTACTGTCGCCGCGTCCGCATCAATAACTGAGATGACGGAGGTCAGATTGTTTTCTGAAGCGTCGAGCCGGATCTCGTCTGCGGACATGCTCGCATAATCCCGTCGAATCCTGTAGATGCGAGCCTTTGAATCGGATGTGCTGACTGCGACTGCGTTCGCCCCTGTGCCATTGATCCAACCGACTGCATTGCCGACATTATACGTGTTTCCCCCGATGCGTAGGACTTGAACAGGAGCGGGTTGTGTTCTGGCTGCGTCCAGATAACACTTTCCGCCCCAGATGAAGCCATCTCCGAAAATAACATTCGTTGTTCCACGCGGAAACACGGCACCGTTGTACGCCTGGTTTGGAGGTTGCGCACCCTGTCCGTTGGCCTGCAGCCAATACGTAAAGTTGTTGATGTTGAGGATTGCAGCGTTCTTGGTTTGGGCGGACTTGTGAAGTAAGCGCGGTTGCTGGGCAGGAGGCTTCTGAAAGCTCTGTGCAACAAGCGAAGAGCTTAGCGCAGCGAGAAGAATCGATATGGCTTGAATACGTTTCATGAGATCGCACCGCTGGTCCCCTCAGAAAGACTCCCGGAATCTTTCTGGGGCATGTCCGAGCGAGATTCCGGGAGTCTCTCTCGGCCTATTACCTATCACCTACCACCTACCACCTATCACCTACCACCTACCATCTCATTCTAACGCATTGGACCGGCGTTATGTGACTTATATGTTGGATAAAGCTGTCCTTGAATGACGGCGAGCTTCAGAATCTTCTTTTCCCCAATATCCGGCATCTCGATATAGCACAGATACATCCCGCTTCCCACCTGCCAGTTGTCTTCGTTCGTGAGATCCCAATCAAAATACTGAGAGGTATTGTCCTTGTGAAGTATTCGGACTAAATGGCCGGCGAGGTTGAAGATTCTGATTGTTGCTCTCTGTGGCAGATTGCTGAACGTGACCACGGCGCGAGATGTTGTCCCGCGCTGGACTTCGTCCGCGTAGTAGGGATTGGGGAAGACATTGACACGCCCGACACTGGCTTTTTGAACTTCCGTCCCGGTTTGGACTGACGTGAGTGAATAAGAGTACACATCATTCGCATCGTTTGGTCCTGCCACGAGAAGGTTCACGCCTCCCTCGACGGTCGGAGGGTCGTCGGGGCCGAGATAGAGAGGTTGACTGCTCACAACGGTGCGATTCTCCGTGACATTGCGAAGTGACCAGGTGGTCGACCCGCCCGAGGTGTCAAATCGAATTTCGTAGGTGGCGCCGGTGCTTGTGAGCGGGTTTACAACGGCGACCGCGACTCTGCCCGAGCCCGAGCCCTGAGCATGAGACACCGTGACGGAATCTCCGGCCTGCATTTGACCGCCGACACCGAACGGGATACGCGGAATCGCCCGAACAGGGACAATCCTGTTTTCGATTGCAGGATACACATTGGGATACGCAGAGTAGTTGTAAGCAGTCACGGCGAAGTAATATTCTGTTCCGTTGTGAAGGGCTGCATTGTTGTTCAGTGCGTCTTTGGTGATGCGTATCGACCGACGGATGCCGGAGTTTGTGCCGGTCTGGAGAACCGTCGGCAGAAATGCCCGGTAGTTCGGGTCATACGTTGTCTCGGTGATTATTCCGACGTCGTTCGCCCGGTCAAACGTGGCGATGCGCACGCGCGCAGCCGTTTCCACGTTGGGGGAGGAGAGCTGGTACACATTGTAACCCTCGAACGCGTAGCCGTTCGTTGTCGCGTGGTCTTCGATGGTCCGGACTTTCTCCGGATCCGACCCCCAGTCAAGGACAATCTCACGATTGAGCTCAACGACAGCGGCGTTGGGTCCGCCCTGGAGTTGGGGGAGTGTGAAGTGACTCCTGGCCAGTTGTCGGGTCGCATCAACGTTGTGCTTAAGCACTGAAATGCTGGAGATATTGTCAGCTCCAAGCCCGCCGACGATTGCGTAAACAACTTCCTGCGTGTCGCCGGGTGCGAGTGTCGTGGGTCCAGAGCTCAGCGTGAAGCGACGGTCCCCGGGGGGAGGAGAGGACTCATCTCCGCGTCCGTCGAGGAATCCCTGTCTTGTCACGGGGTCGCCGGAAAGAGGAAATTTTGTGGGCTCAATTCCGGGGGGAAATGGGTACAAGAGGTCAGGGGTTTCAACGGGGCCCGGTCTGTACCCGCGTATCCATTTCCACCAGCTCAACGCCCCGGTATAGTTGAACGTCGGATCGCTGAAAGTCGCCATCCCGGATCCTTTTGGTTCATACGACGTCATGCCGAGATTCTTCTTACCAGGAATCCTTCGGAAATTGAACACAGCGGAATCGGAAGACAATGAGGGGGCCGTCGGTCCCCAGAGGAGCGTGTATCCAAACGCTGGAGGAGGGAAGTTGATGGGTGCAAATGCCGCATCCGCTGCGAATCCGTTGTAGGAGAAAGCAAACGCCCGCGTTGTGTCGCAGCCAAGCAAATCATCTCCGGCGCCTCCCAAATCGCCATCCACCCAATTCCCGATGAACAAACTGTCGAGCCACAGGCTTCCTTTTGCCCCGGTGCTCGCATTCACCACCGCGCCGCCTTTGTTGATGATCCGTATCCGTTTGAAGAATGCGTTACTGACAGGACCGTTGATATCATAGGCCCAGAGTGTGATTTGCACTTCGAGTCCCATCGGTTCCGAGCCCTCGAAACCGATCATATTCCCCCGGGTGAGGTCGTTGCACACCGTCCAAACAACCTGAGTAGCAGGCGAATTGGGATCCTCTGCGACACCAGGTTCGTCGTAGTGTGCAGAAATCAAAGAGTCGACTGCAAAGTTGTAACCGATCCAAGGAGGCCTCTGATAACCGGGGATTCCATTTCTTTCGATGTATGGAGCACCCAGATTTGGGATGGTCTGGTCGTTGGTCGGACCTGCCGGCCATTGGGACCAGTCAGCTCCGTACTGGGCCTCGACGGTAGCTGCGTCAGCGTCCGTAACATCAGAGATGGCCATGAGATTGTTCTCGGCAGCGTCTCGTTTCAGTTCTTCCACAGTCATGATTGACCAGTCCCGCCGTATTCTGTAAATGCGTGCTTTTGAATCGCTTGTACTGGCGGCAACTGCATTCGCCCCGGTTCCTTTGATCCACCCGACAGCGTTCCCCACGTTGTAAGTATTTCCTCCGACGCGAATGAGCTGCAACGGTGCAGGTTGAGAGTGCGCAGCATCGAGATAACATTTGGCTGCCCAAATGCCGCCATCGGCGAAGATCAACGGAACCGTGCCTCGTGGGAACACTCCGCCGGAGTACGCCTGGTTAGGAGGATTTGCACCTTGTCCGTTAGCGTTGAGCCAAAATGTGAAGTTGCTGGCGTTGAGGATGGCGGCGTTCTTGGTTTGGGAAGTCTTGGCGAATGCAGTGCCGTGTGTGGCCGGCGGTTTCTGAAATTCCTGCCCAAACAGTGAAGAACTCGCCGCAATGGAGAGTATCGATATGATTTTCAGGCGATTCATAAATGACCCCCTGATCTCCCAGAAAGACTTCCAGAATCTTTCCGAGACAAACCCGAGCGAGATTCCGGGAGTCTCGCTCACTGTTGCTCCGTTCCCCCGACGCATGATCTCCTCGTTCTACTTAGAGCATGGTTCGACTTCGCTCGTAGAAGGCACTCGCTCCGCTCACCATGACAATGTACTTTGAACATGGTTCGCCGGAGTTTACCCGCCGAAGGCGGGCCTGCCTACCGCAGGCAGGCTCACCATGGTCTTGAGTATTCCATCTCTTCATTCCACCATTCCAATATTCCATCATCCATCTCCTACATCTCCACCGCCAGTCCAATTCTAAACTGACGCGGCGGATTATACACATCGTACCCCGTTGCATTGATGTATGCCCAACGATTGCGGAGATTGAATATTCTGTACGCGTCCACGTAGTTTGGGATGGACGGGTAGCCCGATCCCCGCATGATATTCGAACTCAGCCAGCCGTCGTCCGTCGCGCTTGCTGTGGCAGGGTAGACGTTAATGACCTGGCGCGTGTCGAGGAGGTTCAACATATCAAATGTCGCCGTGATTCGCACGGGGAGCCTGGTGAGCAGGTATTCCGCATGCAGGTCAACGTTGGTTGTCCAGGGTGTCGTCGAGGCGTTCGGTGACTCACTCGTGCGGGCGTACGCTGGATTGCTGATCGTGTAAGTCCCAATCGTCCAAGCGGACGCCTGGCCCAAATCCGTTGGGAAATTCTCGTGAGTATAGCGATGCCCGCTGCGGAACGTAAAGAGCGATGTCAAACGGAGACCATCCAGGATCCTTCCATCCTCTTCGTCGAAGGACAATTCTGCGAGGAGGGATCCCTGGTGATATTTGCTGTAATCGAGGGGGTAGAATGCGGATGGATACACGTCGGCCGGATCTGCCGATGTCAGAGCCACCCAATTCGACCGCGGATTGGACTCCGTTCCATGAACATCCGAAAGCGAATAGTTGAGGGTCAACGCGAATTTTCTGTTGGGACGAAGTTCCAGCGTCACATCTGCACCGTAGGCGGATCCGGAACCGCTGTTGTCATAGATCCACCAACCTTCATTAATCGCGAGCTGTGTGAGGTTTTGCAGGCGCTTGTAGTAGATCCTGAAGTCTGCATTCAGACCTTCCCGTCGAGTTGACAGTCCGCCTTCGAATTGCGAAATCCGTTCGGGCTCCAGAAATTGTGCTTGAACAGCGCCACGTCTGGCAAGGTTGACGCCGTTCCAAAATGCATATGTATACAAGTCCAAGGCAGTCACGAAAACATCCTGCAGTGGGGCGAACTGGGAGTACGTTCCGTACGCAAAAGACACGGAAGTCATGGGAGACGGCTTGATGGAAAGAGACAAGCGCGGAAGCACAACATTTTTTGCCTCGCTGACAATGTTTTGGGACTCATCGGGCCAGTCGTCGTTAGGAATTTGTGGAAAGTCGTTTGTGCTCCCGCGTAAATATGGAAGTCGAAGATCATATCGCTCAAATTCCAGTCCAATCCTCATGGTGAAGGCTGAATCCTCCAGCTTACTCTCCAGGAAACCGGAAGAGAAACGGGGTGATCTCGGTTCATCAGGCCCGGAGTCAACCTCGTGGCCGTCAACGTCAAAGCCGTATGTTCTCATTGTGCTCTGACCGCTCAGCATCAACATAATGCGTCTTGCTTCGGGGCTGCTGTATGTAGTCGGGTTCCTCCCGGTAGTACTGTAAAGCTCCTCCATCATTGCCTGGATATTTGCGATCTGGTATTTTCTGAAACTCCATTGCTCGTATGAAGCTCCGCCTCCCAGGGACCAGCCTTCTGCGATTGCGACCCTTACTTCAGCCGAGGCCTGATATGACCGGTCATGATTCTTCTGGTATTTGTTGTTCGGCGCATTCGGATCGAAGAACCCAAATCCGTAAATGGTATTCCATGAGAGGGGTCCGGAATAGTATCGCCGAAACCCCGTGTATCCGAGTTGTGCGTTGGCGAGACTGTCCATATATAGCTGCCAGTTGTCTCCAAAATCCGGATCTGTGAGACTCGCCAAGTGGTCATAATATCCGAACGATAGCTTGTATGTAACATCCGTCGAAACGTCATGGGTTGCCTGAACTCCGACGAAGGACGTTTGGTCCTTCTGAATCATGTTTCGCTTCTGTCTGTAATAGTTCTGCAAGACGTTGGGCCATTGGGCTCCGTCGAAGGTCTGCTTGTTCTC
>JBARRO010000247.1:0-9608 GCA_049644265.1 Bacteroidota bacterium
CATTATTACTCGCCAAATGAACATTTCCAGAATGACACGTTGGATCTCTACCTCCAAAATCCGCATCCTATGTCAACGATTGTTGCATCGCGCTGGTTCTTATCCAGCATTGAGAACCCAACTTTCTTCAAGAACAGGATTGTTTTCAAGTACGACCAGACGTGGAATCAATTTCAAAGACTGAACGCAAATTATGTCGGACAGGCTCCTAATCAGGACATTGACGATCGTGTGACCGGGCATGGGGTCAAGGGGACCTCGTACTATACTTACTTACGAAGCGTAGAATCGAATACGGAGAAGATAGAGTTCACCAACTCGTTCTCCAGGTTCCTTCCAGCACACCGGCGACTTGTGAAATCCGCGGTGCTTGTTAACAAACAGAGCGGCGAGCACATCAAGATGTTCGCATTTGAGTATCAAAGTCAGTCAGGTGAGTCAGTGTTGGCATCTTATTATGCGACCTCGTATGTTCCACTAAACCAGAAGAAGATCTTCCTTCGATCAGTGAAAGAGGTCGGTGTCGGCACTGACAGTGGATCAGTGGTGGTAAGGGACAGCTCAAAGCCATCCTATCGCTTTGACTATATTTCGTTTTCTGGTAGTACGTTAACCAATAACCCCGACATGTGGGGATTTGACAATTTCCGCCATCCATTCGATCCATTTTACGACGTGATAGAAGAATTTTCGTATAGAATTTACAGCCCAGGAATCTACACTGGCACAAAGCACGAGCTAGAAGTGCAATTTCAAGACTACGACGTCACTCCTGGAGGATTACCCAACTTGGAGTTTAAGGACGGAGCCCCGTATTCTGCAAACTGGTCTTTGAAATCGATGACATATCCAACAGGTCTCAAGAAAGAGTTCTACTACCGACCGGCAGGGGACATAAGAACTTGGTTCTCCGATGGATCCACAACCGTTCCCCCCTTTTCCATAGACCACGTCCCAGAATTAATCAGAAACGGCTTGGTTTTGAAAACGACCCCCTATTTCCCAAATGCAGATACGCTCAAACAAACCATCGGTGGTCCTCCGGTTCTTGCAAGGATACTGATGTTGGATGGCATGGGAGATTCTGTTTTTACGAATTTCGACTATCGAAATGCCTGTGCCAGTGGTCTACCATTGACGTATGCGAAGGCCAATGTAGTTTATAACGGGACGACAACGACCGTTGATAATTTGAAGTGCTTGTTTTCCCGCTATGCGCCATATCCGGACGTTCCAAGATGGGAGCAGGTTCCGCTAATCGGTGTTACAGTGGATTTCAAGTACTATGTTGCAGATTTGATCACGACGCCGATTTCACCTCCTCCATACCATTATGGCTCGGGAATGGTGCTATTTGATGATCCCGAATCTCCCACAGATGTCGCGCGTTTCGCTGCGACGTATTACTATGTGGATGTTTCTCACATTTCTCAGGCACAACTCATTTCCTATGACAGCGTAATCACGTGGACGAGCAGGAGCGCGGATCTCACAACTCCACCGCAATTCCAAAATTCGGTAGAAAACCCAACAGCGGGGCTAACGGTAACGCTTTTTGCAAATAGCTCTCCTCCTGGGCGATTTGAGCCGGATTTTGTGATTTTCCAGACCTCCCATTTCAAGAACAAATCCGATTTGACTCAGAACATTGCTCTTTCGAGTCAGTCGATTGAACGGCACAGCTCGACCTTGTCGGAGGCCTATTCCGGCAACATCGCCAGCGGCACAGCAATCCAAGAGCCGTACGGATTTCATACGCGCAATATTGCAAGGTCGGATGCCGACCACTACTACAAGACCATCCACAGGAAAGGGCCGAACGGCGAAACGATAGCAAATGACGAGGGGAAGATGTACACTGAATCTTCTTGCCTGTCGACTCGTTTGATCTCCGAAACTGTAGTTGCGGACAGCGTAACCTTGCTGACGGCCTACCAGTATGTAGATGGAAACACTTCTGCGTTCGGATACCAACGAATAAAACCATATTCCACCGTGATCAATTTGGAGATGTCGCCGAATCTCTCGAATTTGCCGAAGTCCAGGACGTCTCAATCAAATGGGCAAGCACTGCAACAGACGACGTACAGATATTTCGGAGAATCGGCAGACAGCGCCTTCCTTAATAGGAATATCATTGTCCCGATCGAGTCGCTGGCGATTCGGAATAACGCCAATCAACTGATTTACTGTGAAGTGAACGACTGGGGAAAGACCATCGGGAGTTCCACCTTTCTCGGCCCTGTTTTCCGCGGCCAGGATGTCGGAGGAATTCGACAAAAGTCTGTGCTTACCTATGATAGCGCAGGCCATATAACGGAGATACAAGATGGAAACGGAAATAGATCAAGATACTACTATGGAACAGCATCAACGCCCTTTGCAAACGTGGGTGCTGGATTAACGAATCCTTACTTGACAGGAGTTCAAAGGATAAAAGGAGAACCGGACGGCACCCCGTTCGGAGGAGACGACCTTTGGTCTTCGGCAACCTACAACACTCGGGGGAATGTAGTCCAGATGAACGATGAGAACAATACCTTCAAGAGATTCAGTTACGATTGTTATGACAGGCTGCGATATTCTTTTGCTTTTCCAAGTGGAGTAAAACGCCTTTTCTCTGAATCGAAGTACTTTTATTCGAGGAATACCGATCTCAGCCAGTCAACCTTCTCAGCGGATAGCCCCAATAGGATTGAAACAATCACGTATCCGGGGGCCTGTGGTTATGATGATTTTTCAACAAATAACGGTTGGACAACAAGCGGAACAGTGCTATTCAATCAGAACGTCTTCGGAACAAACGCTGTAAGAGTTAATCCAAACGCCACATTGTCCAGAAGTCTAGGTCCCAGCGGGGTGTTGGTGAGGGCAGATGTGTACGTCAAAACTACTGATATTTATGATTGCAGTACATCAATACCCTACAAGATATTGATCCTCATTGATAGTGCAAGCTCCTCGAACAAGATCGAAATCTCTGTTGAAATGACCGATCCCGTCGACCTCAACACTTTTTCATGCAGGTTCTACGTTCAAGAAACACGGGGAGGGTCATCGAATCGACATTATTTCGATATCATTGCAACCGGCAGTGGATGGTTCACATGCGAGATCGAAAAGGTTGGCTCAGGTCAATCGACCGTCTATGTGAGTCCACAGGGAAGTGGCCGCAACGAATCCGACAAATACACAACGACGCTCTTTACCACGCAGTGGACTTCAAGCCTGCAGTCTCAAGGAATAACGATTCCACTCTACTTAGCTCACTCGATAGTCGGCGCAAGCGCTTCCACCGGGAACACCCTGGTTTACTTTGACGGAATGAGCCGCGAACGGCAAAGACAGGTTAAGACTGATGAAGGAATAGTTGTAAACGCCAGTGCATACGATTTGAACGGTCAAAAGACAATCTCCACAAAACCGCGCGACTACGCTACCTCTGCAGTCTACAAGTCGGGCATGATTGCGGAGAGTGCGAACTGGGACTTTGGCAATGCAATGACTTCGTCCGACATAAACGCTATCTACAATGGCCAGAATGGCTATTCCAACGATCAGGGCTATCCATATGAATTGACAGAATACGAGGCGGATCCACTCGGTCGTGTCAGGCATGTTCACGGCCCGGGTCCCGCAGCGATGAGCGAGAGCAATGGACATTTTGTCAAATACGCATACACCAAAGCCACCAGTACTGATAGTTCTCTGTTTTCGCTGGCTCCGTATAGCGCATTTGACTTACACAAAACAATTGTGACGGACGAAAACGGAGTCTCTACAGTGGAATTCAGGGACAAGCTGGATCGAATCGCAGCAAGAGTGGTTGATCCAGCTAATCTGAAGCATGTAACGAAATTTGAATACGACGCTGCTGGAAGGGTGACGAGGGCAACAGATCCCAGCGGTCTACAAACTTCATACGGTTACGATTCCCGTGGGTTGCTCACCGAGAAGACGACACCCAACGGCGGAACGTCTGAATTACTCTACGACAAAAACGGCAATCTTCGATTCTTGAAAGACGGTAACCACCAGGGATACCAGACAACGACCACTGGCAGCACGACCACTGCCTCGGAAGGCGCATACATTTATGGCGACGACTACCGCACAGGCTCGTTCACGGTCGATCCAGGGGGCACCGTCAATGTCTCGCTGAATATCTACAACCAATATTCATATTATGATGACATTATTTCGTTGGTCATTACCGATGGTTCAAGCAATCAAGTGTATCTCATAGATGCATGGGGTGACCACACTTCAGTGACAGGATCAATTGAGCTGCCGACAGGCACGTACTCATACAGTGTTACGACAGTGGACTACAACTATGCGGGTTACCTGGAGTCCGATTTTTCGATTTCCTATCCCACAACGACGTACACGACCCATTACCTCTACAGCTTCATTTATAACAAATATGATGCATTTAATCGGGTGACGGAAGCTGGAGAGCATGTGACAGAGTCCCCGAGCTACTTTGCGCAAACCTACGTAGACAACGCAAGTTTCCCTGGGTCCGATCTGCTGCTTGACAAATCCTATCTATACGACACGGCAAGCACCGACTATCCGTCTCAACGAAATCTGAAAGGCAAGCTCTCAGTGTCAACATCCTATGAACGAGGCAGCTTAGCCTGGAAAACATTCTATTCTTACGATGATCTTGGAAGAGTCGAATGGATGATTGAGAGAAACTCGGGGGGCAAAGTTTGGAAGCTGACCTACGCCTATGACTTGCAGGGAAGGGTGACGAAAAAGGGATTCATCGACCCTGCAAACAGCACGAACGATCTCTACACATTTTACCAATTTGATCCAGCTGGGAGACTTAAGACAATCTACACCGGCCGCGACGGCTCAGTAAGCGGTGAAATCAAAGAGGCAGAGTTCCTTTACTTCCCTTCGGGACAGGTGAAACAGTTGAACCTAGGAAATAGCCCCGTCCAAGTCGTCGATTACACCTATAACGAACGTGGCTGGCTGAAGACAATCAACGACATGCCACCGTCCGGTTCAGACGTTTTTGCTGAATCTGTGGGCTATTTCGACAGCGTATTTGCATCGGCGAAACTCTACAATGGGAATGTCTCCGCAGTGAAGCTGTATAACGGCGGCGTAACATCGAATCCCTATATTGGTTTCAAATACAGCTACGACGGTGCAAATCGTCTCATGAGTGCACAGACGTACGAAACGGGCTCCTGGTCGATCTCGAACAACTACACCCTTGATTCGGTTCGTTACCTCGCAAACGGCGACATCAAGTCACTCGGACGCAGAAATAGGTATGGTAACGGGCTTGATTATCTCGCCTACACCTACACAAACAACACAAGTAAGCTCTCGTCGGTCTATAACTCTGCCACGGCTTCCAATCAGACGTATTCTTACGACTCAAACGGGAACGCGATAAGCGACTCATACAGGGGGATCAATTCGTCTGCATACAGCATATCTAACCTCCCCATTACCATGAACAAGTCGACAGGATCCGCTGTTGCGTATCGTTATGACGCCAACGGAAATCGCATTTGGAAACAGGAGGGTTCCAGTGGTCAGTATTATGTTCCAGGCATTGAAGGTCAAACTGAGGCGGTCTATGATGCCAACGGTAACCTCAGATACTGGAACATCACGGCAAACGGACAATTGGTTGGAAGGATTGAACCACAATAATGACACGAGATTGATTGAAAGGAGTTAAGCTCATGAACTGCAAAGTTGCTTTGCGTCGACTTGTCCTAGGGTCTGCAGTATTAACATTACTTTTACCTTTCATCGCGTCAAGTCAAGAGGCGCTGACCTCCGAGGATTTGAGCCTTTACACAAGTGCCAAGAACGATACCGTCACGCTTCGAGGAATCGTTATGGAACGTAGTGGTACTCGACTGGCTGCGAAAGCTCAAAATAGGATCGGCAACATCTCTTATAAGGCAAAGAAGTACGAGGATGCAGAACGGGAATACAAACAAACGTATGTTCAATACCTGAATTCATCCGAAGGAAGAGATGCTGGTTATCATCTTGGCAAGATCTATTATGCCATGAACAGGTTCACTGAGTCGAAGAACTTTCTCCAAGAGTATCTTCAAAGCAATCCCACAGACATCAGCGCTCAGTGGTCAAGATACATCTACGTAATGGCTGTGGGAAAATCCAAGGATCCTGAATTTCCCAATGTCGCAAAGGAGTATTTCACTTCTTCAAGAGATTCTCTTCTGACTAAAGATGAGAACGTTCGATACCAATTGACGGGTTATCTGGCAGACCAAAGAAGCTGGGATCAAGCCATTACCGAAGGGAAGAAGCTCATCGATGAATTTCCAGGGAGCAGGAAGTCCAAGACGGTGGAAGGTCATATTGCTGACTACTATTACCTTCTTGGCAAGCCATCGGATGCTATCAGTTTCTGCCGCACATTGCTGAAGAAGTATCTTATAAACACCGATGATGCAGCTCGCGCACAACATATTCTTGCCACGATGTACATGAATATGAGAGAGTTTGCCCGTGCTCGTGCCGAGTATTCCAAGATATCGAAAGTTCATCCGGAAGCTGTGCGATGGGTCGGCGCTGCTGAGTTCTCTCAAGGGCTCGCAGACCTCACTGAGGGGCGAATCAAGAACGACTCTTCACTCGTTGTCTCAGCACGGAACCGGCTCCAATTGTTTGTGTCTCAGCGTCCAACGGATCGACACGTTCCGCGTGCATTGATGAATCTGGCCGACCTCTATATCAGCATTGGCCGATACGATGAAGCCCTTTCTGCCTATGACGGAATTGCACGGTTTGACGAAAGAATCATTGCCGGCGAAAATCCATCCTCAATTTCCAACGATGTCAAGGCCCATCGCGAGCTGGTGGTGAATGCCCATTTGCAGAAAGGGAACCTTCTCCGATCACAACTCCAACGACCTCTAGATGCGTTGGCTGAATTTCAAGCAGTTCTGGATAAGAATCCAGCTTCAGCGGATGCCCGGCTTAACATGGCTATTTGCTTGATGGATCTGGGGCGCACTACAGAAAGTCGCCAGATTCTCCAGAACCTCTCTCGGGATGACTCAAACATGAGAGATGTTGCCCGGCAGCTCCTTAATTCCTCCAAGACTACGGAGGGTAGGCCATGAAGCCGTCAGGTGTGTGGAAATTTGTAGCCTTGATGCTTACCTTAGTTCTGTTCGCAAGCCAGGGATTGACGTCTTGTCCGGTGACGCCGACCACGGTGGGCTCGTATCTGGCAGGGCTGCGGGTGACAGGCAATCCCCTCACGTTTAACGGCACCCTGAGCCATGACAACGACGGCATCTATTCAGGATACACTCCCCGATGGAGGTGGGACTTTGATTACCAGGGCACGTTCACGGAGGACTTAAACACGACTTCCGGCTACCCGTCATGGACCTACAGCGTGCCGGGAACCTACACCGTTGCAGTGATTTACTACGACAACGACAATCAACAGGGGAACCTGTACACGTTTCAGGTGACGATTTCGCAGACCCAGCTGAAGCGGTACTACTACGTGAAGGACCATTTGGGGAGTGTGCGGCTCACGCTGAAGGAGGACGGGACAATAGCAGGGTATGATGATTACGACGCCTGGGGGCTTACGCTGGACGGCAGGAGTGGCGTGAGCGGGAATGATCCGAGGATCAAATTCACGGGCAAAGAGCGTGACTTGGAAACGGGTTACGATTACTTTGGGGCCAGGTATTACGACGCAAGGATTGGAAGATGGTTGAGTGTAGATCCGCTTGTTGATAAGTTTCCAGGAGTGAGTTCATTTAACTATTCTTTAAACAACCCGATAGCGAACATTGATCCGGATGGCAAATTCGTGTTAAGATCGATTAACGGCCACTCCGTATTTACTCGGCTTGGCACCGGCGATGCATTGGCTGTTCATGCCGGAGGTCTCATACCTTTTGGTTATGGGTTGCCAGCTCTGGTATTTCAAACTGGATTAAGCGACCCGTCAGTTGGAATCCCAAGTTTTCTAGATTATGGCTGGTCTGTAATAGGCAAACATCTAGTTGGAGAGTTTCAAGCAGCTTTGATTGATAAGATTTCTGCAGGGGTATCCGCATTTGATGTTATCAAGGCAACGATTATTGATGAGGCAATTTTCAAGGAGCTTCTAGAGAAACGTTCCGACGGAATTCCTTGGGTAATTGCGAAATCCATCAACCCCAATTCAGGTGAAATCGTTGAAAGTGCGACAGATATTATTGGCAGAGGTAAACTCGCCATTATGCCGAACCCAGAATTCATTAAGAAATATTTCCATGGCGATGAGGCTGAAGCAAGTTCCAGATTGGATGAATATATTCGAAGGCAATGGCAAATCCGCAATCGAGAGCTGTATAACAAGTTATATGAATCAAAAGAGGGGCCTCGAGACATAAAAGATGGAGCGACGCGAGATGCTGCTAACAGAAAATATCCACAATTCAGAGTTGACGAAAATGGAATCTAGAGTGGTTTTTTACGTAGTTGTTCTACTGCTGACGTCACCTTTTATTGACATCAGTTCTGGCTATCAAGAACATCACGGATCAAATCTGCGAGTCCGGGGAAAATTACCTAACGGCAAAAAGGCCTCAACTATCAAAGCAGTGTTCGTGGAATCGAGACCAATCGGCGTTCCCAAGATGGGTGTCCAATCGACTGATATTGTGGTTGTCGACTTGGAGGCCGGAACCACAAATACCTTGACGAATGATGATTTCTTTGACTGCAATCCGGCGTGGTCCTCTGATGGGAGTAAAATCGTGTTTGCTTCAGCAAGGGAAGGTGACCCACTAAGGGCAAGAGCCCTCGGTAGCCATATGAGAAAATCTCTTTATTCGTTTGATTTGTCCAATAATGAAATCAAAAGATTCGTGGATGTTGGTGCCCTCAGCCCACAAATTGATTTCAGGGAATTTGTTGGCCTCGGTTTTTCGCAAAAAAGGAGCGAATTGTTCTTTTTTTCCAACAAGGACAATCATATTTATGCTTTTGATAGTGAGTCTAGGGCTTTGGTCCTTAACAAGGAAATCGCGGGAGTATTCGAAATTCTTGACCTATCAGTATCGCATGATGGAAAGGAGGTTGCGTTTACATTTGAAAAAGGGGAATTGATGTTTGGAGTGGGATTGTTTGATGTGCCTGCAAACTCGACGGAAGTCATCACCGAGAACAGTTCTTTTGTTACTTTAGGTGGGTGGCTCGAGCGTGATTCGGCGTTTGTATTCGAAGATTCACTGCCGAGGATTTACAACGTTTACTCCAAATCTTCGATTCCGGTGGACCTTAACGATGTTAATAAGAATGTGGTGGTTAAGAATGTTAATATCCTTGCTGGAGATAAAATCCTTTTTTTGGCTGCCCGTAAGAAAATAGATCCATCCTATGGAAACACTGTTGACGCTTTCGAACTAGCTGTTTATGACCGAAGGAATCAGAAAATGGAATGGATTACAAATAGCGGAAGAAACAAGTCCAGCTTGAAAATACTTTCCACGAAAGCAAAGCCGACACAACACCGGTAATTTGCGGAACCTTTGTATCGCGACAATGTGATGTGCCATAAATCGCCCCCGAGGGCTCCATAGAAA
>JBARRO010000248.1:0-6654 GCA_049644265.1 Bacteroidota bacterium
CGTTGCCACGATCGACCGACGATAGTCGAAGACCCTGATCCGTTCTCACGGCTGGTCCCTGCTATCCAATTCTCCTTTTATCTGCAGAGCCCGCTCTACGAATCGATGGGTTTGAGTCGACAAACGAAATACGGCTGATGCTGTGAGTTGATAAAGGTTCTACAGCTTGCCCAGAGTGCTTCCAACAGCGACCACACCTATCACAATCAGAGTTGCACCGGCAATGTTGTTGACCATGGAAAGCTTGCCGTCTGTGAGTTTTCCCCGAAGAGTGTGAGCAAGACTCGTGAGCACCAAGAACCAGAGAAAGGAGCCGACGAACACTCCGGTGGCAAAGGGAACAAGCACAGAGGAGTCGCCCGCGATATTCTTAAACTAATCGCCGCGAATATAGCGGTGAAACCGAATAGAGGGTTGGGATTACTGACAGCGAGCAGAAATGTCGATGCAAACAGTCCGGTATATCTAAATTTATCGCCTGAGTGCAATTGGGAAGCGGTGTTGGCGCGGGCAGTGAATATGCCTATAACGATGAGGGCTATTCCTCCACAGAGCCGTATCCAGTATTGCTGAAAGGCGACAAAATCAGCAATGACGTTAATACCAAAAATCCCTCCCGTCACGTAGATAATATCTGCCGCAGCTCCACCCAGGCCTGTTGTAATTCCTTGTTTCCTACCAAATACGAGTGTACGCCGAATGCAGAGGATGCCGATCGGTCCGATTGGCATTGCGGTTGCAAGGCCGACGAGTACTCCTTTGAACAGATAAATAACGGGCATCACGGCTCTTAAGAAAGAAGCAAGGTTCTTTGTCGCCTGCTGTGAACATCCGAAAAACGGATGCCTCTAAAAACGCGGAGGACTCTTGCTTATTCCTCTCATTCATCGACTGACAGCGAATAGCCGCAACGATCCTCATCAGAGGGGTGTTGAAACAACATAATACAGCTTTCAGAACTTGAGTGCACGTCTTAGATCAACCGGTTGCCTTTTGCAGACACAAATGGTACTATCATTTCCGGCTGAAGAACGAAATCACCAATCTCTTCTTTCTCTCAATCTCATCCCATTAAGTCAACAGGAGAGCAGGCAAAAATGAAAAAGCTCGTGTTCTTTGTGGTCGTGTGTCTCCCCGTATTCGCCCAGCAGCAGACACGTACCTTCACGGAGGCGGACTACGCTCATGCTGAAAAATTCCTTGCTCCCAACCTTACGCGCCTTGTCGTCGGCGGAGAAGTGACTCCCAAATGGCTTCCGGATGAGCGGTTCTGGTACAGAAACCGGACAGCCGCAGGTGTCGGGTACGTGCTCATTGACCCGGAGAAACGAACCCGCTCCTCGTATTCGCCGACTCCTTCCGACACAGCGGGGAGTGGTCAGGAGGGCGCTCGGGGTTTCTTCCGAAGAGGTGCAAGGGATAATACGGTAAAGTCGCCAGACGGGAAGAGTGAAGCATTCATCCGCAACTGGAACCTGTGGATTCGCGACATCACCTCAAAACAGGAGCGGCAACTTACAACCGACGGCGTGGAGAATTTCGGATATGCCACAGACAATGCGGGATGGACGAGCAGCGACCGGCCAATTCTCCTCTGGTCTCCCGATTCGAAAAAAATTGCAACTCAGCAGCAGGATGAACGCAACGTAGGGGAGATGTACCTTGTCGAAACCAAGGCAGGCCATCCTATTCTTCACTCCTGGAAATATCCTCTCCCCGGTGACAGTATTGTCGCGATGGTCCATCGGGTTATCATTGAAACAGAGGGAGGCCGCATGGTCCGCCTTCACATGCCGCCGGATTTTCACCGCGCCATGCTGGGTGACGATCTCTCGATGACAGACTACAAATGGAGCCCCGACGGTTCCCGGCTGGCTCTCGTCTCGACATCGCGGGATCACAAAGAAGCAGTGCTGCGCGTTGCAGATGCTGCAACTGGTGAAGTGCGCACCGTATTGACGGAAAGCTCTCCGACTCAGTTTGAATCCCTGGCCGGGTGGGAAGTTCTTTGGTCCTCGGATGAGGTCGTCTGGTCCTCAGAGCGGGATAACTGGGGGCAACTCTATCTCTACGACCTGGAAACCGGGAAACTCAAGAACCAGATCACGAAGGGCGAAGGTCCTGTCACACAGATTGTGAAGGTGAATGAAAAGCGCCGTTCGGTGGTGTTCGGTGCGTACGGACGGGAACGAGGACAGGATCCGTATTTTCTTCACTATTTCAGCGTGGGGTTGAACGGAAGGAACCTGGTCTCTCTCACACCTGACGACGGAAATCATTCGATCCAGCTTTCACCATCGGGCCGTTATCTGGTGGACACATATTCCAAACCGGATGTTCCGCCTGCGGTAGGGCTGCGCGACGCAAACGGAAAACTCATCATGTCCCTCGAGAAGGCTGACGTTTCCAAACTCCTGGCAACCGGATGGAATCCGCCGATTCCCATCAAGCTGAAGGGTCGCGACGGAATGACGGATATTTACGGGATGATGTTCCGCCCTACAGATTTCGATTCAACGAAGAAGTACCCGATTATCAACAATGCTTATCCTGGGCCGCAAAGTGGAAGTACAGGGAGCCGCTCATTTGCGCCCGCGCGTGGCGATCGTCAGGCGTTGGCAGAGCTCGGATTCATTGTCGTCACGATTGATGGTATGGGGACGCCGGACCGATCCAAGTCCTTCCACGATGCGTACTACGGAGCCATGGGCCGCGATAACACGCTCCCCGACCAGGTTGCCGGCATGAAGGAGCTTGCACTACGGTATCCGTGGATCGATATCGACCGTGCAGGAATGTACGGCCATTCAGGAGGCGGGTTCATCACGGCGGACGCGATGTTCCGGTATCCCGATTTTTTCAAAGTGGGGATCTCCGAATCGGGGAACCACGACCAACGGGAGTATGAGGATGACTGGGGCGAACGGTATCAGGGACTTCTTGTTCGGAACGCTGACGGGACAGACAATTACGACATCGAATCGAATCAGAATCTGGCGAAGAATCTGAAGGGACATCTGTTGCTTGCCCACGGGCTGATGGACAACAACGTCCCTCCCTATAACACATTGTTGGTTGTCGAAGCCCTGATCAACGCAAACAAGGATTTTGATCTTTTGGTTTTTCCGAGCAAACCTCATGGCTACGGTAACCAATCCAACTATATGATGCGACGTCGGTGGGACTACTTTATCACCTGGCTGCTTGGCGCTGAACCGCCGAAGGAATACGAGATCAAGACTGGTGCGCGGATGGGGGGATAGTACCTGCAACACTTGGGAGAAGGCGGACCTCCGTTTTTGAGGCCGATCCTAACAGGGTCGGCCTTTTTTATTGCATCGTATTTTCTTTCGCAGGAAGTCGTTCGCTCTCTCAAATTGAGAATTCTCAGAATTGAACATCATGTTGCGGAGAATTTTCAACCTTTACAAATTCGCAATATAGAGAAATGTCGAAGATGGGAATCGTTTTGATTTTTGTCACGCGCTCACGACGGAAGAAGTGACACTATGCATTTATTTCCCAGCTACACATTCACCAGGAGGCCTTCATGAAAAAGGTTACGAATTTCATCACCGCTATTGGATTTCTACTTCTGTTATCCTCATCCACTCAAGCTCAAGTTACCGAGCTTACGATTAACGGGCAAACCTCAGGTATCTCGGTCGTGCAAGGGAGCAATCTCAGCTGGGAGGTTACCCTCCCTGCCGGTCACTCGTGCACACTTGAACTCTGGATCGATGTAAATCAGAACGGTCAGGTTGATCCCGGTACAGACCGCCCTGCGTTCAAGTTTACGCAAACCGACGGACAGGCGGGAGGGGACGGTCCAGGCGATCGTGATGAATCGGCGAACGGCGTTATCATCTCGGATGCTCAAGGTGTCTCACTGGCTCCGGTGCATTGGGTGATGAGAGCAGCGGATAACGGTGTGGGGCTCTCGCTAGGCTTCAATGTCACACCGATGAATTCGCCGCCATTTACGATTTCGGGCACCGTCTCAGCTCCCGAAGGCGTGGACAAATCATACATCCTGTTTAACGCAGGGGCTGACCTGGGCGAAACCAACGACAAGGGGCCTGAATGGATGGGCATCACAGATGCCTCAGGGAATTACACGATCAACATTGGATCGGCCGTTCCCGGCAACCAATGGATTGTGCGCCATATTACAGAGCAACCTCTTGGGGTATATCTTGTCTTTCCGTTTGATACTGCCCTGATCCTCACCGGTCACCACACGGGATACAATTTCACATTGGTCAAAGGGACCATTGTTACAGGTGTTGTTACCGATCTTAATTCGAGTTTGCCGATCGTCAATGCGAATTCACACACCCATAACGCATTCAGTCCGTTCACCTCTGAACAAAATCAGTTCCGGGCAACAACGGACGGGAGCGGGCGGTATGAGTATGCTTTACCTCCGGGGAAGTACTTTGTTCACTTTACGGCTTACCATTATTTTGACCAGTGGTGGGACCATAAGACGGGCGGACTGATGGACACGATCACGGTCACGGGTCAGGACACGATCAAGAATGTCAACGGCTCGCTTGTTCTTGGTGCGATGCTTAGCGGCAGGGTGACCAATTGGGGCATCGGTGTCAACAATGCACAAGTTCAGGTGTCACCGCAGGCCAACTTCGGGCAATACAATTCGACGGAGGTGGGGAGCGATGGGGGTTGGAGTATTACCGTCAGCCCGGGGACCTATTACGTGAGGTTCTTCTACAATGACAATATCATCTACTATCAGGACCATTCTTCGAGTCCCGGAGATCCCGTGTCCGTTTCAGGCACGAATATCGTAGACCACATCGATGCGAATTTCACCGAAGGCGCGCCGCCACCGCCACCTCCTCCGGTCATTGTTACTGTCAAGGACGTTCCCAACGATCAGGGAAAGGCTGTCTCACTTACGTGGATCGGGAACGAGCCGGAGCTCAGCCTGGCCGGTGATGTTGGACTGATCGGTGTTGCGAGTTTTTCTGTGGAACGGCGCGATTACCTCGGTGCGAATCTGGGATGGGGATGGACGAGAGTACGCGACAACGTGACCGCAACACACGACTCGTTGTACACCGTCGTAGTGCCGACTTTGTTCGACTCGACGAAGACCAACGGAATGCATTGGACGAAATTCAGGGTTCGGTCGGTCTACACATTCAATTTCTATATCGTCGATTCTCCGCCTGACAGCGGCTATTCCCTCGACAATCTGGCGCCCGGTGTGCCGGGCGGAGCGGGAGGTACTTTCACCAATGGTGATTTTGTGTTGTCCTGGACTGCCTCCGGTGACGACGACTTCCGCTATTTTGCCGTCTATCGCAGCACATCGCCGGATTTTGAAGTAGCCGGGCTAACACCTGTCGCTACCACGACAGGAACGAGTTTCACGGAATCCAGTGCAGTGTCTGGTCCGTCGTATTACTACAAGATCACGGCTTGCGATTTCTCCGGCAACCAAAGTTCCCCAACCAATTCCATTTCAAACAAGACAACAGGGGTTGCCAATCAGATGGCATTACCAAGCGTGTTTCAGCTGAAGCAAAACTATCCCAATCCGTTTAACCCTTCAACGACCATTGCCTATGAGCTTCCGAAATCTGTTTTTGTGACACTGCGCGTATACAATGCACTCGGACAGGAGGTCGCGACACTGGTCCAGGCCGAACAGTCGGCGGGCCGCTACACGATCCCGTTCAATGCGACACGACTTGCATCGGGTGTGTATGTCTATAAGCTCACGGCGGGAGACTTTACAGCAATTCGGAAGATGGGGTTTGTGAAGTAGAGGATGTAGGGTAAATCCTGGCACGTGTCTGGAATAAGGTTTCTAGCGGCAATCGGGCATGCTCGGTTGCCGTTTGTTTTTGGACCGGTCTGATTGCATTCCATTTCGTGATTGTGTACCATTTTCCGAGGTCGCCGGACATCACGAACGTAAGTAAGGAGAACAACCATGCATAGGATTGCAGCAGCTTTTTTCGCCATTCTCATAGCAGGGGGCATTGCAGGGGCACAGCAAACCAGGACCGAAGTCACGAGGGCCACGACACCGGCCGACGACGCCAAGGCAAACAGCGTGTCGGTGCCAGACGTGTACGCTCTCACGGGTCAATTGGAACGTGTTGTGGTGCTACGGTTCAAATACATGACCGATCTTCTGGAAGGAATTGAAAGGATGGTCAAGGAGGAGAAGATTCGGAACGCGGTGATCCTGGCAGGAACGGGCTCTGTGAGGAGCTATCACTTCCATGCCATAAGCAACAGGACATTCCCTTCAAAAAACGTCTTCGTCCGTGACTCAACCGCGCCGGCCGACATTGTCGGCATGAATGGGTACGTGATCGATGGCCGGGTCCATGCGCACGTCACGTTTACTGATGCTGACAAGGCGTTCGGCGGCCATCTGGAGCCGGGCACTTCTGTGTTTACGTTTGCCATTGTGACGGTGGGAGTTCTCAAGGATGGCGTGGATTTCGATCGAATCGACGACAAAACCTATCGTTGAGGAAATGAACGAGCGGTGAGTGCAGAACGTCGCGGCAGGTGGTTGTTCGTTCAATACGTGAAGCCCTTCAGGTGGTGTCCCCCGTCAACCGCGAGAACAAAAAACGCGATGGAAAGCGCGACGGTAGGAACAATCCA
>JBARRO010000249.1:0-11272 GCA_049644265.1 Bacteroidota bacterium
CTGGGAACTGGCGACGATTGAAGACTGGAAAGCGGGGTGGGGGGAGAGGGAGAGGAAGGTAAATTGAAAATAGTAAACAGTAAATCGCAGATCCTGTTGCTTCCAACTCGAAACTAGAAACTCGAAACCCTCATTTCCTCTTCACCTTCACGCTTCCGAGTCCCGATTCGATCTGAATCGTCAGTTTCGTACCCTTCTCGCTGTAATCGTCGGACACGTAAACTCCATTCCGTTCCTTGCTGAATTCCCGGTCGAGGTCAAAACTGGAGAACCAGTTGTCGTCATACAGGACCCGTGTTGCGAGGTCTTTTGGGAGGTACACGGCAACCGATCCCAATCCCACTTCAATTTTCACATCGGCATCACGCCGGAGCTTTCCCCCAAAATCCAGCTTGTATGTTCCTACACCTCCGCTGAACTTCATCCTTCGGAAATTAGTGTTGCAGAGGTTGGTTGCTGAAAATTTGCTCACTCCCGACTCGATCTTGATGGATTCTGCAGAGATGGGATTTGGCTCGTCGCAGCGCATCGTGACGCTGCTGGCGCCAGTGGAAACCTTCAGGTCATTTACCTGGAGTCCTGAGAGATCGATATCCCCGCGGCCGGCCCCAAGCTCGAGGTCGAATGAGATCGGAAGCGCGTTCGAGAATTTCAGCGTGAGTTTGCGATTGCTGTGGTTGTGGTCGGAGTCGTCGTCATCGTCCCAAAATCGCGAAGACTTTTTCTTCAGTCTGATTCTGAGTGTTCCCTCGTCGTCCGAAATCCCGTAGTCGATTGAAAGCTTATTGTTGTCCTCTTCATTCTCGTCTTCAAAGTCGATAATCTCAATCTTCCCTTTTTCGCCCCGTTCCAACACAAGGCTTCCGAACGAAACATCAACAAACACCGATAGCTCTTTCTCCTTTGAACGGGAGATTTCCCTGTGGGTGGATTGAGCAGGGGCGATTCCGATTCCTGCGAACAATCCGAGTACCAAGGCACAATACATATGATTAAATCGGGTGGTCATGGCTCAATTGAGAGGGATTCTGCCAGAGTTTACGGGCAACAAGGGCGAGAAGTTTCGGAAAAACCTCTAATAATTGCGCATTTTGTCGCGAAGGTACTTATACAGCATCTCACGGGCACGGAAGATGTGGGCCTTGACAGTGCCGAGGGGGAGTTTCAACTGTTTTGCGATTTCCTGGTACTCCAGCTCGTCGACGTGACGCATCAAAATGACCTGCCGGTATTTCGGCGGAAGTGCGTTGACGGCTTCTTCCAGCATATTCTTTCGCTGCCGGGCGATCATCTCCAGGTCCGGCTCAAACGTGCTGTCCGGTACTTCGAACGTGAAGTCGCTGTCCTTCGACTCGATGGGCTTGTCGATGGAAAAGGTCTGCAGTTTCTTTTTTCGGATGTAATCGATGGAGTTGTTGCTCGCGATCTTGTAGAGCCACGTCGAGAACGCATATTCCTCATTGAAGCTTGAGAGCGACGTGAAGGCTTTGATGAAGGCCTCCTGGGTCAGGTCCTCAACTTCCTCCTTCTCGTGGATCATGCGATACACGAGATTGTAGATCGCGTCATGATATTTGTAGCGTAATTTTTTGAAGGCTTTTTGATCCCCGTGGAGTGCCCGTTTGATGAGGAGGGCATCCTCTTCCCGGGATTCAAGCCGCTTTTGTTCGAGGGGGTCTGACGTCTTCGGAGGTGCGGGGGGAGGCGAGGAGAGTGTATGTTTCTTTTTGTCTTTCGTCATCCCGCGGATGGTAGGAACAATGCATGCACCGCATACAACGTAGCAAAAAAATGTGTGAGCTGCAATACACATCCGTGAAGGGTTTGTTTGCATCAGAAAACGAAATTCTTTACTTTGACCTTGAACACCAACTGTGCACGTCGATGGCTCGATAGCTCCTGTATGTTTATTACGTTCGAAGGCTTAGACTTTTCCGGCAAGTCCACTCAGGTCAGACTCCTTTCTGACAGACTCTCTCACGAAGACTTCAATGTGCTCGTGCTGCGGGAACCCGGCGGGACGGAAATCGGAGAAAAGATCCGAAAAATCCTTCTCGACAAGGGCTCTGCGGAGTTGACGGATGTGAGCGAGCTGTTCCTGTTTTCTGCAAGCCGTTCACAACTCGTGGACGAGGTGATCAGGCCTGCGCTCGCCGGAGGGATGGTCGTACTCTGCGACCGGTACTACGACTCGACCACGGCGTACCAGGGTTGGGCGAGAGGAATTCCCCTGGAGACGATCCAGGCGATTAACCAATGTGCCTCGGGCGGATTGGCTCCCCACCTGACATTTTTCCTCGACATCCCCGTCAACGAAGTCGAGCGTCGCGTCCAGCGGGCGAAGTCGAACAAAGACCGCATGGAGTCGAACGGCCGGGATTTCTACGAAAAGGCCCGGAACGGATACCTTGATCTTGCCAGTCGTGAGAAAAGATTTCGCGTCATCGACAGCATGCGGACTGTCGACGAAGTGCACGAAGCTGTCTGGAAGGAAGTTGAAAAACTCCTTCCCAACGTGGTCAAACACTAACCTAAGGAGTGGGAATGTCCAAGAGTCATCGGAGAAATCGGCTGATTGCTGTCGTGGGTATGGCAACGGCATTGTCACTTGCAACCCTCGGATTCTACCGGATCACCGACAGCGACTTATTTCTGAAGATCCACCACAGCATCGATGTGTTTAGCAGGGTGTACAAGGAAATCGCCGTCAACTACGTTGACGAAGTGGATCCCGATCGCTTCATGCGCGCGGGCATCGATGGGATGCTCAAAACGCTCGATCCCTACACCGTGTACATCGGCGAAAGAGAGAACGATGAAATTGACCTTGTCACGACAGGCAAGTACGGCGGCGTGGGTGTGACCATTGGCCAGCGTGATGGAATGATCACGGTCATCAATCTCCTCGAAGGATTCTCTGCCTCGAAGCAGGGTCTTGAAATGGGCGACCGGATCGTGGAAATCGACGGAAAGAATGTTGTGGGATCGTCACTGGAGGATATTCGACTCCTGGTCCGTGGTACTCCGGGAACGGAGGTGCGCCTGAAAATCGAGCGGGAGGGGGAATCTCATCCATTGGAGTTTGTGCTTCTTCGGGAGGAAATTCCCGTCCGCAACGTGACGTATTCAGGTTTTGTCGAAAAAGGAATTGGGTACATCAGGCTTGAAAGATTTTCCAGGACCGCCGGCGATGACCTGCGCAATGCGATCAAGGAAATCAAAGGGCAGGGAGATGTGAAAGGTCTTGTGCTGGACCTTCGGGATAATCCAGGAGGGCTCCTCGACATCGCAGTCGATGTCACGTCGAAATTTCTCCCGGAGAGCAGCCTCGTCGTCTCAACCCGTGGAAGAAAGTCGGATGCCGACAGAAAGTACTATTCGATGGAAGCGCCAATGCTCCTGGATGCCCCTCTGGCCATTCTTGTTGACCGGGGAACGGCGAGCGCAAGCGAGATTGTGGCGGGAGCGATTCAGGATCTCGACCGCGGCATCATCATTGGCACGAGAACCTTCGGGAAAGGCCTTGTCCAGACCATCACGCGCCTTTCGGAGAACACCTCCATCAAGGTCACGACCGCCCGATACTACACTCCGAGCGGCCGTTGCATACAGGAGATCGACTATTTCCACCGATCAAAAGACGGAATCTTCCCCACTATTCCAGATAGCCTCAAGAAGGAATTCCGGACATCCCACGACCGAAAAGTTCTCGAAGGTGGCGGGATCGAGCCCGATTCGACAGTTTCGGAAGAAGATCGCATCAGAATGATCGACGAACTCTTGAGGAAGGCAATGTTTTTCAAGTTCGCCAACCATTACGCATCTCAGCACAAGACTCTTCCTCCCGACTTTGAAGTCACTGATGCGATGATCGAAGAGTTTGAGGCGTATGTGAAGGACAAGAAATTTGAGTATGAGGAAGAAGGGCAGATAAAGCTGAAGGAACTGAAAGAGGTTGCGGAAAAATCACGATACGACAAGCCATTTTTCGATGAGCTGAAACGTGTGGAGTCCCTCATCAAGGATGAGAAAGAACGCCAGATGCATCGCTACCAGGAGGAAGTACGGTCTCTTCTCAAGACAGAAATTGTAGGAAGAATGAAGGGAGAGAAGGCCCAGATAGAGTCCACCTTTGCCGATGACCGGCAACTTGAGGTCGCTGTCCATGTGCTGAAGGACAAGAAGAACTATCAGAGACTTCTGAGCGGCAGGCAAAAGAAGTAAGAAAGAACAACAATTCAAGGAAACAAGAAAGGGCATCCTGACGATGCCCTTTTTTGTTGTGGGGGTGGATGATCCTGGCAGTTGTTTCGGGAACTCAATGACTCATTCCCGTCACCGGCTCCTTGCTCTCCTTGGTGAAGGAAAGAAGAAGGAAGAGCGCGGCCAGCGCGACATAGGCAAGGGCGAACTGATAGGGGATCCGGCGAAGGAAATCCGGAAGATCCCAGGGGGCGTACATGCTGCCGTCCGGTATTGCCGAATGAACGATTCCGAAAAACGAAAAACCCGCGAGGATGAGGAGGTATACGCACGAGATTTTCAGCCGCCGGTCGATGAGCTCCGCAAGAAAAGCCGCCCAGAGCATTCCGGTCACAATAAACCCATTCCCCAGTGCGACGATCACCTGCAGCTCGGGCAGTGCCTTGCCGGGCGCGTTCATGAGATTGTTGAATGTCTCGGGCGTGACTGCCTCCGGATTGCCCAGCTTGATGGCGAGCAGGCGTGCGATGGTCGGAAAGAATGCAAACGCGACGGCCGGAGCGTGACGCTTTGGAACGGCATGGAAAGATTGCATGATGATGTCGAACGCGACAAACACGAGGATGGGGGCGAGAACCGCGCGGGGAATGAGCTCGACGATGAACGAGACATAACCCAGCATGCCGCCGAGACCCACAAAGACGCCCGTCAGTACCGTATACCCTGCGCGTGAACCCATATTCTTATACGCCGGTTGCCCAATGTAGGGGGTCGATTGTGCAACGCCGCCGCACATTCCCGCGACCAGCGTTGCAACCGCTTCCGTCAGGAGGATGTGGCGCGTATTGTAGTCATCCCCGGCAACCCGGGCGCTTTCCGTGACATTAATGCCGCCCACGACCGTAAGAATGCCGAACGGAATGGCGAGCGGGAGATACTTCAGCGCCGGCACCAGGCCATGAACAAACTCAAATGTTGGAAGTGGAAGTCCGAGGTGGAACTGGAGCTCGGGAGGGCCGGCGTAGGTTCCGCCGACAATTCCCGTCGGACCAAGCAGATAATACAACAAGGTACCGATGAGGACCGAGGCAAAGACACCAGGAATTTTTCCGGGAAGCCGAATTCCAGCGACAAGCGTATAGAAGATCATCCCCAGGGCAATCAGTCCCACAAGAGGCATTCCGAAAATGTCGATCAACGGAGTCATTCCGATAAGACCGAGCCCGATACCGGCAAGTGAGCCGAGCAATCCGGCCTGTGGAACGATCCGTTGCACCCAGCTTCCGAAGAAGGAGAAGAACAACTTCACAACTCCCATAAACATCATGGTTGCCATCCCGATGTACCAGGTCATCATGGCGGCGTCGCGCTCTGCAAGACCCTCGGCTTTTAATCCGATAAACGCCGGTCCGAGCACAACGAGCGCCAGACCGATCGTGGAAGGCGTGTCGAGGCCCAACGGCATGGCGGTAACGTTGGGATTACCGGTCTTCTTTGCGAGTCGAAACGCCATCCACGTGTATACGAGGTCGCCGAAGAGCACGCCGAACGCCGTGCCGGGGAACATCCGCGTATAAATGATGTCGGCAGGGTACTTGAACACGAAGATGAGAATCCCGGCAAGGAAGGAAAGCACGGTGAGGTTGTCAAACATCAACCCAAAGAATCCGTTGAGATCACCCAGCACAAACCACCGATATTTTCGCTCTGTCGTTTGCATTGGTAAAGTCTCCCGGGCGCTCAACTTGCCAGCAGCCCTGCGATGGATGCCGTCATCCAGGTGGCGATGGTACCTCCCAGAACCGCCCGCAAGCCGAGACGTGCGATGTCGGCCCGGCGGTTTTCAGCAAGGGGGCTGAGACCGCCAATCTGGATGGCGATGGAAGAAAAATTTGCAAATCCGCACAACGCGTAGGTTGCGATGACAATGGATTTTGTGGAGAGGCCTCCCGCTGCGACGAGGTCGGACATCCTCAGGTAGGCAACAAATTCGTTCACCACGAGCTTAATGCCCATCAGGCTGCCGACGTTCAATGCATCTTTCCACGGAACCCCGATAGCGAACGCGACGAATTGAAACACAAGGCCAAAGAGAAGCTCCAGCGAAAGTGGCTTCTGGAACTGCGCCATCAGGATCGTGTTCAGGCCGGTGACATCGCCGAGAAATCCAAGGATAGCGTTGAGGAGGGCAATGAGGGCAATGAATGCTACGAGCATGCCGGCCACGTTAATGGCCAGCCGCACGCCGTCGCCCGCGCCGCCCGCCGCGGCTTCGATGACACTCTGGTACGTTTTTTCAATCTTGAGACGAACGGTGCCCCTCGTCATCGGCTCGCCCGTTTCCGGGATGAGCATCTTGGCGACAACGAGTGTTGCCGGGAGGGACATGATCGATGCGGCGAGCAGATGGCCCGCAAAGAACACCTGCGACTGTTCGATGGGAACTCCCTGCGACTTTGCGAACGCGAGTCCAAGCATCTGCATGTAGGCCGCCAGCACCCCACCGGCGATGTGGGCCATTCCGCTGGTCATCACAGTGAACAACTCTGACTCCGTCATGGAGGAGAGGTACGGCCGAACGACCAGAGGCGCTTCCGTTTGTCCGATAAAGGTGTTCGCTGCAACGTCGAGGGTCTCTGCTCCACTTGTTTTCATAAAGCGCTGCATCACCCATGCCATTCCCTGGACAATCCGTTGCATGATCCCGAGGTAGTACAAAACGGTCATGAACGAGGCGAAGAAGATTATTGTAGGGAGGACCTGGAATGCGAAAAAGAACCCAAGGCTGCCTTCTCCGGCTCCCTTGGCGAGATTTCCGAAAACAAACTGGGCACCGTCCGACGCGAAGCTGAATAACGCGACAAACAACCGGCTGATCCAGTTGAACACGATGCGGCCGATGTCCGTCTTGACGACAAGGAACGCAAACGCGAACTGGAGTCCGATCCCGGTTGCGACGAGAGTCCAGTTGATGGCTTTTTTGTTTGTGGAGAAGAGGAAGGCGAGGGATGTGACACACGCGAGCCCTACGAGACCGCGCACAATTGAGCTGATGTCCATGTTACTCCGGCGCTCTGGTGGTGGAAGGGAGAATCCGGTCTTGTGTCAAGGTTCAAACAACTGAAGCTGCGGCAGCGCTTCGCGAACCAGCTTGGCAATGTAGTCAAGGTCCTTTTCCCTTGATACAAAGTCCAGGTTATCGCTCGGGATGACCAGCAGGGGTCCTATCTTATAGTGATCGATCCAGTCATCGTAATGACGATTCAACTGTTCGAGGTAGCTGCGCTGAATTCCCTGCTCAAATCCGCGTCCGCGTTTCGTGATTTGCCTTGTAAGGGTGTCGACAGAAGCTTTCAGATATACCAACAGATCGGGAGGTTTCAGATACTCCATCATCACATGGAAGAGTGAAACATAGTTGGTGTAATCCCTCTCATCCATCTTCCCGATTTCGTAGAGGTTTCTCGCGAAGATCTCGGCATCCTCGTAGATCGTGCGATCCTGGATGACCGAGGCGCCTGATTCGACAATATCTTTGTGGGATTTGAATCGGTTTGCGAGGAAATAGATCTGAAGATGGAAAGCCCATCGGTTCATGTCCCCGTAGAAGTCAGACAGGTAGGGGTTATCATCAACCGATTCGTAGTAGGGTTTCCATTTGAAGCGCTCGGCAAGCAGACGCGTGAGAGAAGATTTCCCGGCACCGATGTTGCCAGCAACGGCGATAAAAAGCGAGGATGAGGCCATCAGGATATGAAGAGGAGGGAAGTGGGCACGAAAGAAAATCTCACGACGGCTTGCATTTGCCAGGTTTTGGATCGTACAACGGTTGCCGGAGAACGGCTATTTGAATGCTGAAACAGCGTCCTGCACTTTTTCGTGAACGTCGAACACGTTGGTCAGTTTTGTCATCTGGAGCAGGTTTTCGATCTTCTTCGAGGCGCACGCCAGTTTGAGCTCGCCGCCTGAGTTTCGCATGGTTGTCAGACCTCCGATGAGCATGCCGAGGCCGGAACTATTGATGAATTTCACGTCGTGGAGATCGATCACCACCCGTTTCCGGTTGTCTCCGATCAGCTTATGCAGCTGTTCATTGAGAGCCGTCGCATCGGGTCCCCCCATCACGTTACCGCTCAGCTCGATCACCGTGACTCCCTTTGTTTCTTTCGACTTGAACTTCATCATGGATCACCTCGTGTTATTTGACCGCAGGGCTTGCGACAACAGAAGTCTTATGATGTTTTCGCAACGAAAAATCGAGTACGAATGCACTCGCCACGTAGATGGACGAATACGTTCCTGTGATGATCCCAAAGCCCATGGTAAAGGCAAACGCACGATTCACTTCTCCCCCAAACACCAGCAGAACGATCAACACGATGAAAATCGTGCCCGATGTGATAATTGTTCTACTCAATGTCTCGTTCAAGCTCTTATTCATGATCTCTTGGAGAGAGAGGCTACGGTAGATCTTTTCGTTTTCGCGGATCCTATCGAAGATGACAACCGTGTCGTTGACGGACACACCGATGAGGGTCAGAAACGCTGCAATGACCTCCTGAGAGATCTCGAGATTCAGGCCGGGAATGACTCCGCTGAGTATGGTCAACACGCCGAACGTGGTAAGGACGTCGTGGATCAAGGCGATGACGGCACCCATTCCGTAACTGAATTTGAATCGAACAGCGACATACGCAAGGATGACCACGAACGACCAGAACACGGCATACAACGCGTCGCGGCGCAACTCCTTTCCGACCTTTGGCCCGATCCTGTCCTCCTTGATCACGTCGAACTTAGTGTTCGGGAACGACTGTTGCAATGCGGTCCGGATTTTGTCCGATACCGCAGTCCCTTCCTCCTGCTCCGTCGTTCTGATGAGCGTGTAGCCCTCGACTCCGTAGGTCTTGATCTCGCTCTTGCTCAATCCGACTTTGCCGAGCGCGCTCCTGACGTCGCCAACCTCAATTTTTTGGCTGAACGCAACCACGAGTTCTGTGCCTCCGCGAAAATCAATCCCGAGGTCGATTCCTTTCACTGCCACGAAGGCCAGTCCTACGATGATCGTCAGAGACGAAATGAGATACCACCGGTTTCGTACGCCGAGGAAGTCAATATTGGTTTTCTTAAATAGTCGCATGGACAGCTGATCTCCTTATTCATTCCGTGGAAAAGCGCGCCGCGCTCATCCGAAATTCGGATTCATTCCCTTTTCAATCATCAGATTGAAAACTACATGCGTGATGATGATGGCGCTGAACATACTTGCTGCAATACCGATCATCAGCGTCAGGGCAAATCCCTGGACCGGTCCTGTGCCGAACTGGTAGAGGACCACGCCGGTCAAGAATGTGGTGATGTTGGAATCAAAGATGGCCGCAAATGCTTTTGCGTAGCCCGCGTCGATTGCGGCACGGAGGGTTTTTCCTCCCGCCATTTCCTCACGAATGCGCTCGTTGATGAGCACGTTGGCATCGACGGCCATACCGATGGTGAGGACAATCCCCGCGATACCCGGAAGCGTCAGGGTTGCCTGGAATCCCGCCATCACGCCGAGGATAAAGAGAACGTTGAACAACAGCGCGAAGTCGGCGACGGCTCCGGCGCTGTGGTAGTACACAATCATGAACAGGACCGTGAAGATAAATGCGATCGCCGTTGCGGAAAGGCCGGAGCGGATCGAATCCTCACCGAGTGAGGGTCCGACTGTGCGTGACTCGATGATCGTTACCGGTGCAGGGAGAGCGCCCGCCTTGAGGACGATCTCAAGCAACCGGGCTTCGTTGGGGGAATCCATCCCGGTAATGCGGGACCTTCCGCCCACGATTTTGTTTTCCACGGTGGGTGCCGAGAAAATTGCATTGTCCAGCATGATGGCGATGCGTTTCTTGACGTTTGCGCCGGTAATGCGGGCCCATTCGCGTGCGCCGTCACTGCTCATTTCCATATTGACAATGGGCCGGTTGTCTTCGGGGTCCACGCTTGCACGGGCATCTACGATCACGCCCCCGGTAAGCTCGGCCTGTCTCTTGACCGGATACAGAACGAAAAACTGTTTTCCGTCCTGGGTCGTAAATGGCTTGGCAGCCCAGGCGAATTCGAAATCGGGAGGAAGAAGTCGCTGGATATCCTCTCTTGCGAGCAGCCGGATTACTCTGTCCCGGTCCTTTGAATCAACATACCCTTCGCCGGATCCTCGCTGTGCATCGGGGCGGACAAACGTAAAGAAGGGATGTTCCCGCTGGAATTTTGCCTCCTGTGTCGTATCAACCTGGCTGGTGGTTTCTCCGCCGGTCAACTCTGTCAAGGCATCCCTTGGTTTCTGCTCCTTGGGTTTCTCCCCCTTTTTGGCCCCCACAGTCGTTGAGGTATCAGACGCGCCACTCAGAAACTTGTCGATAGACTCCATCACCTTATAAGCAATCTGAGGGTCTTTCAGGAGCTTGAACTCGAGTTTTGCGGTGCCCTGGAGGAGCTGGCGCACTTCGTTCTCGTCTTTGACGCCGGGCAGTTCCACAATGATCCGGCGTGCCCCCTGCTTCTGGATATTCGGTTCAGATACACGGTATTGGTCCACCCTGTTTCTGACGATTTCGATGGCCCGGTCAATCGCTTTTTCTGTCTCCGATTCCAGGTCCGAAATGATTTTGGAATCTTCATCCCGGATGTTGCCATAAAAGCGGCTCAAACGGATCCCCCTGTCCTGAAATTTCTTTGCATAGACGGGGATCACGGAGACATCTGTAGAGGATGCCTGCGTGCGGGTTTCCGACAGAATGGTTTTGAAATTGTCGTCCTTGTTTTTGGCCAGGTCGTCGAGAAGCTGGAGAATGTCGACTTCGAGGACCACGCGCATACCTCCCTGCAGGTCAAGGCCAAGCTTGATACGCTTGAGTTTCGCGCTCAGGATGTCTTCCTGGTGGTTTTCGATATAGGAGATGCTGTCCTGACCACGCAGCCCGGCCATTTTCTGCCGGTAACTGTAATCCTGGTAGGTCGGCCAGAGGAAAACGACCGAAAGTACCACTGCAGCGAAGATGAGAACAATTCTTGTAAGCTGATTTTTCAC
>JBARRO010000250.1:0-17731 GCA_049644265.1 Bacteroidota bacterium
TACACGGCGACGCCGATGGGTCAAATCACTATTCCCCAATTGCTGAATGTCCCGTACGGCCTGATGGTGTTTGCCGTTGTGGCGATGGCTGTGGGTGGGTTTGCGGGCGCAACATGGGTCGAAATGAAAATGGCGCTTCGGAAAGGAGGAAGCGTGTCATGAAGAATCCGATGACGAACCTGTCCCTCAATCAAAAGCTTGGATTGTTTGTCGGATGTTTGGGAGCGGCCGCGATCTTCGTCGGAAATCCCTCGCCGGGCTCCAGGTCTGTGGTGAGTGCAAAGGAACTCGGGGTTCTTGTCCAACGCGAAGTCGACCATGTCGATGCTGCGGAATTGGCGGACTGGATTATCAAAGGCAAATCCGATTTCCGGCTGTTCGATACGCGGAATGAAAAGGAATTTGCTGAGTACCACATCCCGGGCGCAGAGAATGTTCCCGTTGCTGCCCTCGACACCTATCCACTCCTGCGGAACGAAAAAATTATTCTCTACTCGGACGGCGGAATCCATGCCGCCCAGGCGTGGTTTTTCCTGAAGGCAAAACAATATCAGGGAGTATACATCCTGCGGGGCGGATTGGAGGAATGGAAGGATAGGATTCTATTTCCGGCGATTCCGAAGGCTGTATCTCCCGAGGAAATAGCATCGGGCGAGAAACTGAAAGAAGTAAGCAGATTCTTTGGCGGAACTCCGCAAACGGGCAGCACAAAGGAACAATCACCTCCCAACATAGTGATGCCAAAACCGGATCAAGCTGCTCCCGGCGCGACACCGGCGGGCAGTCAAAAAAAGAAAAAGGAAGGGTGCTAGCCGTAGCTTGCAGGTTGCATAAGATGTCAGACCTCTCTACTTTGTCGTGCAGAGGATAATTTGGAGACAACGATGGCTAAAATCCCCAAGAGGTTCATTCAGTTTCAGCAAGACTATCCTGACATAGCGGAAGCATACGAAAAGCTCGGCGACGCTATCCATGGAACCGGACCGCTGACAAAAAAGGAGCGAGCCCTGGTGAAGTTCGCGATTTCCGTCGGGGCGAGACTTGAAGGCGGGGCCCACTCGCACATCCGGAAAGCATTGTCGGCTGGTATCAAGTCCGAGGAGCTTCGGCATGTGGCGCTTCTTGCGATTCAGACAATCGGATTTCCGTCCGCGATGGCCGCGATGAGCTGGATTGAAGATATTGTGAAGACGCCGAAGAAGAAAACGCGATGAGTCTTAAAGAAGATATTGTTGGTGTCATTCTCGCCGGAGGAAAAAGCAGGAGGATGGGAACTGCCAAGGCCCTGCTGAAGTTCCATGGTGTTCCGCTTATTCAGCATATCGCCGCGGTGATGATGAAAATATTCGCCTCCGTGGTAATCGTCGCCGATGACGGAGCAGAGTACGCCTTCCTCAACCTCCCCACACACCCTGATATCAAGAAGAATTGCGGGCCTCTCGGCGGAATTCATTCCGCGTTCGTCAATACTCATGCTGAGAAGATCTTTGTTGTCTCTTGTGATGAACCGTTCATTTCCAAGGATCTCATCGAGTATATTTGCGATTTTAGCTCCACTTCGGACATCAAGGTGCCATCGAAACGCGGAATGGTTGAACCCCTTTGCGGTCTGTACTCGAGAAATGTGCTTCCTGTTGTCGAACGATGTATCGAATTCGATGATTTGAAGGTGAAGCATCTTCTGCTCCAGTGTCACACGACGACAATTCCAATCTCCCCAACCCTGCCGTTCTACAAAGATCATCTCTTTGCCAATCTCAACGAATCCTCCGATTTCGAAGCAGCTCTCCATCATCATTAATCAGGCATTAGGCCCTCATCTCACCGTAATTCACTGATTCATTGAATCCTTTTGAGATTTCCTGCATCCAACAAATGCAGAAAAATTGAACATACATAGGGTGGTTTTTCCATGACCTCGGAAAAAGGGAAAAAAGGATACGGTTTGTTGAAGGATGTGGCCTATTCCTATGAGCAAGCTGTCGAAAAAGTCACGGAGGAATTGAAGAAAGAGGGTTTCGGAGTCCTCACAACCATTGATGTGAGGGAGACGTTGAAGAAGAAGCTGAATGTCGATTTTCAGAAGTACGTTATTCTCGGAGCATGTAATCCACCGTTTGCTCATAAGGCGCTTCAGGCCGACGAACAGATTGGGCTGCTTCTTCCATGTAACGTGATCGTGTACGAAAAGGGGGGAAAGACCACCGTCGGAGTATTCGACCCGATGGCGATGGTTACACTGAGCGACAACAAACAATTAGCCTCGATCGCAGCAGAACTGAAGCTCCGTCTTGAACGGGTTATCGCTGCACTCTGAGTCTGATCAAACAATTATTCATAGAAGGATAGAACCATGGCGACAAACCTCACGAAAAAAGATTTCCTCGAGAAAGTGTTTGACTTCGAGAAGAACAAGGACTGGAAGTTCCAGGGGGAGCTCCCGGCAGTCATTGACTTTTGGGCACCCTGGTGCGGTCCCTGCAAAATGGTTGGGCCTGTTATTGAAGAGCTCTCGAAAGAGTACGAGGGGAAGGTGAATTTCTACAAGGTCAATACCGACGAGGAACAGGAACTGGCAGGCGCTTTTGGAATCCGGAGTATTCCTTCATTGCTGTTTATTCCGAAATCCGGTCAACCAAAGATGGCGGTTGGCGCATTACCGAAATCGACTCTGAAACAGGCGGTGGAAGAAGAACTGCTAATGCAGCCGGTCGCAGCAAAGTAGAGGAGGATTGTGAAGTTGGTAGAGGGCTAGAGTCCCGGGATTTCCTGGGACTCTTTTTTTTACAGTCGGGTTTCTATGCAGAGGTTTCGATGCGATAGGAATGTGTGATCTTCGCGCTGGCATTCAACATGGCTGACACGGAACAGTACTTTGTTCTCGAAAGCTCAATGGCGTGCTCAACATCGTTTTTCTTAATGGCATCTCCATAGAAAATATATTCGAGATGGATGTCCGTGAAGATTTTCGGAAATTCCTCGCGCTCGTTCGCTGTCACGCGCATCTCGAAGTTCTTCAGGGGCACACGTTTTTTCTGCAAAATCGGAATAACATCACTTGCGGTGCATGCGGCGAGGGCGCAGAGCACGAGCTCTTTGGGTGACGTACCGGCCGCGCTTCCGCCGTCCGCGTCCGAATTATCAATGAGCAGCCAATGGTTGCTGCTTGCCTTAGCTGCGAACGTTGTTCCCTGAATCTGCTTAAGCACGGCCTGTTTCATACGATCCTTTCCTATGTATCTAATCAGCCGCTACTAACATCACATCACCATCGAAATTCGAGACGATGATGCGCTGTGCACTCAATGGAGCAACAGTGTTGAGCAGACAAACGCCTACGCGGTGTTTCCACCGGATCTCGCCGGTTTTGCTGTCGGCTGCAAGCAAGAGTCCATTCTTAGTTCCGTAGAAAACGGTCCCTTGTTTCTCCTCGAGGGCAGCAGAGTTAATATCATAGCCAAAATGGGCGTTCGTCGTCCACACAACTTGCAGGGTTGACGAAGATGCGGAGAGTGCAACGAGGGAGTCGTTCATGGTTCTGACGTAAACCCGCTCGCCATCTTCCGATAGTCCGATGGACTCGCGCGACTGGAAACTCCCCGTTCTCCAGATTTGGCTCCCCGTTCCGGCATCAAGTGCAGTTGTCATTCTATCGGGCGCGACGACAAACACCTTCCCACTCGAGGCGACAGGCCAGCAGGCAGCGGGAGAAAGAAGATTGCCCGGTTTGTCCCCTTTCCAACTCCATATAAGTTTGCCATTCCGGCAGTCCAGCGCATAGAAATGCGAATCCCACGCGCCGAAGAAAACCTTGCCGCTGTAGACAAGCGGTTTTGTCTCGACAAATCCCTCGAGTCCTTCGAAAGTCCATACCGGCTCTCCGGTCTTCAGATTCAAAGCCCTGAATTTTCTGTCACTTCCCCCGATATATACGACCCCGTTTGAGATCCGTGGGCATCCAAGCACCGGCGCCTCGGTCTTAAATTTCCACAAAAGCGTGCCGTCCCCGGCATTCAGACAATACACCGAGCTATCCGCTGAGCCGAAAACAACGAGGCCCACCGAAACATCCGGTGACGAGTAGACCGGCCCGCCTGTATGGAACTTCCACCTCAATGCACCATTCTCAACCGAGAGTGCATACACAGTTCCCGAGGTGTTGCCTACGATGGCGATATCTTTCCACAGTGCAGGCGTTGAGCCGATCGTGAACCCAGATTCAAACTTCCAAACAGTCCTGACGCTTGGAAACTCTTTGTTGACGGAGAAGTCTGGTCGATGCGATGAAGCGGGTGTTGTCGAATAGTCATTCATTCCCAATGCGATCTTCTGCCATGGACCTCGTGTTCTGATTCCGGGGGTTCGCTCAAAGATAAACAGCGTATCAGTCCGTACTTCTGCAATCGTGTATCCACCGACAGAATCTCTCGCGCGAAGGTTGGATCTTCCCATGATGCCCGGAACGCCTTCGTAGTTGTCCTTTTTGTTCCTGTGCCCATGGCCGACAAGAAAGGCCTGGACATTGTATCGCTTCACTCGGTCAAGGACCTCATACCAGTTGTCGATTCCGTCGTCTGCAGGATAGTGCGTCACCAGAAAGAAAGGCATGCTCTTTTGTGGCAGGTGGGTGAGTACTGAGTCCAGCCAGCGGACATCTTCCGGGGCCCAGTGTCCGTCCGCCATCCTCATCAGCGGCCCCTGATGGAGTCCGATGAATCGGTAGCCGCTGTAATCGAACACAAATCTGTCGTTTCCCCAGAGCCGTGGAAACATCGTCGCCCCCGACTCCGACCACTTGGTATCATGGTTGCCAGGGATGATGTGATAAGGTTTGTTCAGACTGTCGAGAATGGACTTTGCAGTCTTCAGCTGTTCGTTCGAGCCCATTTCCGTGATGTCGCCCGAGAGAATAACGAATGCAATGTCACTCATTGCATTGATATCCCGGACACTGGTCCGAAGGTCCGTTTCCCCGGTTGTTGCGCCAACATGCGTGTCGCTCAGCCAGGCGAAACGGAATTGTGCCGGGAGACTGAAATGGATACAAAGGAGGAATCCCAAAGCAAAGGCGAGGCGTCGCTGAAGATGAATCATGGGGATTTCTTCGAAAGGATAGTTGAGGAGCGATTGTTCACGTGTCAGGCTGAAATATAGCAATATCTTCGACGGATTTCTGAACAGGATGTTTATGAGGCGTACTCCTCCAGTACCTCATACGCCTTCATGGAATCTCGTTTTCGGATGATAAGAGTCAGCTCGGTGAGGGTTGAAATAATCTCGAAGATATTGATCTGTTCCCAGGCGATCTTTCGGAGAACGTTGTAAACAACTCCCGGCGTGTGGATAAAATCGTCGTGGAAGACAATGGTCAGGGCCACAAGATCCCGTTCCCTCGCGAGGATCTTCTCATCCTTCAGAAGTTTCACAACTCTTGGAGCGTATTGTTCACTCACGGAAATGCTCACCTCGTTGTTGCCGACGATAAAATTCAAAAAACCTCCCTGTTCGGGATTGATCTCTTGATACAGATGTTTCGTTTTGGAAAGGAGGGATGTGGACTTTCTGATATTGAAATCGCAAATGCCGGTTTTAATGATGAGCTCTGCTTTTCCATGTGCGTTCGACTGGCGCTTGGTTTGCGGATGGAGGTCCGAAGCGAACCGACGAATGGCCATCATGACCGCTGAAGTTGTTACAGGCTTTCGAAGTTGACGCTGGAGCACGGGTTTCAGATCTTCCGCCAGGCCGGCGTGGTTCACGATACGCCTGCTCAGGGCTTCCAGAAGGAACGGTTTTCCTTCAAGCTCCGTTCGGACAAGGTGACTGATGGTTTCCATGGCGAAAGGTTCCTCGTTGGTTTTGGTATTGCAATTATAACAAAATGTTATTACATTAACAACATGTCAATTGCAGTGTTTCAAGAAGAAGGGCCGGCAGAATGATCGTCGCAAAATTTGGAGGGACTTCAGTCGGCTCGGGATCGCGCATCCGCGCGGTCGGCGATATTGTTGCAGAGTCTCTGTCAAGGAAGCCGGTGGTCGTCGTCTCGGCGGCCGGAGGAGTCACGGACCGGCTTTTGGCTGCGGCGCGCCATGCAATGAAGCTGGGGACCATTGATCTCGGGGAGATCGAGACTCTCCAGTACGGCATCCTCGACGGCCTCTCCCTCGACCGGAACCTCGTCGCGTCGGAATTCGAGGAACTTCATCGCCTTCTCCGGGCGCTGGTGACGATCAACGACGACTCGCCGAAGGTGATGGACCGGGTTGTTTCTTTTGGGGAGAGAATCTCGGCGAAAATTGTTGCAGCACATTTCAGAGACCGGGGCATTGCGTCGAAGAGTCTGACTCCGCAGGATATCGGACTGGTGACTGATTCCCACTATGGAGCAGCAGAGCCCCTTCCGGAAGCGGAGGAGAACATACGTTCGGCGCTGGAGGAACTGGAGGCCGTTCCAGTGGTGACGGGATTTATTGGAGTTGACCGCAAGGGGCACCTGACAACACTTGGGCGTGGTGGCTCGGACTACAGCGCGGCAATCATTGGAGCAGCAATGGGGGCGGAGGAAATTCAGATCTGGACGGATGTCAGCGGTATTATGACGGCCGATCCGAGGATTGTCAAGAACGCGAGGACCATCGATCGGGTTTCATTTGATGAGGCGGCCGAGTTGGCCACGTTTGGCGCGAAAGTCCTTCATCCCAAAACCATTGTCCCCGCTGTTCAAAAAAACATCCCTGTGAGGATCTTGAATTCATTCGCTCCCCGGGAACAAGGCACGCTTATCGTTGCAGATGCAGTTCCCGACCGGGGGATCACAGCGCTTTCGGCGCGAAAGAATATCACTCTGCTGAATATTGTCTCCACGCGCATGCTTCTCGCGCATGGTTTCATGGCCCGGCTTTTTGAGATCTTCAATCGGAACAGGGTGTCCGTCGACATGGTGGCGACCAGTGAAGTAAGTGTTTCGTTAACGCTCGACCCCGCAAGTCCTGACGCCGAACAGGAAATCGTCGATGAAATCAGGCAGTTTTCGGGCGTGAACATCAAGCGCCACAAAGCTATCCTCTGTCTCGTGAGCGCAAGGATGAAGGAGGATCCACAGATTCCCGCCCGGACATTCTCGACGCTGGCACGGAACGGAATTCCGGTTGAAATGATCTCACAGGGCGCATCCAGAGTCAACCTTGGAGTGGTTATCGACAACCGGGATGCCGACAGGACGCTGAACCTGCTTCATCAGGAATTCTTTGACACGGTCAACAGCTGATCGTGCAAGAAAAGAACACACGCACATGGAAAAGAAGATGAAGCTGGCGATTATCGGATTCGGAAAAATGGGGAAAGCGTTGGCGAGCGCCGTCACTGAAAGGGGAGCGCAGGTCTGTGCAATCATCGATCCCGTCGCGGACGAGGCAACGGCCAGGGAAATCAGCCGTGAGGCGCTCGTGGAATGCGATGTTGCGCTTGATTTTAGCCGGCCCGACGCCGTCCTGTCCAATATTCGTGCCCTCTCTTCGATCGGAAAGGACATCGTAGTGGGAACGACGGGATGGTACGACAAGCTGGAGGAGGCAAGAGAAGTTGTGAAACGTGCGGGGAATGGGATGATTTGGTCTGGAAATTTTTCTCTCGGTGTTCAGATTTTCTTCCAGCTTCTTGAACATTCAGCAGGGGTTATTGATCGCTTTACAGAGTACGACGCCGGCGTTCAAGAAATTCACCATAGCCAAAAAATGGACAGTCCTTCAGGAACTGCAGGAATGATCGGAGAAATCCTGCTTCGGAAAATCTCTCGGAAGAAGTCGATTGTGAAAGGAAATTCTCCGGCAACGATTAAACCGGAACAACTCCAGATTGTTTCCCAACGGATTGGGAGTGTCCCCGGTACTCACACAGTCATGTTCGATGGGCCCGATGACAGCATCGAACTCAAACACACGGCGAGAGGACGGCAAGGGTTTGCATCGGGAGCTCTTGCGGCGGCAGAATGGGTCCGGGGACGGAAGGGTTTTTTCGATATTCACGATTTGATCAGCGATCTTCTACAGGAGAAGTGATCCATGGCCAACCCTTTGCGTGGCGTCTTTACGGCATTAGTAACTCCGTTCATGAAATCCGGGAAACTGGATGAGAATGCATTGCGGGACCTTATAGAGTTCCAAATTTCCAACGGCATTGACGGAATCGTTCCTTGCGGCACGACCGGAGAGAGTCCGACGCTTAGTGATAATGAGAAGAAGACAATTATCAGGCTCACCGTAAAGCATGCGCGGGGAAGGGCGAAGGTCATTGCCGGCACCGGAAGTAACTGGACGGAGCACTCCATTCAGCTTTCGCGCTTTGCGGAAGATGCAGGCGTCGACGGACTCCTGCTCGTCAATCCTTATTACAACAAACCGACTCAAAAAGGACTCTTCCTGCATTTCAGCTCTATTGCAGACGCAGTGAAGATCCCCTGTGTGGTCTATAATATCAAAGGCAGAACATCCGTGAACGTTGAGACGACAACCCTAATAAAACTGATGAACGAGTGCCCGAATATCGCGGCTGTCAAGGAAGCGTCCGGTGACATCGACCAAATCAAAGACGTCATTGCACGACGGAAACCCGGCTTTTGTGTGCTTTCCGGAGACGACAATATGACGCTTGCCCTGGTGCGGGCCGGTGGGGACGGGATTGTATCGGTCGCATCAAACATCGTCCCTGCTGAAATGGTGAAAATGACCCACTACGCGCTTGAAGGAAAGTACGACCAAGCGAAAGAAATCGAGAACAAGCTTTCACTGCTGTTCAAGACGCTGTTCATTGAGACGAACCCCATTCCGATCAAAACCATGCTGGCGATGCAGGGAAGATGCGAGGAAATTTTCCGTCTGCCAATGTGCGAGCTCGAGTCTGACGAGCACAGAAAAATGGTTCAGCAGGTGGTTGCGGGCCTGGCCCGGTAACAAGAGGCGTACAAAGTTCGATTTCTGATTTGCGCCCCGGCGTCCGCTCTTCCGATTAGCAGCCCCTCTGTCTTGACTCTGACTGATCCTCCGGTTACCTTGACACTAATTTCCTACCTTCTTCCTTGCCCGGCGACAAACAGGGAAGGGCTCCACTATTTCATTTCTGGATAAATCCGTGGCTGTCATTGGCTTGGATCTCGGCGGGACAAAACTCGCCGGTGCTCTTTTTGATGCGACCGGCAATCTTCTGGCCCGGCGTGTTGAACCGCTCGCAAAGAGACAAGGGCATGAGGTCGGCGCACTTCTCATCGATATGTTCCGTGAGCTACGTGCCTTTGCTCAGACGAAGAAATTGGAAGTGACAGGAGTGGGAGCTGCTGTCCCCGGAATTGCCTCTGCACATACCGGCAAAGTCTGGGCGCCAAATATTCCTGGTTGGGAGGACTATCCACTACGAGATGAATTGAAGGCTGCTGCGGGCTCGAAGTCTTGTCGGGTGGTTGTCGATAGCGATCGTGCCTGTTCGATTTTGGGTGAACAATGGAAGGGAGCAGCGCAAGGTTGTAGTCATGCGGTGTTCCTTGCAGTCGGCACAGGTATTGGGGCTGGTATTCTCATAGACGGACAAGTCCTGCGGGGAGCCCAGGATATTGCAGGGGCAACCGGGTGGATGGCATTGGACCAGGAATTTCGGGATGAATACGTCTCCTGCGGTTGCTTTGAGTATCATGCCTCGGGAGAGGGAATTGCAAAGGTTGCACGGGCAATGATTGCGGCGGAAACAAACCATACAGGAAGCCTGGCTTCCATCTCTCCTGAGAAACTTACAGCACATGAGGTGTTCGCGGCCTATGGACAAAATGATCCGATTGCCCGCCGAACAATCGAGAGCGCGATCAGAGCCTGGGGAGCAGCAGCCGCGAATTTCGTAAGCCTCTTCAATCCGGAGCGCATCATCTTCGGTGGAGGCGTTTTCGGCCCGGCTCTTCGATTCCTCGAAGATATCCGCCGGGAAGCAGAGAAATGGGCTCAGCCGATCAGCATGCGGTCGGTGCAGATCGTTGGCTCAAAGCTTGGAAGCGATGCAGCGCTCTTTGGCGCCGGATTCCTGGCGCTTCAGAAGGGGAAGGCTCTTCGGTGACCGCGAACAGAGATACAATCTACAGCGAACGTAAGCTTTTCGCAGCGTCCTGTGCAGGGATGCTCCTCTTTGGAATGGCTATGCTCCTGCTAGGGACCGTCAACACGTACCTCGCTGAGAAATTTCATCTTGATCAGATCGGAATTGGGTCGCTGGCAGCGCTGTTCCCTGTTGGCATTCTTGCCGGATCTCTTGTCTTTGGCCCCATCGTTGATCGGTTGGGATACAAACTCCCCCTGAGTATTGCATCCCTCGTGCTCGCAGCAGGTTTTCTCATGACGGCGCGTGCCGAAAGTTTCCTCGTCATCCAAAGCTCGTTCTTCCTCATTGGGTTTGGCGGTGGTGTGATCAACGGAGGGACCAATGCCCTTGTTGCCGAAATCAGCGGCGACAACAGGGGAGCGCGGCTCAGCCTTCTCGGCGTGTTCTTCGGAATTGGAGCGTTGGGGGTGCCTGCGATGACCGGACTTCTTCAGCCGAGCTTCAACTATTCCGAGATCATTGGCGGTTTCGGGGTGGCAGTTTTCCTTCCGGCAACGCTCTTCATGTCAATACGTTTCCCCGCGCCCAAACAAGCTCAGGGACTTCCCCTCAGTCAGATGATGGGCTTGTTCCGGGACAAAACATTACTCGTGCTTGGAATGGTGCTTTTTTTCGAGAGTGCCGCCGAGGGATTGGCGAACAACTGGACACCGGCGTATCTGCAGCAATCGGAGAATTTGACTCCCGAGTATTCTCTTCTCATGCTTACACTTCTTTCTGCCAGCCTCACGGCGGGCCGATTGGTGCTTGGTTGGGCCCTCAAGAGATACCCGAGTCAGGTTGTGCTTCTGTTCTGCCTGGCTGCGGCCTTGGCCGGGGCGTTTCTCCTCAATGCAGCATCAGACCGAGTGATAGCGGCCTTTGCTGTGATCCTGATGGGTATAGGATTCTCGGCCGCGTTCCCGGTCATATTCTCTTTTTTTGGGGGACTATATCCAAATCTCACAGGGACGGCGATCGGAGTTGCATTGGTTATCGCGTTGGTTGGGAATACATTTCTCAATTACGTTCTTGGAGTCGTTGCGCAGGCCTGGGGTATTGGTATATTCCCCATGTATATGGTCGGCGTGCTCGTTTGTCTGGCTATCTTTCTTTTTTTTGGACTTCGTACCTATTCCCTTCGAATATCAACCTCAAGGAATTGACTTATGCTGGCTCAACAGTGGCTCGTGAACGCGCGCGCAGTAATGAATCGCATCGAAGAATCGCAGATGGAGAATATCCGGTCGGCTGCCGGGGTCATGGCCGATTCCATTCAAGCCGGACGCTGGGTTCATACGTTTGGATGCGGGCATGCCACGCTACCCATTGAAGAGATGTATCCGAGAATCGGGGGATTCGTAGGGTTCCATCCCATCATCGAACTGCCGCTTACGTTCTTTACCCGCATTACGGGTGAGATGGGGATCCATCAGTTTCTCTTCCTTGAGAGGGCGGAGGGGTTCGGTGTGGAAATCATGAAAGGCTACACATTCGACCCACGCGATACGATGTGGATTTTTTCACACACCGGCATCAATAACGTTAATATTGACGTAGCACTTGAAGCCAGGAAGAGGGGGATGAAGGTTGTCGTGAGTGGGTCAGCTGCCGAATCCAAAGGAAAAAAGACGCGTCATTCGTGTGGGAAAACACTGTTTGAATTGGCAGATATTGTGATCGATTCGTGTGCACCTTTACAGGATGCCTCAGTACCCCTGAAAGACCACCGCGATAACGTTGGACCGGTTTCGACGATGGCGTTTGTCACGGTCGTTTGGATGACGATCTGTACTGTTGCAGAAACGCTGGCAGACAGGGGAGTGAAGCTGTTCATCCATCCCTCCCACAATATTCCAGGTGACACCCTGGCGCGGGAGCGGTTGGATATTGCATTGGCAGAATACAAGAAGAGGGTGAGCGGGGTATAGCTTGGTGCAATGGTGGGTCTGAAAGTAAAAGCCCCGACAATGTTGCCGGGGCTTTTACTTTAGTGTATCGAGTGGCTCTGCGAATAGGACTCTGCGCCGAAGGCGCATGAGCCTTTGGCTCAGAACCTACATCCCGACATCGTCGGGATAACAGCCGCATGTCTACAGAAGGACTTCGCCAGTGATGAGCTTTTTGACCATTATCTTGCTTTTCCAGGACTTCACTTTGCGTTCAGCGGCCTGAGCTTCACTCTTGGTGGCGAATGCTTTGCTCCAGACAAGTTCCCAACGTCTGAACCGTGAAGTGAACCCTTTCTCGATCGTGTTGTGAAAGTGCAGTCGACGAACTGGATCAGCTGAATAACCGATGTAGTATCGGTCTGCTTTTCGAGAATAGAGAACATAGAGTGCGTAAGCCATAAAACAAAGATCCCCCAGTGGTTGACTGGGGGAAGAGGGCTCCGCGAGTAGGACTCGAACCTACAACCCTGCGGTTAACAGCCGCATGCTCTACCATTGAGCTATCGCGGAATCAACAGAAGCTACTTAGGAAACTCGAACCTACATCCCGACTCTGTCGGGATAACAGCCGCATGCTCTACCATTGAGCTATCGCGGAATATGTATTTGAAAGAAACACGCTACAGCATGTTGAGAGCCGACACCGAAGGTGGCGGATCGAAATCCCGCTGTTGTTTTGCGGGACTCTACCATTGAGCTATCGCGGAATAGGGAAGATTTAAAAAGCTCACCGATTACTAAGTCGGTGAGCTTCTCTGTAAAGATATTTGTAATTCGCCCGAAAGTCAAGCTGGCGTTCCCGATGCTGGTTTCGTTGACTTTCCTTTCAAATCGGACTATATTGAAAACAAAATTGAAGGAGCGAGCGATGTTCAAAGGCGGCATGCCGAATATGCAGTCGATGATGAAGCAGGTGCAAAAAATGCAGGAGAAAATGGCGCAGGTGCAGTCCGAGCTCGAGAATAAGCTCGTGACCGCTGACGCCGGTGGCGGGATGGTGAAGGTTACTGCAAACGGAAAACAGCGCGTCGTCAAAATTGATATTGAGAAAGAAGTTATTAATCCATCCGAAAAGGAAATGTTGGAGGATTTGGTCGTCGCGGCTGTCAATCAGGCCCTCGAGCGATCCTCATCGATGGCCCAGGAGGAAATGCAAAAGGCGACCAATGGGCTCCTTCCAAACGTTCCTGGATTGAATATTCCGGGTATGTGATGACTCCATGTTTTATACCGCAGAATCCATAGAACAACTCGCAGAACAATTCTCCCGCCTTCCGGGTATCGGCCGGAAAACAGCCCATCGGTTGGCTCTGTATGTCCTCAAAATGAATCGGGAAGAAGTTGTGACTCTTGCCCGCGCCCTTGTCAACGTGAAGGACAAGGTGCGCTACTGCTCAGTATGTTCCAATATTACGGAATCAGACCCCTGTCCCATCTGTTCAAGCACGAAAAGAGAACGGTCCTTTATCTGCGTCGTTGAAGAGCCAAACGACGTTCTTGCGATCGAGAAAACAAACGAATTCAAGGGGCTTTATCACGTTTTGGGGGGAGCCCTTTCACCGCTCGATGGAGTGGGTCCCGACGACCTCAGAATCAAAGAACTGCTTCGCAGGGTTTCGACCGCGGCAACAGCCGAAGTGATCCTGGCCCTTAACCCCAATGTCGAGGGAGAGGCAACCACGCTTTACCTGTCCAAGTTGTTGAAACCCCTTGAAGTGAAAGTAACCCGGATTGCTCGAGGGCTTCCAGTTGGATCCGATTTGGAGTTTGCTGATGAAGCCACCCTCTCCCGCGCGATTGAGGGTAGAATCGCGGTTTAGGTGAATATTGATCCGATTGCGAAACTGGAGTGTCAGTTTTCTTTTCATCGGCCTATCCCTTGTTCAATCCTCCTGTTCCTGGTTTGAGCCCCGAGACCCGGAACCCCCGTCTCAGTCGAGCTCAAATTTTGTGCCCGCGTTTGTGGACTCTCTCGTGTTTTCTAACCTTGTCAATTCCTTCACTGATTTGAATTCGTTCAATTATCTACGCTGCCTGGTGGACACATCGAAATATCGTCAGAGTTTTCAATTTGAGCCGACTGCTCAATCCCGTCTTCAGTATGGCACGTTTCTCAATTGGACGAGGCAATCGGAACAACAATATTTCGAGAACATGAAATCAAAACTTCAACCCAACGCCAACATAACTCTTGAATTTCTCACATTGGAGAGACAAAGCCTGCCTTCCGATTCGACTCAGTATGAAGCTACCTACCGGTTGACTGTTCCTCACGCGCAGGCGAATATCCCCAAGGTCGCTGTAGGCAGGGCATTGTTTTATCTGGCGGTTGATGATTCACGGACCTGGGTTATTCAACGATGGGTCGATATAGCGCTGAATCAAAACGATTTCACGTGGAGTGATTTGAAAGGCCTGTACGCTCAATGACTCCGGCTGTATGAAGTATGGGGGTCATTACAATTGCCGTGCGAAACCTTGCTATAATATTGCCGGTTGCCGTGCTCTTACTCGCGTGCAACCCGTTTGCCCCGGGTTTCGACAGCGGCCTGGAAACGGGAGTCTCCATCCTGAGTGACCAGACGACGGTGGAGGGAGTTTTTCAGAACTTGAAATATGCCTACACATTTCGGGACACGACAATCTACGGTCAGTTGTTCAACTCCAATTTTACGTTTATCTATCGTGATTATGACCGCGGCATCGATGTCACCTGGGGTCGTGACGAGGAACTGCGGATTACGCATGGCCTTTTCCGCAACGTCCAACGTGTGGACCTTGTATGGAATGACGTCGTGACGTTGGATTCAGTCAGTACCCGAATCAATGTGACACGAGGATTCAATCTTACGGTGACATTCAATCCGGACAATATTGAACGTGCGGACGGATATGCGAATCTCACGCTTGAGCGTCCGGAGTCAAAGGCCGCCTGGCAGATCATCCGGTGGCGAGATGAGTCCAACTTCTAAACCCGTGTAACCCGACTCCAATCCGATGACCACAGTCGTATTTCAGGGTGAGCCTGGAGCATTCAGTGAGCAAGCAGCGAAGCACTTCTTTGGGAGGCGTGCGCGCCTGATGCCGGTTGACACATTCCGTGATGTCTTTGCGTTGGTATCAAAAAAACGCTCTCACTCCGGAATTATACCGATTGAGAACTCTTTGTACGGCAGCATCCACGAGAACTATGACCTGCTCGTCCGTCACCACCTCTCTATCATCGGAGAGATCAAACTTCGCATTCAGTTGCATCTTCTGGCTCTTCCAGGAGCGACTAGAGGGAAGTTGCGGGCCGTGTATTCGCAGGCACAAGCGCTTGGCCAGTGTGAGGAGTTTTTACGTTCGTTAAAGCGTGTCCGCGTCTCAGCCTTCCACGATACCGCTGCTGCCGCGAGAATGGTTTCGGAACAACACGATGCAACAGTTGCAGCCATCGCAAGCGAGCAAGCAGCAAAGATCTACGGGCTTCGCATCCTGACGAGAAACGTTGAAAGTAACCATCATAACTATACACGCTTCATTGTGCTCGGAGCCCGGCCGACTGTTCCGACGTCCCGTCCAAAAACATCTTTGGTATTCGCGGTTCGAAATATCCCGGGAGCTCTCTTCCGTGCGCTTGCAGTCTTCTCGCTTCGCGATATCAACCTGCTGAAGATCGAGTCGCGCCCTCGCATTGGAAAACCATGGGAATACCTGTTCTATCTTGATGTCAGCGGGAGACCCACAGAGGAGCCCCTTCGCCAGGCGCTGGGTCATTTGAGAGAATTCAGTGTCTTCGTTCGGATCCTGGGAACGTATACACAAGCCTCCACAACGGAGTAACAACCCATGCAACTGAGTTACGTGCTGAAAGAAGGATTCTCGGGTTTCAAGCGAGCCAAGCTTTCTATGGTCGCCGCTGTTGTCACAATTGCCGTCTCCCTGTTGCTCTTGAGTTTCTTCTCCATCCTGCTGATCAACGCTAATACTGTCGTCAACAGTCTGCGGGATCGGGTGGAAATGGAAGCATTCATCGGCGATCACCTTTCTCAGGACGATATCACGAACCTGAAGATTCAGATTGAATTGCTTGAAGGAGTTCAACAGGCAAGGCTGATTACCAAGGAAGAGGCAGCGGCAATTTTCAAGGAGGAATTTGGGGAGGATATATACAAAGTTCTCAATTTCAACCCTCTGCCCGCTTCGTTCAAGATTTTCTTGAAAGACGGATATAAGACGTCGGTTTCAGCAGAGAGAGTGTTTGCTCAACTGAAGTCCCTGAAAGGGGTTGACGACGTCATCTATCGAAAGCAACTTCTCGAAATGCTCGATCAGAAAGCGATGACCTTTCTCTGGTTTACGTTCGGCATCGGCGTGTTTATTGCCGTGTCATCGATTGTGCTCGTTGCCAACACAATTCGTTTGGCCATCTATTCAAAGCGCAAGATTATCCAAACGATGAAACTCATCGGAGCAACCCGCGGATTCATTCGGACACCGTTTATTCTTGAAGGACTCATTCAGGGTGTACTTGGTGGCGGATTTGCCGCGGCCGTGGTCTTTGTGGTCTTCAACTACCTGGAGCGTTGGGTCTCCATCCAGCTTTCCGACTTTGTCAGAGTTGCGCCGGTGTACTACGGAGTTATTCTTGGCGTGGGATGTCTTCTTGGAGTGCTTGGGAGTCTTTTCTCGGTAAGAAAGTTCATCAGCGAAAGCGTCGTTAGCTGAGGTTTTGACGATTGCGTATGTCGTGGGAAGAAGTTTCTCATTTGTGCAATGAACGGAAGTCGTATTGTTTTGATTACCATCGCATTGCTTTTTCAGCAATTGTTTCCTACCATTTTTCTGCTTTTCCTATCTGAGTTTGTCCATACGTCGGATCCCCTATGAACAGTTTGATCGCCTTCTACAATTCCTCGATCGGCAAAAAGATCTTCATGAGTCTTACGGGACTCTTTCTCTGCATCTACCTCATTGTTCACCTTGGCGGCAATCTGCTTCTTCTGAGGAACGACGGCGGACGGCTCTTCGACATGTATGCCGAATTCATGTCGTCGAACCCGATTATTCGAACCGTCGAAATCGTTCTGTTTGCCTCATTCCTTCTTCACATCCTCAGCGGGCTCATGGTGTGGTTGAAGAATCGACGATCGCGCCCCGAAAAATACGAAGTCTACAGAATTTCAGATACCGTGCCACTGCCCTCTCGCATTACGATGCTGACGGGGAGCCTGGTATTCATTTTTCTTGTGATTCACCTTCGCGATTTTTGGGTGCCCACACGATTTGGTACAGAGGAGCATTCAATGTATCAAACTGTCCGACAGGCATTCCAGAGTCCACTATACGATGCGTTCTACGTTGTGGCGGTTCTCCTTCTGGCGTACCATCTTCGTCACGGATTTCAATCCGCGTTCCAGACGCTGGGCCTGCGGGGAAAACGTTATGAGGGCTTTCTGGATCTCGTAGCGATGATTTTCTGGCTTGTTATTCCGCTCGGATTTGCAGCGATCCCAACCTACATCTATCTTTTCGGGACGCTCGGACCATCAGCGATAGTCATGGGAGTTCACTGAGAATGAAACTTGATGCGAAAATTCCGGCCGGACCGCTGGAGTCGAAGTGGTCGAATTACCGCTTTTCGATGAAACTTGTGAATCCGGCCAATAAACGAAAGTATT
>JBARRO010000251.1:0-4276 GCA_049644265.1 Bacteroidota bacterium
GTTCAATGCTATGTCACTGGCAAAATGGGACCGGGTCGGAGTCAGGAGCATAAGGAATGCGCCATCAACTGCGCCAAAGGCGGCATTCCTCTTGGCATCCTCGAAGACAAAACCGGAAACCTCTATGTGGCGGGACAGACCAAGGTAGCGTATGGAAGCGCGACAAAGATGCTTCTGGACTACGTTGCTGACAAAGTGGAAGTGAAGGGACAGGTGTATTCGAGGTCAGGAATCAGGTACCTCGTTATCAACGAAGTGAAGAGGGTGGCCGAAAAGTAGCGGAACATCTCGATCTGTTTCAAGGAAGGCAGTGCAAGTCACTGCCTTTCGCGTTTATTGTAAGTCCGGCTGGCATTTCGTATATTGATATCAAAATCAGGAATCAGCAACCGAGCAACAAAGGAACTCCTTGTACAACGTCACATTGATACCCGGCGACGGGATAGGGCCAAGCATCGCCGAATCCGCAAAGAAAATCATTGAGGCGACCGGTGTCCAGGTTCAGTGGGATGTCCAGGTGGCGGGAATGGCTGCTGTGGAAACATTCAAGGACCCGTTGCCTGCGGCGGTGATCGAATCCATTGGAAAGACAAAGCTTGCGTTGAAAGGCCCTTTGACAACACCGGTCGGAACTGGATTTCGTAGTGTCAACGTCGCCCTTCGGAAGGAATTCGACCTTTATATTAATCTTCGGCCGGCAAAGTCGATGGAGGGCGTCAAGAGCAACTTCACGGGGATCGACCTGATCGTTTTCCGTGAGAACACGGAAGAGTTCTACGCGGGAATCGAACACTACATCGACACCCGGAAGAGTGCTGCCGAAACGATCGGCGTTGTTACCCGCGCCGGATCGGAACGCATCATCCGCGCAGCGTTCGAGTATGCACGGAAACACAAACGGAACAAAGTCACGATTGTCCATAAGGCGAACATCATGAAGTTCACGGGCGGAATTTTTCTCGATGTGGGGAAGACCATCGCCCGGGAATATCCTGAAATCGAGTGCAATGACCGCATTATCGACAATATGGCGATGCAGCTTGTGATGAATCCGAAGCAGTTCGACCTCATTGTGACGACAAATTTGTTCGGAGATATCCTCTCCGACCTCTGTTCTGGACTCGTTGGTGGACTCGGCATGGCTCCCGGCGCCAATATTGGATACGACGCGTCGATCTTTGAAGCAGTCCACGGCAGCGCACCCGACATTGCGGGCAAAAACCTGGCAAATCCGTGTGCCATGACTCTTGCGGGCGCCATGATGCTCGACCATCTTGGTGAAATGCGCGCGGCAGAGAGAATACGGCTGGCGATAGCCAGGGTCATCAAGGATGGGAAGAAAGTAACCAGAGATCTGAATCCCGCGAGCACTGTTGGTACGATTGAAATGACCCAAGCCATCATCGATGAACTTGACGCGGATTAATCAGGAGAGATCTCCCGATGAATCGCAAACACTTTGACGACATATTCTGGGGAGCCATACTCATAGTCATTGGAGGACTTTTTCTGGCCCGGAATCTTGGTTACATCGATTTTTCCTTCTCACTTCATCGGTATTGGCCTGTGCTTCTCATCGTTATCGGAATATCAATCGTCCTTAAGTCACTCATGGGAAACAAAACATCATAATGCGCATTGGTGCAATCGATATCGACAAACCGGTTGTTCTTGCGCCCATGGAAGACGTGACGGACCTGCCGTTTCGCGTGATCTGCAAGCGCCTTGGAGCGGACATCGTCTACACCGAATTTGTGAACTCGGAGGGACTGATCCGTGACTCCCGTAAGGCAAAGGAGAAAATGATCTTCCGGGAAGAGGAGAGGCCTTTTGGGATCCAGATTTACGGCGGAACAGAGCAATCGATGGAATCTGCGGCCCGCATTGCGGAGAGCTACGAACCCGACCTGATTGACATCAACTGCGGCTGCTGGGTGAAAGATGTGGCCATGCGGGGAGCGGGAGCGGGCCTCCTGCGGGATTTGCCGCGCATGGAGCGAATCGTCTCAGAGGTGGTCAAAGCCACAAAGTTGCCCGTGACGGTAAAGACCCGGCTAGGCTGGGACGAAGCGAGTATTCAAATTGTCGACGTTGCCAGGATGCTGGAGCAATCCGGGGTCCGGGGGCTGACCATCCATTGCCGAACGCGGGCACAAGGACACAAAGGTGCTCCGGACTTTTCATGGATACCAAAGGTGAAGACAGCTGTTTCGATTCCCATCTTTGTGAATGGGGGAGTCGTCGTTGCCGAAGATGTTGCGGGAATCTTTGACGAAACTGGTTGCGACGGTGTCATGATAGCCCGGGCTGCAATTGACAACCCCTGGATTTTTACGGAGGCGAAACATTATCTGCGTCATGCTAAATCTTTACCATCCCGGGCATTAGCCGAGCGCATTGATGTCCTCTTCGAGCACCTGAGACTTTCCGTCGAACACAAGGGAGAACGAAAAGGCGTCATCGAATTCCGCAAACACTACTCGGGATATCTTAAGGGCCTTCCGTTCGCATCATTGCTTCGCCAGGAGCTCATGCAATTCACCGAGATGGCGCCTGTGATCGAAAGGATCAATCGCTTCGCGGAGGACATGCGGAAGGAAGAGCTGCAGCCGCTTGTGGCCTAGCCCTGTCAAAAATTTCCTGCGGACGACTGACTGCATTCCTTCGGAGCACGCTTTTCGCTTTCTTCTTCAGACACACGATCGAACAGTGACAACTGTGTCCCCCAATCCTACCCCAGTTCGCACCTGCTCTTGAAATGGTAGATAAAAAAGTTGTTGCGAAAATGCTGAATGAGATCGGAACCCTCCTCGAACTCAAGGGAGAGAATCCGTTCAAATGCAGAGCATACCATAATGCAGCACTGAATATCGATGCCTTAACTGATGACCTGGAAGGACTTATCAAATCCGGTCAGCTAAAAGACGTGAGGGGAATCGGAGAGGCGATCGCATCGAAGATCAGCGAATTTGTCAGCACCGGGAGGATGATGTACCATGAGGAGCTCAAGGCCTCCCTGCCCCCTGGTGTCCCGGACATGCTGCGTATCCAGGGTTTAGGTCCGAAGAGAGTGAAACTCCTATACGAAAAGTTGGGAATTGAGTCTCTTGAAGAGCTTGAAGCGTCTGCGAAACAAGAACGACTCAGGGATCTGGCAGGATTCGGTCAGAAAACCGAGGAGAACATACTTAAAGGCATTGAGGCCCTGAGAACTGTCAGCGACAAACACCTCTACCCGAAAGCCAAGGAGGCCTCAAACATTCTCAAGGACTATCTCAGAAAGCTCCCGGAAGTCATTGAGATTGATATTGCTGGTAGCCTCAGACGAAGGAAAGAAATCATCGGGGACATTGATTTCGTTGCAACGGCCAAATCGAAGGATAGACCCAAGATTGTGAAGAAGTTTGTTTCACACCCTCAGGTGGTTCGAATCATAGCCCAGGGGGACACGAAGGCGAGCGTTGTTCTCAAGGAAGGTGCTACCTGCGAGATTCGCATTGTGGAGCCGTCAGAGTTTCCGTTTGTGCTGAATTACTCAACCGGGAGCAAGGAGCACAACGTGGAAATGCGTTCTCGTGCGAGGAAACTCGGCTGGAGCCTCAACGAGTATGAGTTTTCCGTTATCGAAGGTGAAAAGGCCAAGAAGCCTCCCCGCTGCCAAAGTGAAGCAGACATCTACCGGGCACTCGGGCTGAGTTACATCGAACCGGAGCTCCGGGAGGATAAGGGGGAATTTGAAGCTGCCGTTCAAAAGAAGTTGCCCAAACTCATCGATACCAAAGATCTGCAGGGAACTTTTCATTGTCATTCTACATACAGCGACGGTATTAATACCCTCGAGGAAATGGCAAAGGCTGCGCAAAAGCTTGGATGGCGTTACCTTGGCATTGCAGATCACAGCAAAGTGGCCGTGTACGCAGGGGGATTGTCCGAAGAAAAGATCCGCGAGCAGCTCAAGGAAATTGACCAGTTGAATACAATGTTCAAAAATTTTCGCATATTTAAGGGAACCGAGGTGGATATCCTGCTCGACGGATCGCTCGACTACTCGGACAAGGTCTTGTCGAGGTTTGAATTTGTCGTAGCTTCGATTCACAGCAGCATGAAAATGACCGAAGCGGAAGCCACAAAACGCATTACCAGGGCGCTCAAGAACAAGTATGTCACCATGCTTGGCCATCCGACCGGACGTCTCTTGCTTTCTCGTGACGGGTATCCGTTGAACATGACCCAGGTAATCGATGTTGCAGCGGATCATGGCAAGGCAATTGAGATC
>JBARRO010000252.1:0-23388 GCA_049644265.1 Bacteroidota bacterium
TTGATGAACAGCGTGGTGTTGTTCAAAACGAAAAACGTCAGGGAGAAAACGAGCCCTACGCCGTCACTGAAGAGCTTATTATCAAAGCGACCTATCCTTCCGGTCATCCCTACTCGTGGTCGGTGATCGGATCGATGGAAGACCTCAACGCTGCCTCGCTGAACGATGTGAAAGACTGGTTCAGGACGTACTACGGCTCAGCCAACGCCGTCTTGGTAGTCGCGGGAGATATCGAAACGAACACCGCTGTCGAAAAGGTCAAGAAGTATTTTGGCGACATCCCGTCCGGACCGCCGATCGCGAAGTTTGACTCGTGGGTTGCTAAGCGAACGGGCTCAACACGTCAGCAGGTGCAGGATCGCGTTCCCCAGGCACGCGTCTACAAGGTTTGGAATGTTCCGGAGCGCGGAACCGTTGCGGCAGACCAGCTGACTCTCGTTGCGAATCTACTCGCAAGCGGAAAAACCTCACGGCTTTACAAGCGACTCGTGTACGACGACCAAACGGCGACAAACGTCCAGTCATTCGTCGACCTCCGGGAAATCGGCAGCCAGTTCTATATTATTGCGACGGCAAAACCGGGAGGAGATCTTGCCTCCGTCGAGAAGGCGGTGGACGAGGAGCTTGCCAGGTTCCTGAAATCCGGGCCGACGGGAAAAGAACTGCAGCGCGTGAAAACGCAGTACGAGGCGGGATTCATCCGCGGCATCGAGCGAATCGGAGGGTTTGGGGGAAAATCCGACATCCTGGCTCAAAACGAGGTCTACGGTGGTTCACCGGATGCCTACAAAAAGACCCTGCAACATGTCAGCGAGGCAACGGCATCCGAGCTGCTCGGCACCGCCAAGGATTGGTTGTCGGATGGAGTGTACGAGCTTGAAGTCCACCCGTTCCCCCAGTTCAAGACGGCAGCAGCCGATACGATGCTCCGTAAATCCACACCGCCCGTGGGGACGCCTCCCGAGGCACGCTTCCCATCTCTCGAGCGGTCCACACTTTCAAACGGGATGAAGCTTGTCCTTGCGGAGCGCCCGTCGATTCCCGTGGTGAATTTCAACCTCCTGTTCGACGCCGGTTATGCTGCAGACCAGTTTGCCACACCGGGCACTGCCAACCTGGCCATGAATATGATGGATGAGGGAACGAAGACGCGTAACGCTCTCCAGATCAGCGAGGAATTGGCTCAACTTGGGGCGAATCTGAATACCGGGTCGAATCTCGATATGTCGAGCGTATCGCTCTCCGCACTAAAGTCGAACCTCGACGCGTCACTGAACATCTTTGCAGACGTTGTGTTGAATCCTTCGTTCCCCGACGATGATTTCAAACGCCTGCAAAAGCAGACGATCGCACAAATTCAGCGGGAGAAGGCAACGCCGATCCAGATGGGGCTCCGGGTGTTCGCGAAGTTCCTCTATGGCCCCAACCATGCATACGGAAGTCCCCTGACCGGCTCGGGCACCGAGTCAACTGTCGGTGCGATGAAGAGGGAGGACTTGATCAAGTTCCACCAGACATGGATCAAGCCGAATAATGCAACGCTGGTTGTCGTGGGTGCCACTACAATGGCGGAGATCAAGCCGAAGCTCGAAGCGCTGTTCAAGGGCTGGAAGTCCGGTGAGATGCCGAAGAAGAACATCAGCGCTGTGGCCCTTTCGCAGAAACCCGTTGTGTACCTGATGGACAAGCCGGGCGCGCTTCAGTCGATCATTTTTGCGGGACACGTTGCATCGCCAAAGAACAACCCGCATGAACCCGCAATCGAAGCGATGAACAATATCCTCGGCGGGATGTTCACGTCGCGCATCAACATGAACCTGCGCGAGGACAAGCATTGGTCCTACGGGTCGGGCAGTTTCCTCTGGGGAGCCCGTGCGCAACGACCGTTTATCGCCTATGCGCCGGTGCAGACCGACAAAACGAAGGAGTCGATGGTCGAGATGTCGAAGGAACTCCAGGGCATTCTCAATACCAAACCGGCGACTGCCGACGAGCTGGCGAAAGTGCAGAGCAGTATGACGCTCGAACTTCCGGGATCGTGGGAGACAAACAATGCGGTCGGAGGGTCCATTGGAGATCTCGTCCGCTATGGGCTTCCGGATGACTACTATGCAACATATCCGAAGACGATCCGGTCACTGAGTCTAAGCGATATTTCCGGTGCCGCGAAAGAAATCGTACATCCGGACGCGCTGGTGTGGGTGGTGGTGGGAGACCGGAGTAAGATTGAAGCGGGTGTGAAGGATCTCAACTACGGAGAGTTGCACTTTATCGATGGGGATGGAAACGTGATTCAGTAGGAAGATGTGGACGGAAACATCAAAGCCCGTGTCGCAAAAGCGATACGGGCTTTCTTTTTGCTTGGAACCGGAAGCAGGCGGGTCAACACTCGGTGTTACAATCCGCACACGGGGCATCTGGATCGGGAGCCGGCCGGTCGCAGCGGATGCTTGAATGTGTCACGCGGTTTGTGCTGGTGGAACACTTTGCATTCAAATTCAAACGCCACTTGCTCGGCGACAAACAACTTGAACTTGAACTCTTTGTAGATTCCCTCGTACTCGTAGAGTTTCTTGGTAAAGTTCTTTTTTGCCCTGCCGACATGCTCGATGCGAAAGATGCCGTCTTTGCCGGTGTTTCCCAGCGCATAGACGCCGACATCCTCACCGATGAGAATAACGTTGTAATCGATCCCTTCTTTGTTCAGTAAGTATGGACCGAACAGCTCCGTTTCATTCATGGCTCTGGAAAACCCCTGAATCTGAATTGGTCACAGGCGCGATCTGGAACGGCGGTGTTAGACGTGGGTTGCTCCCCTTTGTTCCTTTCGCGGCAACAAAATTACGAAAAATAAGAGCCAAAAACTAACTGCCATCCTTAAACCATCCGGAGTCAGGTCAATCTAAGTTCTGTAACGAACAAACAAATCCATTGCGTGTTAACATAAGGAGAGTCAAAAATGAAAAAGTATGCACCGGCGTTGCTGGCTGCTGCGGTCCTGTTCGGCACGGCATCCCTGGCAGCTCAGGGTCGAGGCCAAATGCAGGGACCCGGAATGGGCCAGCATGGTTTGATGAAGGTTATGGAGGACCTGAAGCTTACGGACGATCAGAAGAAGGAGGTCGAGAAGCTCCACACCGATCTTGCAAAGCAGCAGGTTACTCAGGGGGCCAAGATGGCGACGGCCCGAATTGAAATGCGGGAACTTCTTCGTGCGGACAATCCCGACAAGGGCGCCATTGAAAAGAAAATGAACGAGATCTCTCAAATCGGGGTGCAAATGCACATGCAACGATTGAACCAGTGGTTTGCGGTCAACAAGCTGTTGAATGCCGACCAGCAAAAAATCTGGAAGCACGCGCTTGAAAACGCGGGAGCCGGACGTGGGATGGGTCGCGGGCAGATGATGCGTCGGGCGCCGATGATGAACCGTCGGCACATGGAAATGATGCAGCAGATGCACCCGGCGATGCCCAAGGGCGACAAAGAGGATGATGATTAACCGCTGAGGAAGGCGTCGGAGGAAAAGCCGGGTGAACAATCCGGCTTTTCTATTATTGCGTATGGAGGTTACACAGAGCGCACCGAGCAACAGCAGAGCACACGGAGGTTTAGAGCCGGTACTTTGAGTTGGGGTTTTCTGTTGCCAAGAATTTCACATGGGCACTGAGGAGGAGCAGAGTCCGCTGAGTCTTAAACTCAGCAATGTGGAGTTCTTTCTCCAAAAAGTGATGTGAATAGCCTCTCTCATATCTTTTCTCTGTGTGCTCTTCCGCTCTCTGTGTCCTCTGTGAAGTTCTTTTTAAAGAGCGCTCACCCGATCTTCTCTCCGTGTGCTCCTCTTTTCCCTGTGTCCTCTGTGAAATTCTCTTAAGAGTGCTCACCTTATCTCTCTTCGTGTGCTCCACTTTTCCCTGTGCCCTCTGTGAAATTGGTTCTAACCAAGGCCGCCTTGCCTTTTGGGGCGCATTTCTCTAATTTGTCGACAATGGCAACACTGGAAGAATACTTCACCCCGTTTCGAAAGAACATCGTTGGCTACGACCAGGAATTCGACTCTCCCTACGGACGGAAGCGGATTGTTTACGCCGATTGGACCGCGAGCGGACGCCTGTATGGACCGATCGAGAAAACGATGCGGGAGGAGCTCGGTCCATTCGTTGGCAACACGCACTCCGAATCGAGCGTGACCGGCTCCACGATGACTCACGCCTACCATGAAGCGCACGCGATCATTAAGAAGCATGTGAACGCCGGGAGAGACGACGCGTTGCTCTTCGTCGGGTTCGGAATGACGGCCGCAGTGACCAAGCTTCAGCGCATGCTCGGCCTGAAAATCCCCGAGCAGGTTCGCCAGTTTGTTTCCCTCCCGGAAGAGCTCAAGCCGATTGTCTTTGTCTCGCATATGGAGCATCATTCCAATCATACTTCGTGGTTGGAGACGCTCGCCGACGTTGTCGTTATCAAGCCCACAAACGACGGGCTTGTCGATATCGAGGACCTGCTGTTCCTTCTGAACGAACACAAGAACCGCAAATTCAAGATTGGCGCTTTTACCGCCTGCTCCAACGTCACCGGCATTCAAACCCCGTATCACCAGCTCTCGAAGATTATGCATCAGCACGGGGGAGTTTGCTTCGTCGATTTTGCGGCCTCCGCGCCGTATGTTCCGATCGACATGCACCCGGCGGATCCCCTGGAGAAACTCGACGCCATAACTTTTTCGCCGCACAAGTTCCTCGGTGGCCCCGGAACGTCGGGTGTTCTCATCTTTGATTCGCATCTCTATGACCTGAAATCGCCCGATCAGCCGGGAGGGGGCACCGTACTCTGGACGAACCCGTGGGGATACCACCGGTATTCTCCCGACATCGAAGTTCGTGAGGATGGAGGAACGCCGGGTTTTCTGCAGGCAATCAAGGGAGCAATGGCAGTCAAGTTGAAAGGCGACATGACGATCGAAGCGATTCAGAAGCGCGAAGAAGAACTTGTGGCGAAGGCGTTCAAAGGATTGCGGCAGATGCCAGGCCTGAACATCCTCGCAGGTAACATCGAACATCGGCTGAGCCTTATTTCTTTCTATATCGACAAGATTCACTACAACCTCGTTGTCCGGCTGCTCAACGACCGTTTTGGAATCCAATCCCGCGGCGGATGTTCCTGCGCCGGAACCTATGGCCATTACCTGTTGCATGTGGACCGCTTCACCTCAAAGCGGATCACCGACCGGATTGACGAAGGAGACATGTCAACCAAGCCCGGCTGGGTGAGAATCTCGCTTCATCCGACGACCACCGATGCGGAACTGGAAATGATCATCGACGCCATCCGGCAAGTCCAGCGAAACGTTGGAACGTGGGAAAAGGACTACACGTACGATCCCCATTTGAATGAGTTCAATTTCAAAGGGGGAAATGGTCAGGTCGAGCGGACAGTGAAGAAATGGTTTAGTTTGAGTTAGTTCCCTTCCAGGATGACGGCGGGCAGTCAGATCCCAAGAAAAACGCCCTAAATCCTTCGTCCTCACTCCTACCACCTGCTTTTGACTTCTTCCCTCATTTTTCCTTAACCTTTTTCGTCTTCCTCAGTCTTATCTCATAACAGTAACCTCAAAATCAAACAAGCTGGTGAGCTCACCTTCGGGAGTTTCTGACAACGAACTGATGTTGCGGGTCCGGGATGGAGAAGTGGCCATCCTGGGGACGCTCTTCGAGCGTTACAACATGAAGCTGTTCAGCTTCTTTGTCAGGCATACGGGCAGGCGCGATGCAAGCGAGGATCTGGTGCAGGACGTGTTCTTTCGAATGCTGAAATACCGGCACACCTACCGGGGTGAAGCGCCGTTTACAGTCTGGATGTATCAACTGGCTCGGAACGCGTCGGCCGACCACTTCCGGAAATGGAAACAGGAGGTGGCCATCGACCCGAATGCGGAGGAGAAAGACACGGACCCGATTCCGTCGGAGGCATACCAACAATCGGAAGAGCACGAGATGATCAGAAAAGCGCTCGGGAGACTCAGTCCGGACAAACGCGAAGTACTGATCCTCAGCAGATTCCAGGATTTGAAATACGAGGAGATCGGCAAAATCCTTGAATGTCCCGTCGGCACCGTGAAAGCGCGTGTTCACTTCGCCCTCAAGGATCTGCGTGATGAATACCGGGCATTGACCGAAGAACTACCGCGAAGAACAAACCCTTGAACCTTGAACTTTGAACTGACAACTCACAACTCGAAACCCGAAACTCCCTGAGGTATTTCCATGGAACCATCTTCCCACATTATTGATCTGCTCCCCGATTTTCTGACCGGCTCATCCTCAGAATCCGAGCGCGTCAAAATTCAGGCGCATCTCCAGGTCTGCGAATCGTGCAAGCGCGAATACGAAAGCCTGAGCACGCTTTGGAACACTCTCGGCGCGATGCCGGAAGAAAAACCCGGCTCCGCACTGCGCGAGAGATTCTTTGCCACGCTTTCTGCTTATGAGCAGGGAATTTCGCATGCCAGGTCCACGCCGTCGTTCCGGGTCACGCTGAACGATCTTCTTGCTCACATCTGGCCGGGCCGGCCGCTTGTGCAAATGGGGATCGCTTTGCTGTTGTTCCTTCTCGGCGGCTTCATCGGAACCCGGATAAACCAACGAGTCGAAGAAACGCCAAAGAACCCTGCAACCGGCGAGATTGCACAGCTTCGCGGTGAGGTTCTGGCGATGAGCCGCATGCTCGCTGTTTCGCTGCTCCAACAGCAGTCAGCAAGCGAACGCTTGCGGGGCGTGAGTCTCAGCTACAAAACGGGGGAGTCAGACCCGGAAATCGTTTCGGCCCTTCTCGGTGCATTGAAATATGACCCGAACGTGGGGGTTCGACTCGCGGCCCTCGACGCACTATCGCGTGCAATGGATGAGCCCGGAGTCCGCCAGGAGTTGCTGAAGGACCTGCCGAAACAGTCGCCCCTTGTCCAGATTGCCATGGTGGATTTGATGGTTGAGGTGGGAGAGAAACAGTCCGTCGACGTCTTCAAACAAATGGCGAAGGATAAGAACTTGAACGCGACTGTCAAGAAACGTCTTGAAGAAGGCATGAAACAACTCCTCTAAACCCTGGAGCTAAGGAGCAGCCGATATGAAGACTCTACTTAAAATCTGTTGTATCATCCTCGTGGGTGGGTCTGTTGTGCATGCGAAGGATGTGTTTGAAAAGGAAGAAATTCGCAAGACCCTGAAGTTTGCGGACCACCAGGGTCCTTCCCGGGTGCTTCTGGACAACATCAACGGTTCCGTGAACGTTGTTGGACATGACGGTAACGATGTCGAATTGGTCGCTCACAAATCCATACGGGCAGAATCGAGCGACAAGATTCGGGAAGCAAAGGAGGATGTCAAGCTGGAGATCAAGGAGGAACGCGACCGCATTTCGGTGGTGGTGGTTACTCCGTGGCGAAATGAAAACGGTGAGGTCCATTATCATGGATATCGTTGGTATGGCTACGAAGTGACCATAGACTTTGAACTGAAAGTTCCCAAGAACTGTATGCTGTTTGTCAAAACGATCAACGAAGGAGAGATCACAACGAAGGATTTTGAGGGGGACTTCGAGATCAAGAATGTCAACGGCGGCATTACCATGACCGGGGCAGCGGGATCCGGAAAAGTGACAACGGTGAACGGACCCGTGAACGTGACGTTCAGGAAGAATCCGGCTTCAGACTGCCGGTTCCACACCGTGAACGGGACGGTGGAAGTGGAATTTCAGGACATGCTGTCTGCGGATTTTGTGCTGAAGACCTTCAACGGAAAAGTCTATACGGATTATGATATCGTCCATCTGCCCCGGAAGGAGCCCACATTCGAACAGGGCAAAAGGAAAAAAGTGTACCGCTCCGGCGAGTCGTTCGCCGTGCGCGTTCGCGAGGGAGGACCCGAGCTGGCATTCGAGACGCTCAACGGGGACATTCGAATTCTTAAACATCAATAACACGGAAACCACAAGGAGTCAAAATGAAAACGCTCGTTGTACTGTTGTTCACGACGCTGTTTGCGTTTGTCGCAGTCGCACAAGAACAGGCTGATAAGATCAATGTCCCGCTCACAGATCCGGCGCGCGCTATTTTTCTGAAGGTCGGGTTGCTTTCGGGTAGTATTACCGTCAAGGGATCCTCCATCAAAGAGGTTATTGTCGAGGCAAAGATACGCAAGACAGATGAGGGAGAGGAAGATGAAGAGCGGAGCAGCAAGAAATCGAGGGCCGGCCTGAAGCTCATTCAAAACGTGAGCACTGGGCTTACGGTGGAAGAAGATGATAATCTTGTCACCGTCGGAACGCGGAATGCCGGCGGATCGCGCACCGTTGACCTTACGATTCAGGTTCCCGCGAATTGTTCGATGAAACTGACCACGGTCAACGACGGAAACATCGTTGTTGACGACATCACCGGGGATCTCGAAATCAGCAACACGAACGGAGAAGTCGATTTGAACAGGATCTCGGGGTCAGCCGTAGCACACGCGCTGAACGGACACGTGAAAGTGACGTTCTCAAAAGTGAATCCGGAAAAATCGATGTCCTTCAGTTCACTGAACGGCGACATCGATGTGGCGTTCCCGCCGGACATCAAAGCAACGATGAACCTGAAATCGGAGCAGGGTGAGATTTATACAGATTTTGATATCGCCATGGAAAAAACATCGACGAAAGTTGAAGACAATACCAAAGGGAAGGGGAAATTTCGCGTGACATTGGAAAAAGGAATGAAGGGAAAGGTAAACGGCGGCGGTTCGGAAATGCAGTTCAAGAATTTTAATGGGGATATCTATATAAGGAAAGGCAAGTAGATGAGGAGTGTGCGCCGGCCTGTCCGCCGTCTTTCTCGACCGCCGATCTCTATGCGGTTTGGCGGAAGGCGCATGCGCCTTTGGCGCAGAGTAGTTGAGTAGATGAGTGTATGAGTCTATGAGTCATTGAGTCTGTGAGTCTATGAGTGCCGATGCGGTTGAGGCCCGAGGAATCGGGCCTTTTTGTTTTTACGAACCTTTGTGATTACATTAAGCTCCAATACCGAATGGACATAGAGCGAATCCGGACTTATTGCTGGAAGAAAAAAGGGCGCATTACTGAAGGTGAGCCGTTTGGCGAAGGCGTGCTCGTGTTCAAAGTTGAAGGGAAGATGTTCCTGCTGGCCAACCTCAACGATTTTCCGGCCACCGTCAACCTGAAATGTGATCCCGCACTTGCCATCGACATACGGGAGCGGTACGAATCGGTGACTCCGGGCTACCACATGAACAAAAAGCACTGGAATACCGTCGTTCTCAACGGCGGGGTCCCGTCACAAGAGATTCTGAAGATGATTGACCACTCCTACGAGCTGGTTGTCGGAAGCCTTGGAAAGTCCATCAGCGAAAAGCTTCTGGCGAAACAGGGCAAACAACGAACAAAACGGTGAACCTCTTGGCACAATCTCTCATTGCAACAAATAGAACGAAACAGGCCCTCTCCGCGGGAAAGTGCGTTGTCGGAACGATGCTGGTCGAACTCCGCCAGCCTTCGGTGATGCAGCTCCTGGCCAACGCGGGATTCGACTTTGTCCTCATTGATACGGAGCATGGTCCGTTTGGGATTGAATCAATCGCCGACCTCAGCCGCGCGGCACGCCAATCAGGCGTTACACCGATCGTGCGGGTTCCCGATATCACGTATGCCCACGTCACACAACCGCTCGACGGAGGTGCGCAGGGGATTATGATGCCAAGAGTGACCAATGCTCAACAGGTTTGCGATGTGGTTCAGATGATGAAATATCCCCCGACAGGGCGTCGCGGAAGTGTTTTGGCCCGCGGCCACACGGATTTCAAAGGCGGATCGGTTTCAGAGATGATGGCGGATGCGAACAAGGAGACCATGCTGGTCGTCCAGGTGGAAACACAGCAGGCCGTCGAGAATCTTGACGAGATTCTGTCGGTGGAAGGGGTTGACGTTGCGCTGATTGGTCCGAACGACCTCTCGATCGCGCTCGGGGTTCCCGGCAAGCTCGACGATCCGAAACTCATCGCTGCAGTGGAAACGATGAAAAAAGCATGCGCCCACCACAAAGTGTTCCCCGCCATTCACATGAACGACCTCGAACGGGGATCCTATTGGGCGAAGAACGGAATGCGGATGGTGAGCATGAACTCGGAGACCGGGTATCTCGTGAAGGCGGGGTCTGAGGCGGTCTCCACGCTCAGAAATTCATTTGCCACGAAGTAACACGAAGACGTTAACCACGAAGGGCAAGAAGGAAAGTACCACGAAGGGCACGAAGGGGCACGAAGAAGAGATTTTCTTGATTTAGGTTGACTAGTTCGTGCTTTCATCTTACTTCGTGTCCTTAGTGTCCTTCGTGGTGATTCTTACCAAATTCGTGCCCTTATCGTGGTAGGCCGGACCATCCCGTTCCCCTCACCGCAACCAAACGCATCGTAGAATTCCTGCATGTTCGACGTCGGTCCGTTCGTCCGAAATTGGGCGGGAGAATGAGGATCCGTTTTCACCTGCAGGCGAAGCTGCTCTGGTCTGCTGCTGCGGCGCCAGATTTGAGCCCACGCCAGGAAGAACCGCTGCTCCGGCGTACATCCGTCGATTTTCTCGCGGGATGTTCCTTCGAGCGCTTTCTGAAGAGCTGAATAAGCGATCGACAACCCACCAAGGTCTCCGATGTTCTCCCCGAGAGTCAGCTTTCCGTTGACGTGGAGTGAATCGATCGCGACATAGCTGTCGAACTGCTGGACAACAATATTCGTCCTCTCTTCGAATTTTTTCCGTGTCTCCGGTGTCCACCACATCTTCAGGTTCCCATCCCCATCGAACTTACTTCCCTGATCGTCGAACCCGTGAGAGATTTCGTGGCCGATCACGGCACCCATCCCGCCGTAGTTGACTGCATCGTCAGCCTGAGGGTCAAAGAATGGCGGTTGAAGGATCCCAGCCGGAAAGACGATTTCGTTTCTCGTTGAACTGTAGTACGCGTTGACCGTTGGAGGCGTCATTCCCCACTCCTTCCGGTTCACTGGTTTTCCGATCTTGTCGAGATTGTACCAGGTGTTGAATGTGCTCGCCTTGCGGAGGTTCTCTATATAGGAAGTTTTGTCCACATTCATCCCCGAATAGTCGCGCCACTCATCCGGATAGCCGATCTTGACCCCGAACGATTCGAGTTTCTTGAGTGCAGCTTTTTTCGTCGCTTCATCCATCCATTCCAGATGCGTGATATGATCCCGCATCGCAGAGACCAGGTTGGCGACCATTTCACGGGCGCGGGCTTTGGCCTGCGGTGGGAATGTGCGCTCGACATAGAGCTGACCGAGTGCTTCCCCGAGTGAGCCGTTGATAACCTGCATGATCCTCTTCCAGCGCGGTTGAAGCTCCTTGGCTCCCGTGAGAATCATCCCATGAAATCGAAAATTTTCCTGGACGAACGGTGTGCTGAGCGCTGGGGCTGCTGCGCTGACAACGCGCCAGCGGAGATACAGCTTCCAATCGGTCAGCGGAACGTCCTGTAGCATCGTATTGACCTCTTTGAAGAACTCGGGCTGGCCCACGTTCACATCGCCGATGCTTGAGACGGACATACCCTCAAAAAACCGCGTCCAGGAGAAATCCGGGGTCAGCGATGCAAGCTGTGCCTGGGTCATCCTGTTGTAGTTCTTGTCCGGATCGCGCCGTTCCACGCGGGTTCGTGAAGCCTTCGCGAGTCGAGTTTCAAACGTAAGGACCTTTTCTGCGTTTGCCGCAGCATCCTTGTCGCCGATCAGCTGGAACATTGCCTCGACATGACTGCGGTAATCTTCGCGGGTCTTCTTTGACTTCTCGTCGTCGGCAAGGTAATAGTCACGATCGGGCATCCCTAATCCGCCTTGACTCAGTTGCCCGATGACTTCCGCACTGTTCTTCAAATCCTGCCCCGAAGAAAAACTGAACGCACCACCGGCACCCATCTGGTGGAGCCGGGCGATTTCGGACTGGACATCTGAAATGTCTTTCAGTGCCATGATCCGGTTCAAATCCGATTCGATCGGTTGCCAGCCGAGAGACTCGATGCGAGCAGAGTCCATTCCGGTTGCGTAAAAGTCACCGATCTTCTGCAGATTGCTTCCCCGTGGCGCATCGGATTTCTTTGCCGCTTCCTCGAGAATCTGATGCAGAACCTCGTTGTTCTTCTCGGCGAGTTCGGTGAAACTGCCCCAGCTGGAGAAGGCCGGTGGGATCGGGGTATTCCGAACCCACGTGCCGTTTGCGTAGAGGAAAAAATTGTCGCACGGTTTGACGGAGAGGTCCATCGTTGATGGATCGAGGCCGTGTCCTTTTTTGGGCGCTTGTTGTGCAACTGCGCAAGAAACACACACGATCAGGATCAAAAAGGATTGAATAAGGCGTGCACGAGAAGAAGAATCCTGTTGCATGGAAGGCTCCTTATACAATGTGGGGGAAACCGATCATCGAACCACGTCTCATGGAGTTCACTGACGGTGAGCAATATAGCATTTCGGAGCAGAAGAAAAAACTGAGTGTTCTTTTTGGGGATTCAGTCGTATATTGACATTCAAAGACAGAATGTTCAATCAGAAAGGAAACCATGAGAAAGAGAATGATGTTGGCCTTCGTTGCAATGGTCGTAGCCCTGCTCACGGGGTGCGGAAAACAAGAGGCAAAACGGGCAGATATTACGCTCATAAAATCTCCCGAGAACTCGGCCGGAGGGATTGTCTGGTCATATCCCTCCAGGTGGGTAAAAGGGGAACAGCGGATGATGCGTGCAGCGACATATGCTGTGCCTGCGGCTCAGGGGGATGCTGAAGGCGGGGAGTGTGCTGTGTTCTATTTTGGAAGTCAACAGGGTGGAACGGTGGATATGAACATCGAGCGCTGGGGGTCCCAATTCGAAAATGCAAAACAAGTGGTCAAGACCACGCTGACGGTTGGCGATGTGAATATTACGCGCGTACAACTCGGCGGGACGTACCTTGCGCCGAGCGGACCAATGATGGAGTCACAGGGAAAAAAGGAGAACTACCTTCTTCTGGGTGCGATTGCAGAGGCGCCCGAAGGGATGGTGTTTTTTAAATTCACGGGACCCGCGAAGACTGTTGAAGGGGCAGAGGCGGAGTTCGATGCGATGATTCAGTCAGTGTCAAAGAAATAACACCGTACGACCGGGAGCGGACGACTCTCACAGTGGGAATCGTCCGCTTCGGTCGCTTTGTTACAGTTCTTCCTCTTTCGTCTTTCGTGCGGCGATCGCGTAGAAGATCACCAGGGCCAGACCACCGGAGATGAGCATGCTGGCCGGGTAGATCGAGTCGTGCCAGAAGAATACCTGTTCCAGGCGCGCCGCGATCAGAATCCCGATTCCGACAAACATCGCGAGCAGTCCCCATTTGAGAGAGCTAAGCGGATTCAGGCGAAACACATCGCGCAATGAGGTTGCTTTGAATTCCTTCGGATTAACACCCTTCTCGATCATTGCCATTCTCTCCCTATGTCTGCTCTCGAAGAATTTCCAGATGATAATTCCGGTTGAACCAAAAACGATAAAGACAACTAACACTGGCTCCATGGGCTGCTCCCTTTCTGTTGATGATGTTCATTGCTCCAGTAACTTTGACCTGAATTCCGGATACAGGGTTTCAGGAATCCGGAAGAAATTTCTCCGGTTTCCCATCCCTGATTTTCGTAGTTTTCTGAAACCCTGCGTCATGTTTTGCGGTCAAATCTGATAACTGCGGACAACGAATGCAAAACAGGGATTACGAGATCATCCAAAAGGTCCTCGGGGGTGAGAAGCGCGCGTTTGCGGAGCTCGTTGACCGGCACAAAGACAAATCCATGACGCTCGCAATGAAAATGCTGAGGAATCGCGAGGATGCCGAAGAAGCTCTTCAGGATGCGTTCGTTCGGGCGTTCAAGGCGCTGCCAAGATTTGAATGGAAGTCGAGTTTTCCCACGTGGTTCTACAGGATCGTCTACAACGTTTGTGCGTCGGCCCTGACGAAGCGGGGGGAGGCTTACCATGAATCGATAGACGGCAACCGGGAAGAGGAGCCGATTGAGCTCAGGTCGGATGAGGAATTGCCCGACGCGGAGTACGAATCGGCAGAGGTTCGGGGAGTCATTCTGGAGGAGATCGGGAAACTTCCGCAGGCCTACGGGTCGACGTTTACGTTGTTCTTTGTCCAGGAAATGACTTACGAGGAGATTGTTGCCGTCACGGGAGTTCCGCTCGGCACAATCAAGGCGCGGCTCTTCCGTGCGCGCATGATGCTCAGGCAATCTGTCGCCGAGCGGCTTGGCATGAGAGATTCCGGTTCCGCAGTATTGGCCACCGGGAAGGAGAAATTCGCATGAAGCACCTCACCACAACAGAAATTTTCGGGGTCGTTGACGGCACAATCCTCAACGGTGAAAAGACCACAGTTCTCCGACACCTGGAGGAGTGTGGTCGCTGCAGACAGGAAGTTGCATTTCAGAAGACGCTTGCCCTCGCAGCTCGCAACCAATCGCTCACAAAACCATCGAAGGGATTCACAGCGCGGGTCATGAGCACTGTCCTTCCTCCAGTGCATCGATCCTTGACGTCCAGGCTTCTTGATAATCTCGGCAACTTGTTTGCCATGATGCTGGTCGTCGGCGTCGTCGGGTATATCGTGTCCGGCCCCGCATTATCCAGCGGCTCAACGGCTCAATCGGAAACCTACCAGCTGTTCAAGGGTTTTTCGGACGGGTATGCAACAGTCAATCAATTTCTTTCCCAGCAGTCGTTTTTGGCAAAACAGAAAGTTGTTGAAACCACCAGTGGTGCGAAAGTCCTCCTGTTCACTATTGCGACACTCCTCTTTCTGGCGGCGATTGACAGGTTTGTCCTGAGGCAATTCCTGAAAATGAAACTCTGACCGCTTTACAACCATCTTCGCAATTTCTTCTTCTCATTTTTGCGATACGAAAATTCTTTTCACTCATCGTTTTGTTGCCTTTGAACTTTGCCGTAACTAAATTATTTCGAGTTCTGACGACAGACTCTTCGTCAGATCATCCGTCATGAGTCCCGAGGGGGACTGCGAAAAAGTTCAAGCCTCCGGATTCGAAAAAAGATGATGGAGGCTTTGCTGTTTTCACCAACTTGCTTCGGAAACAGTGTACCAGAGCAAATGCACGTACGCACCATGAACAAAGAATGTCGCAGGCCATGAAAACCGTAGCGCTCAGGAAACTACCGACCGGAATATTCTACACCCTGCTTTTCGCTTCATTCCTTGGCTGCACCAAAGACGACCCTGTGACCGTCGACCCACCGCTCCCTCTTCCGCCCACCGTCCAGGGGAAATGGCAGGGTGTGCTTCAGAATTCTTTGTACTTTTCTTTGGACCTCACGGAGCAAGGGTCACGAGTGTCGGGATCATGCACCTTGACGGCTCAGGGAACATCGTGGATCGGGACCGCCAACGGAACCAATACGTTTCCTTCAGTCTTGTTCGCAATCAATGTTCCAAATTATCAACAATTTCAAATAACCGGAACATTTGTCAGCGCCACCGAGATTTCCGCCGAACTGAATAATTCAGGATTCAACCATGAGCCGATGACACTCATCCGGCGCTGATTCTTTGCTCTCCTCTTCACACTGGGCAGATACCGTATGAAAACTATTGTCGCGTCCCTATGCTTCACGTTTGCATCTTACGAGCTCGCTCAGGCACAATTTCCTGAAATCACAGACTATTCCTTGCATGCCGGAGTGGCCTTTCCAGTTGGCCCTCCCGCGTTCTACGATTATTGGAAACCCGGTTTCGCCGTGGGAGGTGCGTTGGGTTTTCCGTTGATGAGGTCGTGGTCGATCCAGGCCGGCATCGAATACGCCGGGTTCTCTTTGGATGCCGACAGATTTCTCAAAGGCATTAAACGGGATCCGAAGGACAATTCAATCACGGGAGGCAATAGCTCGTTTTTGGTCTTCTCCGGCTCGATGAGATTCCTTCCTGTTCAAGAGCAACCCCTGCCACTGTTCTTCTGTGGCGGAGTGCATGTGCTCTACTCCTCTGTGGCGCAATCGCGGGCTAATTTCTCCGGCTTCGAAGTCATTCAAAATCGTGAATCCTTTACCTCTGCCGGTATCTTCTTCGGCGGTGGTGTGGAGTTTTCGACAAAAAGTTCCATGAACGTGTTTTTCGAAGCGCGGTATATGTTTGCTCTCCTGAGGAATCAGCGGGCGAATACGAACGCGTCCTTCCTGCGCACGGGTGTTCGGGTCGGTTTGTAATCGGGCCGCCCCTGCGGATCGTTGTAAGCGAATTCTTGCCTTTCAACAGAGTCTCCCGTACCTTGTGCTCAACGCTTTTCCCTGAATGTGCTACCGCGCCCAACCGGTCCTTACACTCCAGAAGTTGAAAGAGCAGTTTGAGATTTTCAGGAATCTCAGCGCGTCCGCCGATATCGACGACCATCCCCGATTCAACGCACTCCGTTTTGACCTTCTTCCCATCATCGCACACCGGGACCATCGCCTCCAGGCATTCAAGGCGCAATGGTGGCTCGTGCCGGAGTGGTCGCGCGATGGTAAGACAACGGTTGTCACATTCAATGCCAGGGCTGAGGGGATCGAAACGAGCAAACTGTATGGTCCATACCTGAAATCATCCAGATGCCTGTTCCCTGTCGAAGGGTTCTTTGAGGACAGGAGAGTTGAAGAGCCCGTTGAATCGAAGGAAAGACGAAAAGCCGTCGTGGTGAAATATCCTTACTATATCCGGACAGTCGATGAACGCCCGTTCATGCTTGCGGGGTTGTATGCCGTGTGGGTGAACAGGAACACGGGAGAGGAGATCCCGTCGTTCTCCGTGATCACGACCCGGCCGAATGAACTCATGAGCGGGATTCACAACAGAATGCCGGTCATCCTCGAAGAAAGGAATTTTGAGCGATGGCTTGATCCGCTATGTACGGAAACGCCAGAATTAAGAAAACTGCTTGTTCCCTTTCCTTCCTCCGGGATGAAGGCTCATCCGGTGTCCCGCGAACATCTCTATTATTACAGCAGAGGTGAAAGGCATGACGATCCGGATTGTCTGAAGGAGGTTCAGGGTCCGGCCTCGTGATTCCTTCGTTTTCCACGAAACATACAAGCCATCGGTTCGTTTTTCATATCATGCATTTCTTAACCCAGTCCGGACGTTGACGCAGCCAATCTCCCCCGAGGCGTTCTCGCAACCGCCGCCGAAACGAAGGTTGTCAAAACGTGTAAGCGAGCAGCTGCATCTTGGCAGAACATTTGCCGCGTTGCGCTATCCCAACTACCGTCTGTGGTTCTGGGGACAGATGGTGTCGCTGTTCGGAACGTGGATGCAGTCCACCGCCCAGAGTTTCCTTATCTTTGAGCTGACTCGTTCACCCGCGTATCTCGGGTATCTTGGTTTTGCTTTCGGAGCGCCGGCTTGGCTCTTTTCGCTTTACGGCGGAGTCATAGCGGACCGGATGTCGCGACGACAGCTCATGGTCATCACGCAATCGTGCATGATGGTCCTGGCCTTTCTCCTTGCGGCATTGACTTTTCTGAACATGGTGCAGCCATGGCACATTATCCTCCTGACATTCTGTTTGGGGACGGCAAATGCCATCGATGCGCCGGCACGACTTGCCCTGGTCACGGAACTCGTGGACAGGGAAGACCTGACCAACGCCATCGCGCTCAATGCGACCATGTTCAATTCCGGCACAGCGATCGGGCCGGCGGCTGCGGGCCTCACGTATGCGCTCTTTGGTCCCGGTTGGTGCTTTGTCATCAACGGGCTCTCCTTTGTCGCGGTGATCATTGCATTGCAGAAAATGAACCTGAAACCCTTTGTTTCCCGCCCCCGCCGTGAATCCGTTATCTTGAAATTGAAGGAAGGGGTCCGCTATGTAGGCTCGGAAAAACTCGTCCTGACCATTCTCGCCATTGTGGCAACGACAAGCTTGTTCGGGGTGTCTGCCGCAACGCTGTTTCCGTCCTGGGCGGTCACCATTCTCGGGGGCGATGCAACGACGAATGGACTTCTCCAGTCGGCTCGGGGTGTCGGTTCGCTCGCGGCCGCCCTGACCATTGCCTGGCTCGGCAGGTTCACGTACAGGGGAAAACTCCTGACGGCCGGAATGTTTGCCTTCCCGATTTTCCTGCTCCTCTTCGCGTTTGTTCGGTGGCTTCCATTGTCCCTGTTCCTGCTTGTTTGTCTGGGAGGCGCGATCATTTTTGTTGTGAACCTGGCAAACTCCACCATGCAAAACATCGTCCCCGATTCCCTGCGGGGAAGAGTTATGAGCATCTACAGTCTTACTTTTTTTGGATTCATGCCCCTCGGGGCCTTGCTCATCGGTGTCATTGCCGAGTCCCTCGACGAGCGCACAGCGCTGGTTCTGAGCGCTCTTGTCTCCCTCCTCTGTGCATTTATTATCTGGAAGATAGTTCCGCAGCTTCGCAAGAGCTGACTCCGGCGGCAGCCCTTGCTATTGATTCGGGTCTTTTGAAAATTGGAACAGCATTGAAACTCAACAATCGGTAGTCCGCAATGATCCTGGAAAAAGAGTCCCTCGTCGCGCTCAGGAACGCTCTCGAGAAGCTCGAGAACAGTTTTTCCGGCCTTCCGTCGATCCAATCTTCTGTGGATACGAAAACGCTCGAGCGTGTTCTGCTCGAAGTTGCAGACCGGTTGGGGAACAACTATCCGTACTTTCATCCACTCTATGCGGGACAGATGCTGAAGCCGCCTCACCCGATTGCAAGACTGGCTTACACATTGGCTCTGTGGATCAATCCAAACAATCATGCACTCGACGGCGGTCGTGCAAGCTCGGCAATGGAGAAGGAGGCCGTTGCAGAGATTGCGCGAATGTTCGGATGGGAGACGCACCTTGGTCATCTCTGCAGCGGCGGCACGATGGCGAATCTCGAGGCCCTGTGGATTGCGGGGAAGTTGCAGCCCGGCAAGATGATCGTTGCGTCGGAACAAGCCCATTACACGCATGAACGCATCAGCGGAGTGCTCGGTCTTCCGTTTCTATCGATTCCAAGCGACGCAAAAGGCCGGCTCGATCTGGGAGCTCTGAAAGCGGTACTGGAAGGTGGGAAGGTTGGAACCGTTGTCGCGACCATTGGCACAACGTCGACGGGATCCGTCGATCCGCTCCCGGAATTGCTCGAATTGAGGAAGCGCTATGGATTCCGACTCCACGCCGATGCGGCGTACGGAGGGTACTTTGTCCTCGCAAACAACCTGAGTCCGAGTGCACGACAGGCGTACGATAGAATCGCAGAAGCGGACTCGATAGTTGTTGATCCCCACAAACACGGACTCCAGCCCTACGGGTGCGGATGTGTTCTATTTCATGATCCTGCGATAGGACGTCTTTACAAACACGATTCGCCGTACACATACTTCAGTTCCGGGGACCTTCACCTCGGCGAGATCAGCCTTGAATGTTCACGCCCGGGCGCGGCGGCCGTGGCCCTGTGGGCAACACAGAAGATGCTTCCGTTGACAAAGGGAGGGGAGTTTGCGCGAATGCTTCAGGAATCACGCACGGCCGCGACGGAGTTATACGGAATGCTCGCGCGCGACAAGCGTTTTGTACCAGCGTTTGAACCGGAATTGGACATCGTCGTCTGGCTTGTCCGGAGTGCCAGCGCGAGCGAGGCGTCGGAGCGTGCACGCCGGGTATTCGATGAAGCGGCAAAGCGGGACCTTCATCTTGCTCTCGCGACCCTTCCCGTTGATCTTTTTCAGATCGGTCCCTCGGAAATGGTGCGGGATCAAAAAAAGGTGGTCTGTCTGCGATCGGTTCTCATGAAGCCCGAGCACCATGGCTGGCTGGATCAGATCTGGCAAAGGCTGAGTGCAGCAACAGAGGCGGCCCTCGTAGCCCCACGGTGAGGCGCCAATAATCAGTAGTTTTCCCCAAGCTTCCTTCCATCTCACCCCTGCGAAAAAATCATCCTATTCCCTCTTGACAAGTCGACCTTTTGCCATTATATTAGTAGCACTCAAGACTTAAGAGTGCCAATTGTCATTCTTTTCCCATAAGTCCTTTATTAACAACAAATTAAAAAATAAGGAGGTTGAACAATGAAACTGAAACCTTTGGCTGATCGTGTGGTTGTGAAGCCCTCTCCAGCGGAGGAGAAGACCAAGGGCGGGATTATCGTTCCTGACACTGCGAAAGAAAAGCCGGTCTGGGGTGAGGTTATCGCCGTGGGGCCGGGTAGGGTCAGTGATGACGGCAAGTCCATCCCGATGGAAGTAAAGGTCGGAGACAAGGTTCTTTATGGAAAGTATTCCGGAACCGAAGTTACCGTTGACGGGAACGAGATGTTGATCATGCGCGAGAGCGACATTTTCGCAATCATGCCCAAATAAGAATAGAAAAAAGGAGAAAAACGAAATGGGTGCAAAATTAATCAACTACAACACCGACGCTCGGAATGCGTTGAAGAGGGGCGTCGACCAGCTCGCGGACGCCGTGAAGGTCACGCTCGGACCCAAAGGGCGGAACGTGGTTATCGACAAGAAATTCGGAGCACCGACCGTCACGAAGGACGGAGTCACGGTCGCAAAAGAAGTGGAACTGACGGACCCCATCGAGAACATGGGAGCCCAGATGGTTCGTGAGGTTGCCTCGAAGACTTCGGATGTCGCCGGAGACGGAACCACGACGGCAACGATTCTTGCCCAGGCGATCGTTCGCGAAGGCCTCAAGAACGTCACCGCCGGTGCAAACCCGATGGACCTCAAGCGTGGCATCGACCTCGCTGTGAAGAAGGTTGTCGAGGGATTAAGGGAAATCAGCAAGACCGTCGGCGATGACAAGGAAAAAATTGCCCAGGTTGGATCGATCTCGGCAAACAACGACCGGACGATCGGCGACCTGATCGCCAACGCGATGGAAAAAGTCGGAAAAGACGGCGTCATCACGGTGGAGGACGGCAAGGAAACAGAGACGAAGCTCGACGTGGTAGAAGGAATGCAGTTCGACCGCGGCTACCTGTCTCCGTACTTCGTCACCGATGCCGAGACGATGGAAGCGGCGCTCGAGGATCCGTACATCCTCATCCACGACAAAAAGATCAGTGCGATGAAGGACCTGCTCCCGATTCTTGAGAAGGTTGCCCAGTCCGGACGCTCGACCCTGGTCATTGCAGAAGAGGTCGAGGGTGAGGCACTGGCGACGCTCGTGGTGAACAAGCTCCGCGGCACGCTCCGCGTTTGCGCCGTAAAGGCCCCGGGATTCGGCGATCGCCGCAAAGCGATGCTCGAAGATGTTGCGATTCTGACCGGCGGCACCGTGATTTCGGAAGAAAAAGGATTCAAGCTTGAGAATGCCCAGCTTTCGTATCTCGGAAGTGCGAAGCGCATCACCATCGACAAGGACAATACGACCATTGTCGAGGGCGCAGGCAAGAAGGAAGAGATCAAGAAGCGCATCAACGAAATCAAGCAACAGATCGACAAAACCACGTCCGACTACGACAAGGAGAAGCTTCAGGAACGTCTCGCGAAACTTTCGGGAGGCGTTGCGGTGATCAAGATTGGTGCTTCGACGGAAGTGGAGATGAAGGAAAAGAAAGCGCGAGTTGAGGACGCGTTGCATGCGACGCGCGCTGCGGTCGAAGAGGGCATTGTCCCCGGCGGCGGAGTTGCCTATTTGCGCTGCATCAAGAAGCTCGATGAAGTCAAGACGGAAAACGGCGACCAAAAGACCGGCGTCGAGATCATCCGGCGTGTGCTGGAAGAACCGATTCGTCAGATCGTGAACAATGCGGGTCTCGAAGGTTCTGTCGTGGTGAACGAGGTGAAAGCGGGGAAAGACGACTTCGGGTTCAACGCGTTGACGGAGAAATACGAGAACCTGATCAAGGCGGGAGTCATTGACCCGACGAAGGTTACGCGCATCGCCATCGAAAACGCGGCAAGCGTGGCAAGCCTGCTTCTCACCACAGAAGCAACCATTGTGGAGAAGCCGGAAAAGGAGAAAGCGGCACCCGCTATGCCTCACGGCGGCATGGGCGGAGACATGTACTAAATCGCTCTCCGAAAAAGCGCAAACCCCCATCATCTACCGATGGGGGTTTTCTTTTTTAAAGGCCTTGACAAATTCTCGGAAAAGTTCTAGTTTCAACCACGCCCCTGATACTCCCTCGAATCTCCCTTTTTTGATCCCCAACTTTTTTTGCTCCCCTTCGCGTCCTCCGGCGATCGAGTCCCCGGATTTTTGAAAATTCCCCCCAATTTAACTATCCATTCACAATCACAATAAAAGGAGGGATGAGTCATGGACTCAGTCTTCAGCAAAATGGTCAAATCCGGGAGGATTACGTACTTCCTCGATGTCAAGGAGGCGAAGAACAACTCGAAGTATCTGACGATTACTTCGAGCCAGCCTTCGAAGGAGGATCCGACGAAATTCTCCAAGCGGAGTATCAACCTCTTCAGCAATGCCGCTGAGGAGTTCATCGGGGCTCTGAAAGAAGGGGCGAATCTCGAATCCCAGTTCAGCAGGACCGTGAAATCGGGAAAGATCACGTATTTTGTGGACGTGAAGGAGGCGAAGAACAACTCGAAGTACCTGACAATCACTTCGAGCCAGCCTTCCAAGGAGGACCCCGCCAAGTTCACGCGACGAAGCATCGCCGTGTTCGACCGGACAGCCGGCGAATTCCTCGGCGCAGTGCAGGAGGCGGCCGGCCATATGAAGTAACACGGCGTTCCCCCTATGGCAGATCAGGCCCTCGGAGGTAACTCCGGGGGCTTTTGTTTTCGCGAATGCACCGAATGGAGGGAACACGAATGGGACGAACAAGGATAGGAACACGAATAAAAACGAATGCAACGAATGATACGAATATGGAGAGAGAAAAATGATTGTGTATAAAGAGCTCTCATTCGATTCGAGATCATGAAGGCTTGTTTTGAAGTGCATAATGCCTTAGGACCGTGTTTCTCTGAGCGTATTTATGAAAATGCGCTGGCGATTGAACTCGAATTGAAGGGAATCATCGTAGAACGCCAAAAATGGATTGAAGTACTGTACAAGAATAGGAAAGTCGGAAAGTACAAGCTGGACGTGGTTATCGAGGGAAAGGTCCTACTTGAACTCAAAGCTCGGATGGACTTAGACAAAGTTTTTCAGGCCCAAGTTTTTTCATACCTCAAAGCGTCAGGCTTAAAGCTTGGCGTCCAGGTCAATTTTGGAAGGCCGAGGGTGGAATACAAAAGAGTCGTCTTCTAGTGCCGCTTCCAATAAGTAAGCTTGTATCCGGGACTATGAGAAGTGCAAATTGGAGCGGCCCGCCCGCCTGCGGTGTTCGGGCGGGCACTACTGCCTTTTTTGAAT
>JBARRO010000253.1:0-4678 GCA_049644265.1 Bacteroidota bacterium
CAGAAATCCCCTGCAATCCCCCTCCCCTCCCAAGATTAAGATTTGCAAAAGTGAGAAAATGCGTTATCTTGGAGCAGCGTAAGAAGCAGACATTTCTCAGCTTTTCGATTACCAAACCGGAGGTTCCATGTCTGATTACAATCAAGTCCAGGTGACTTCGCCGCAATTCGAGGTCGTTAAGAGCATGGAAGGCTTCGTGGCCGAAAACCTCAGCTCTCTTCTCAAGCCCGTAGAGGAAAGCTGGCAGCCGTCCGATTTTCTTCCCGACCTCACGGCGGACAATTGGAGAGAACAGGTTGCCGCGTTCCGGGAGCGGGCAAAAGACCTGCCGGACGATGTGCTGGTGGTGCTTGTCGGTGACATGGTGACCGAAGAAGCGCTCCCGAGTTACCAGACCTGGCTTAATCGCATGCAGGGAGTCAACGATCCAACCGGAACGAGCGACAGTCCCTGGGCGCGCTGGAGTCGCGGATGGACTTCGGAAGAGAACCGGCATGGCGACCTCCTCAACCGGTATCTTTACCTCAGCGGCCGTGTGGATATGCGGGCTGTAGAGACGACGGTGCATCATTTGATTAACAACGGGTTCGACCCGCAGACGGGAAACGATCCCTACCTGGGCTTTATTTATACATCGTTCCAGGAACGGGCGACGAAGATCTCTCATAGAAATGTCGGTGTGCTTGCAAAGAAGGCGGGCGAGGATCAGCTGCACAAGATTTGTGGAATGATCGCAGGCGATGAGGCACGGCATGAAAAGGCGTACAAGCTGTTCATGTCGAGGATCTTTGAGCTCGACCCGGCAAGGGCAATTCTCGCATTTGCGAAAATGATGAAGCTCAAGATTGTGATGCCCGCGATGCTGATATATGACGGGAAGGACAAGTCGCTTTATACGAAGTTCTCAGCCGTTGCACAGAACATCGGCGTGTATACCGCGAAGGACTACGCCGAGATCATTGATGCGCTCGTCGACGAGTGGAAAATCTCGGCCTTACGGGGTCTCACGGATGCGGCAGAGAAAGCCCAGGATTACCTCTGCACCCTGTCGGACCGCTACATGAAAGTCGCAGACCGTCTGAAGTTCTCCGGCTCCGAGAAATTCAGCTGGATTTACGATCGCGAGATCGTCCTGAATTACGCCCCGAAGAAAGTGCTTGCGTAGATCCCGGTTCTTCTGATGCGGCGCCAATTTCCGCGCCGCATTCCCCTTCCCCCTCTACGAGGTCGTAGGCCTTTCCCGCTCCTTGCATAACTCCCAAAAAAGATGAAGATTCAGGTCGTAGCAGAACCTGAACCTGTCGTTTGAATTTTCATTTTTTGACTAAGGAATGAAGCCATGGTCACGGCCATTGTTCTCTTGACTGTTGAACGGGACAGAACCAACACCATCGCAGAAAAACTTGCCGAGATTCCGGGTGTCAGTGAAGTGTACTCCATTGCGGGAAGGTACGACCTGGCCGCGATCGTCCGGGTGAAGGATAACGACGACCTCGCACGAATCGTAACAGACCATGTTCGGAAAGTGGAGGGAATCATGATGTCCGAGACGTTGATTTCATTCCGTGTGTTTTCCAAGCATGATTTGGAGAGGATGTTCTCGATTGGGATGGAGTGACAAATTGTCGATTGACGATTGCCAATTGTAGATTAGGGAAAAGTTGAAGGTTGTAAGTTACCCTGTCATGGTGAGCGGAGCCTGCCCTGAGCTTGGCGAAGGGTCGAACCATGTTCAGAGCCAGTAATATCCTGCTACGGAGTGGGAAGATGTGCGGGATAAATATTCAATAAACAGATAGATTTTGCTTCGCTCTGAGGGGGGCGCTGATATGAGGGCGTGTTTTGGATTCTCATTGTGTTTCGTAGTTCTTGTTCCTGCTGCTAAAGCTCAGATCTCATCCCTCCCGTTCCAGGAGCGCTTCGATTCCCTTGTTGCTCCACTTCTTCCTCCGGCCTGGACAACCTCTACGAATCACACTGCTTCCGGCGATTTTGTCACAACCACCTCTTCCCCGCGTTCTGCTCCCAACGCGGCATTCTCTTCCAATTCAACAATTCAGCAGTGGCTGGCCTCTCCCCTGTTTGATTTTACCAACCGCACACCCGATGAGCTTCAGTTCTCGATCGCTCGGTCGAGTACGCACACCTCCCCAGTCGTTGTGGAGGCATCCATCGACGGAGGTACGACGTATCCGATCCTTCTGGGCGACACATTGAAGAACCCCGGGACATCGGGATATGTGCAGACGACATTGCTGCTTCCCATTTCGCTTGCCCAGCGTACGGGCGTTCGATTCCGCTGGCGAATCCTTGGCGGGGCGGGAGGAAGCTCCGCAACCTTCCGGCTCGATGATGTTTCGGTCAGCGTGCTGACAACATATGACCTTGGAGTCAGCTCGATCTCCCTCACACCTCCCCCGACGACAACCCGCGATACAATAACTCTCACCGCCGGGATCAGGAACATCGGCCTGCAGCCGGCTTCTGGTTACTCTGTGAAATTTTCGCTTGATGCAAATAACAACAGGATTGCGGAAACAAATGAAGGCTTTGCCGTCGTAAACGGTCCACTCCTTTCACCGGGAGATTCAACGGCTGTTTCAACGTCGCATCTTCCCCTGAAGTCGGGAAATTATGGTTTCATGGCGGCGGTCTCGTTCGCTCAGGATGAAAACCCAATAAACGATACTCTCTCTACTGTCGCATCAGTCGGTGTTTCCCGGGGTGCGCTCGTCGTCAACGAAATCATGTACGCTCCCTCCGGTGACGAACCGGAGTGGGTCGAGCTGCTCAATCCTGGGCCCGACTCCGTCAACCTGAAGAATTGGAGAATCTCGGACAACAACACGAATGTCAAAACAGTCATGAGTTCATCCGACATATTCATTCCTCCCTCCTCCTATGCGCTTGTTGCAAAGGATGCAAATTTCCTGACGGTTTTTCCCGAAATAGCCTCACCGGTAGTGCTTGCGAATTTCTCCGCCCTCAACAACACCACTCCCGATGCCGTCGTCCTGTTTGATCCACGATCCATTGTCATCGACAGCGCGTTCTACTCCCAAACCTGGGGTGGCTCCAACGGCCGATCACTCGAACGAATAGATCCGGAGTTTCCATCGACAAGCGATGTAAATTGGGGGAGTTCACAAGATTCAACCGGACGAACACCCGGCCGGCTCAACAGCATCGCACGGCTGCTGTACGACCTTTCTTTCGACAGGTTATACATGACCCAAGAGTTGACAAACGAGAATCCTGTCATCCGCAGTGTCGTCAGGAATTCCGGGAAACAAACGGCCGAGGGTTTTTCCATAACTTATTCGCTTGATTCGGGGGGAACTTCTTCAAGAATCTTCGCTACGTCGTCAACCGGTGTTCTTCTTCCCGGCGATTCCGTTTTCTTTTCATACGAGTGGACTTCAGCGCCGCCAGGAGCGGTTACTGTCCGCGCGGATATAATCTTCCCGCCAGACGGGCGCCTGAGGAATAACACGCGATCATTAACCTTCGACCGAAGCTACGATTTCCCGTCGATCGTCATCAACGAGATCCTCTTCGATCCGCTTGACGGACAAAACGAATGGATCGAGTTGTTCCATCGGGGCGAGAAGGCCGTGGACCTCTTGCGATGGAAATTCCACGACCGGTCCACCGCATCCGGGAGTGTCAATTCGTTTCAGGTCACGTCGAAATCCTGCATTGTTTCCCCCGGCGAATTCGTGGTTCTTGCCGCCGACTCAACGATCTTCACGCTCTTTCCATCTCTTGGGAATCCGCCAACGGGTGTTCACATTTTCGTCCTCGACAAACCTTCTGGTTTCAGCTTCAATAACGACATCGATGCGATTGTTCTGCAGGACCTGACAGGTGCGACGGTCGACAGTGTGGCATACGCATCATCCTGGCACAATCCTGCTGTGGACGACACGAAAGGAAGGTCACTGGAGAAGATCAGTCCCAACTTTCCTTCAAACGACCGGCGAAATTGGAACACAGCGACTGTCCTCCGCGGCGGGACCCCCGGATTGCCGAACAGTGTTCTGACGACAAGCCGGCCATCTTCGGCATCGCTCAGCATTTCGCCGAATCCGTTTTCTCCCGACGGCGACGGCTTCGAAGATTTCTGCATCATCGGGTACCGTCTTCCAGGTTCTTCGTCTGTCGTGAACATTAAGATCTTTGACATCAAAGGGAGGTTGATACGCCTTCTGGCGAACTCGGAATTCACGGGATCTACGGGACAGATTATTTGGAACGGATTGGACGATTCGGGACGACGGGCGAGGATCGGGCCGTATGTGGTCTTCCTCGAGGCGGTGGAAACTCAGTCCGGTGAAACGACTTTGGCGAGGGCGGTGGTGGTGGTGGGGACGAGGTTATGAGAAGAAATAACCAATATCGAATGTTGAATGTCCAATATCCAAGGCGAATAACACGAATGACTCGAATGAAGCGATTAAACGAATGCTACGAACATTTCATTATTGTTACATATCCTTCGTGTCCTTTGTGACCTTCGTGGTAATCTTTCCAGGGTGTTCGTAGTTGCGGATGATGGCACAAATTTGTACATAGTGGAGGAACCGTCGGGGCGATGTCTCTGTTGAAACAGGTGGCAGATCATCCCGTTTCAAATCACCGATTGAAAAGAAACACGTGAAACGAAGGGACTTTATCG
>JBARRO010000254.1:0-13481 GCA_049644265.1 Bacteroidota bacterium
ATCACGAGCACTGAGGCGATGTCGCTTGCGGAGCAGCCGAAATCGATGGTGGTCATCGGCGGCGGGGCAATCGGAATTGAATTTGCGTATTTCTACAACGCCCTGGGAACGAAGGTGACGGTGGTGGAGATGATGCCGAACATTCTCCCCATTGAAGACAAGGAAATAACGAAAATCCTTGAATCGAGCCTCAAGAAGTCCGGTATTGAAATTCTCACGAATGCGAAAGTTGAAGGTGTGAAGGTCGATAACGAGGTCGTTGTGACGGTTTCAACCAAGGAGGGGAAGAAGGATGTGAAAGGGGATGTTGCCCTCATGGCGGTGGGAGTGCAGGGGAATACGGACGGCGTGGGTCTTGAAGGTGCCGGAGTCAAGCTGGAAAGAGGATTTGTCGTCGTCAATGAGTTCTGCAAATCCAATGTCGATGGTATTTACGCCATCGGCGATGTCGCGGGCCCGCCGCTCCTGGCGCACGTTGCCTCGCACGAAGGAATTGTTGCAGCCGAGCATATTGCCGGAAAAGCAAAACATGGAATCGACAAAAACAACATCCCGAGCTGCACGTACTGTCAGCCGCAAGTCGCCAGCGTAGGCATGACAGAAGAAGCTGCGATCGCAAAAGGATATAAAGTAAAGGTGGGAAGATTTCCGTTCCGTCCGTTGGGGAAAGCGATGGCAATCGGCGAAACAGAGGGAACCGTCAAGCTCGTATTCGACGAAAAGTATGGGGAATTACTCGGGGCACACATTATCGGTTCTGAAGCCACGGAGATGATTGCAGAGCTTGGAATTGCCAAGGCCCTCGAGACCACCTGGGAAGAACTGCACAACACCATGCACGCTCATCCGACACTCGGGGAAGCGGTGATGGAAGCTGCGGGGGAAGCGTATGGCTTGGCAATCAATATTTAGGAGTTGTGAGTGGGGAATGAAAAGTGAAGGGTGGACAGTAAACAGTGAAGGGTAAAGAGTGAAAGTGAAAAGCGATAAGTGAAAAGTGAACTGTTAACCGTGAACAGAACCTATAACTAGAAACTCGAAACCAAAAATCCGAAACTGACAACATTCAACATTCAATTTTCAACATTCAACCTTCCCATTGACTCCTGTCGCGACAACGAATCTTGGCCGCACCCGTTATGCCGAAACATGGGAGCTGCAGAAGAAACTCTGGGAGCTCCGGCATTACGGAATGATCGGTGATCTGTTGCTCTACACCGAGCACGAGCATGTCTACACGATCGGGAAATCGGGAGACGACAATCACCTGCTCGCATCTGAGCGCGAGCTTTCGAACGATGGCACCGAAGTGTTCCACATTGACCGGGGAGGGGATATCACGTATCATGGACCCGGCCAGATTGTGGCCTATCCCATCATTGACCTGAACAATTATTTTCCTGACATTCACCGGTATCTGAGGAGTCTTGAAGAGACGATCATCGTTGCCCTCGCGGAATTCGGCATCGAAGCCGGGCGCGAAGAGGGAATGACCGGGGTGTGGGTAAAGGGAGAAAAAATTGCCGCCATCGGTGTCAAGGTAAGCCGATGGGTCACGATGCACGGCTTCGCGTTGAACGTCAACACGGACCTTGCCAAGTTTGAGCGAATCATTCCCTGCGGGATCTTTCACAAGGGAGTTACCTCGATGCAACACCTCCTCGGAAGGGAAATCAAGCTTCACGCCGTGCAGGAGGAGCTGACGAAAGCGTTTGCGTACGTGTTTGGCGCGGAGACTGTTGAAATTTCCGCAGATGCACTACAGAAACGAATTGCTGCAATTGATGCGATAACCTCGGAGCCAAAGTAGGACGAGAATGCCGAAAGTAGCCGATATCAAAGAGCGCGAAGCCCGGAGAGGTTCATCGGACCTTTCCAAAGAGCAGTTGCTGAAAGCCTATCGCAACATGCTCACGGCGCGTCGCATCGACGAGAAGCATCTCATTCTCCTCAAGCAGGGAAAATCGTTTTTCCACATTGGAGGATCGGGGCACGAAGCCGCGCAGGTAGCGGCTGCCTCGGCGCTGCGGTCGGGCTACGATTGGGCAAACTGCTACTACCGGGATCTGGCTTTTGCGCTTCAGTTTGGCATGACCACGGATGAGATATTTCTCGCTGCCCTGCATCGCGCAGAAGACCCCAGCAGCGGCGCGCGCCAAATGCCTTCGCACTTCGGCAAGAAGGAATGCCGGATGATTACGCAGTCGAGTCCCACCGGCACGCAGTATCTGCAAGCTGTCGGCCTCGCGATGGCTGCCAAGAAGGAAGGTGTGGATGAGGTGGTGTACGTGTCTTCGGGTGAAGGCGCGACAAGCGAAGGGGAATTCTTCGAGGCGGTCAATTGGGCTGCGCGTGAAGCGTTGCCGGTGATCTTCTTTATTCAGGACAACAAGTACGCAATTTCCGTTCCTGTGGCCCAGCAAACGGCGGGTGCTTCCGTCTACGAAGTCACAAGGGGCTTTCAAGGCCTTGACCGCCAGAATGTCGACGGCACAAACTTCCTCGAGACTTATCTTGCAGTTCAAAAAGGTGTAGAACGCGCCCGCCGCGGCGGAGGACCGTCACTGATTGTGGCGCATACGGTCCGCCTTCTTCCCCACTCCTCATCCGACGATCAGACCAAGTACCGTCCCAAAGAGGAGCTGGAAAGCGACAAGAAAATGGATCCCATTCCGAAAATGACGAGTTACCTCATTGAGGAAGGATTCCTGACGGACAAGGAAGCCCGTGAATTGGCTGAAGAAGTCCGCCATGCCGTGGACAAGTCGGCGGAGTGGGCGGAATCGCGTCCGCTTCCGGACGCATCGACCGTCTCCGACCACGTCTATGGCGAATCGCACGCAAACCCTCCTAAGGATTTCAACGAACCGGAGCACACGGGCAACAAGATTGTTCTGGTGGATGCGATTAATCATGCGATCGCAGAAGAGATGGAGCGGAATCCGAAAATCCTCGTGTTTGGAGAAGATGTTGCCGGAAGCAAGGGCGGAGTTTTTACGGCCACCAAAGGACTGACGGCAAAATTTGGCGCAGGCCGGTGTTTCAATTCTCCGCTTGCCGAAGCAAGCGTCGTGGGAGTGGCAATAGGATTGGCTCTGAAGGGGTGGAGGCCGGTCCCGGAGATCCAGTTCGGCGACTATATCTGGCCGGCGTTTATGCAAATCAGGGACGAGCTCGCGATGTTCCGCTACCGTTCGAACAACCGGTGGACGTGCCCGGTGGTCATTCGCGTTCCGGTTGGAGGATACATCCACGGTGCCGTCTACCACAGCCAGTCGATTGAAGGATTCTTCACGCATATCCCCGGCGTTCGCGTTGTGTTTCCGTCGACAGCAGCCGATGCGAAAGGTTTATTGAAGGCTGCGATTCGCGGAGACGATCCGGTCATTTTTATGGAGCACAAAGGCCTCTACAGGCAAGGGTATGCATCAAATCCGGAGCCGGGTGCCGAATACATCCTGCCGTTTGGCGTCGCCGCAGTCAGGAGAGAGGGTTCGGATATTACCGTCGTGACGTACGGAGCAATGGTCCAGCAGTCGCTCGAAGCGGCGAGAATGATGGAACAAAAGGGCGTCAGTGTGGAAGTTATTGACCTGCGTACGCTCAACCCGTTGGATGAAGAGACTATCTACAAATCCGCCCGAAAAACCGGCAAGGTTGTCGTTGTCCACGAGGACACGTTGACGGCAGGCTTTGGCGCGGAGATCGTCGCGCTCGTTGTGAAGAACTGCTTTGAGCATTTGGACGGGCCCGTCTTGCGGGTTGCGGCGTTGGACACTCCGGTGCCCTACAGTCCTCCGCTCGAAAATGCCATGCTGCCGAACAAAGAGAAAATCGTCGCTGCACTGGAACAACTTTCCGCATACTAAGGAGAACGTGTGCAAGTAGAAGTCGTCATGCCCAAAATGGGGGAGAGCATTCAGGAGGGGAAGATCCTTCGCTGGGCGAAAAAGATCGGCGACAAGGTTGAGAAGGATGAGACCATCCTCGAAATCAGCACCGACAAAGTCGACTCGGAGATTCCCTCTCCCGTGGGCGGCATTCTCCTGAAGATCCTGGTTCAGGAACAAGAAACGGTCCCCGTGGGAACCGTCATCGCCATGATGGAAACGGATGCTTCTGTGAAAGTGGAAGCAAGTCCGGCGGATTCTGTATCTCACAAAGGAAGCTCACCGCAAACGCCGCAGACAGCTCCTGCCCCCGTCACCAGTATGCAGTCAAGTTCGGCTCCAGCCGCGATTTCGTCGCGTGGCGGAAACGGCGATCGATTTTACTCTCCGCTCGTTCGAACCATCGCAGAGAAAGAGGGGATTTCACCCTCCGAGCTCGACCGCATTGCGGGTTCAGGCACAAGGGGCCGCGTGACGAAGAACGACCTTCTTTCGTATCTCTCGAAACGATTGAGTCAGCCGGCACCCGAGGTCCTGCACCGGGAATTCACGATGAAACCTGCTGATGCGCGTGAGCTTGCCAAGAAATATCCGCCGCCGCGATACGAGATTCTGCAAATGGACAACGTCCAGCAGAAGATGGCGGAGCACATGGTGCGGAGTGTCTCCATCTCACCGCATGTCCAGGCTATCGACGAGATTGACGTTACGGCCATTGTCGCCTATCGCAACAAGCATGCGGAAGGATTTGAAAAGCGCGAGGGCTTCAAGCTCACGTTTACACCCTTCTTCTGTTACGCGATTGTCCAGGCGCTCAAAGAATTTCCGCTGGTGAACAGTTCCGTGGAGGGAGACAAGGTTATTCTGAAAAAGTTCATCAACCTGGGAATGGCCGTTGCAGCACCTTCGGGTCTCATTGTTCCCAATGTCAAGAACGCGGAGGAAAAGAGTTTTCTTGGCCTCGCCCGTGCCGTCAACGACCTCGCACTCCGGACCCGAAACAAAAAACTGAAGCCGGACGAAATTCAGGACGGCACATTCACCATCACCAATTACGGCGTTTTCGGCAATATCATCGGCATCCCAATCATCAATCAGCCCCAGTTGGCGATCCTCGGAATTGGGGCGGTCAAGAAACGACCCGTGGTCGTCACGGACCAGGATGGGAATGACATGATTGCCATTCGCTCCCTATCCTATTTTACCTTATCTTTTGATCACAGGATTCTCGATGGGGCGATCGGCGGCCAGTTCCTTGCCAGGGTCAAATCCAACATTGAGAATTTCGACTTTTCGCGTGTTCAGTAAATGGAAATCTTCAAAGAAATAGCGGCTGAAGAACCGCCCCGTCCCAAACGGCCGGAGTGGCTCAAGGCAAAGATCCCTGCGGGAGAGAATTACGCAAAGCTCAACGGCATCATGCGTTCCCACCGTCTTCACACAGTGTGCGAGGAAGCGCGGTGTCCGAATATGGGGGAGTGCTGGAATGCCGGGACCGCCACATTCATGATTCTCGGAGACATCTGCACTCGTTCCTGCGGATTCTGCGCCGTGAAAACGGGGCGTCCGGACTACGGCCTCGATTGGGATGAACCGCGTCGTGTTGTGGAGGCGGTCCAGCTGATGAATGTGCGGCACGCAGTTATTACATCGGTCAATCGCGACGAACGGAAAGACGGAGGCGCGCCGATTTTCGCCGAAACCATTCGTCTGATTCATGAACGCGTTCCCAGCTGCACCGTCGAAGTGCTGATCCCTGATTTCAAAGGGAGCGAGGAGGCGCTGAATGTCGTCCTCGATGCAAAACCGGATATTCTCAACCATAACCTGGAGACCGTGCCGCGTTTGTATCGCACCGTCCGCCCGCAGGCGAACTACCGGCAGTCTCTCGAGGTGCTGGAGCGCTCGAAGAAGCGGGGTGCCGTGACAAAAACCGGACTCATGCTCGGAATCGGCGAGCGAACGGAAGAAGTCGTGGAGGTTCTGAAGGATATTCACGCAACCGGTGCCAATATTGTGACGCTCGGCCAGTATTTGCAGCCGACCAAGGCGCATCTGCCCATCGACCGTTACGTCCATCCGGACGAATTTGCGATGCTGAAGAAGCTCGGGATGGAAATGGGATTCAGGCATGTGGAATCAGGCCCTCTCGTGCGGAGTTCCTACCACGCCGAACAGCACGTCTGAGTCGATTCCATGATCACAAAATATGGCTACGATGTCTTCTTCACGATCACAACACTCTGCGTTGTGGTCACGGTGATTGCCCTTCTGTTCATCGAGCCCAGGTGGCTGCGGTACGGCATCACCGTCGTCGCAGTCCTTCTGCTCGGCTTCACCATCAACTTCTTCCGCGACCCTGAACGGAATACTCCCCCCGGGGAAAATCTGGTAATCTCTCCTGCCGACGGCAAGGTTATCGTCGTGAGGAATGTTCACCAGTCCGAATTTCTCAACGGCGAGGCTACGCAGATCAGCATCTTCATGTCCCCCCTGAACGTTCACGTCAACCGCATACCTGTGGCGGGCGGCGTGCAATATCTTCGGTATGTTCCGGGTGAATACTTTGCCGCGTTCGAAGAGAAATCCTCTGAAAAGAACGAGCAAATGGTGATCGGCCTCGAAAACCGGTTCGGGAAGGTGCTGTTCAAACAGATCGCGGGATTTATTGCCCGGCGGATTGTATGTACATTGAAGGATGGCGACCGTGTGACGGCGGGGGAACGCTTTGGAATGATCAAGTTTGGTTCGCGCGTTGACGTGTTTGTGCCGGCCGGGACGGGTGTGAAGGTGAAGGTCGGTGATGTTGCTGTTGCAGGTGAAACGGTGCTGGCGGCTTACGGTTCCTGAGATCGTTCGGGTAGCAGGAGTGGAAAACCCGCTCACAGCGTAGGGAGAATCTCAAACAATGAAAATTACACGGGCTGTTGTACCAAGTCTGTTTACCACACTTAATATTTTCTGCGGTTTTCTGTCCATTCTGAATACAAGCCAGGGAAAGATCGAGATGGCGGCGTGGTTTATTATCCTGGCTGCCGTTTTCGATTCGCTTGACGGGGTCATGGCACGGATCACCAAGTCTTCGAGCCAGTTTGGCGTCGAGCTCGACTCGCTGGCAGATGTGATCTCGTTCGGTGCCGCTCCTTCATTCATGGTCTTTCAGGCTCAGCTTCACATGTTCGACAACTGGGGCGTGATCATCAGCTCCATGCCGCTGGTGTTTGGCGCAATTCGGCTGGCACGATTCAATATTCAGCTCGTCGGTTTTAACAAGGACCATTTCAACGGCCTCCCGATTCCATCCCAGGCCGTGGCACTCTGTGCGTTCGCCCTGGAAAATTACTCGGTCGCCTTGGGCTTCTCGGACTGGTCGAAAGTGGCACTCGCTCCCCTGGTGATCTTCCTTTCTCTGTTGATGGTCAGCAGGGTGAAATATGAGACCCTGCCGAAGCTCACAACAAAAGAAATCGTGGCCCATCCCTGGCGGGTTGTCAGTCTGGGAATCGGCGTTCTCTTGATCGTATTTTCAAAAGGAAAACTACTCTTTACGCTTCTGATCTCCTATATTCTGTTCGGAGTTCTCCGCTCCATGGTCAAAGCCGTGAGGAAAACACTCCTGCATGTTGAGAAAGAAACAGACGAAGAGACTGAAATCTCAAGCATCGATATCTGACCGGAGGAGGATCTCTTGTTTCAGGCCAAAATTGTAGTGACATTAAGAAAATCCATCCTCGACCCGCAGGGCAAGGCTGTGCAGCACGGGATTCATTCGCTGGGGTACCGGAGCGTGGAAGATGTCCGGATCGGGAAGTTCATCGAAATGCACGTGGATGCCAAAACACGGGAGGAAGCAGAGCGGGTTACGAAGGAAGCGTGTCAGAAGCTTTTGGCCAATCCGGTGATGGAGGATTTTAGTTTTGATTTAAAGGAAGTTGAAAGTTGAAAGTTGTAGGTTGAAAGTTGTAGGTCGTAGGGGAAGGTGTTGGCTGATAGGTGGTAGATATAGGGAAGAGAAAAAATATCGGTTAACGATTCACTTTTCACTTTTCGCTTATCGCTTTTCACTATTCACGATTTACTATTTACTATTCACTGACTCCTCATCCATGCTCAAATTCGGCATCGTCGTTTTCCCCGGCTCCAATTGCGACCATGATGCGCAGTTTGTGGCGGGGGAAATCATGAAGCAGGAAGCGCGGTTCATCTGGCACAAGGAATCGTCGCTGGGCGATGTCGATGTTGTGATCCTGCCGGGAGGATTCTCGTATGGGGATTACCTCCGGTGCGGGGCCATCGCACGGTTTTCGCCGATTATGAACGATGTCCTTCGATTCGCCGGGCGGGGAGGAATGGTGATTGGAATTTGCAACGGGTTCCAGGTTCTCACGGAAGCGGGATTGCTTCCGGGGGTGCTGTTGAGGAACCGGTCCTTGCGGTTCATTTGCAAGGACGTGCACGTACGAGTAGAGAATTCAGGTTCGAGGTTCACGAACGCCTGCAAAGTGGGGGACGTGCTCACCATCCCCATCGCGCACGGAGAAGGAAACTACTTCACAGACGCAGACACAATCAAGAAACTGGAAGACAGCGGCCAGGTTGTCCTTCGGTATTGCGACCGTCAGGGTCACGTGACGGATGAAGCGAATCCGAACGGCTCCATGGCGAACATCGCCGGGATCACCAATGAGCGGGGGAATATATTGGGGATGATGCCGCATCCCGAGCGGGCTGCCGACCCGATCCTTCGACGTACTGACGGACAGAAAATTTTCCAATCGATCATTCAGAGCTTTACAACGCAAGAACGCATTTCAACGATGGCGATGACACCGACTATCTCATAGAGGAGTTCGAATATGTTTGGTAATATTGGCGGTTCCGAGTTATTCCTGATTTTGCTTATCATCCTTGTTTTCTTCGGCGCAAAAAAACTCCCCGACCTTGCCAAGGGGTTGGGACAGGGCATTCGTGAGTTTCGGAAAGCTGCTCGCGACGTTCAGGACGAAGTCGAGAAAGACACCAAGCAGCTGGACGACAAGAACAGCACCGACAAGAAATAAGCAGCGACCTTCTGCGATCCTTCCTCGTTCCCGTCCGTGGTGAGTCGAAGCCCGCGCGACGGCTCGTCGCCTCAACGTGGTGAAGACCTTTGATTCCATACAGAAGGGCCTTGAAGCCGGGACAACCTCCTGCGAGGCATTGACCCAGGAATACCTCCGTGCCATTGAGTCCCACAAGGGTCTCAACGCATTCCTCTCGGTGTTCCAGGATCAAGCCCTTGAGCAGGCGAAGGCCGTGGATCGGAAGCTCAAAGCAGGGAACGCAGGACCGCTGGCAGGCATGGTCGTTTCCGTCAAGGATGTAATCTGTGTGAAGGATCAAAGGGTTACCTGCGGGTCGAAGATTCTGGAAGAGTTTGTTTCTGTCTACGACGCCACGGCGGTGGCGCGATTGCGCGCTGCCGATGCAGTCATCATCGGCAAGTGCAACATGGATGAATTTGCGATGGGTTCCTCGACGGAGAACTCGGCGTATGGCCGCGTCAAGCTTCCCCAGGATGAATCGCGCGTGCCGGGAGGTTCGAGCGGCGGCTCTGCGGTCGCAGTCAAAACCGGAATGTCCACGACCTCGTTGGGTTCCGACACTGGTGGTTCCGTTCGTCAGCCGGCGTCGTTCACAGGAGTGGTCGGCCTGAAGCCGACCTACGGACGTGTGTCTCGCTACGGCCTGGTTGCATTCGCCTCTTCGTTCGACTGCATCGGCGCTTTCGGTCTTTGCACCAAAGATGTTGCGCGTGTCCTGAACGTCATCGCGGGTCATGACGAATGCGATTCAACTTCTGCCACGATCCCGGTTCCCGATTACTCGGCTTCGATGACGAAGAGCGTGAAGGGATTGCGAGTCGGGTTACCGAGAGAGTACTTCGACAGCTCCCTGAACGCAGAGATCCGGTCTTCCATCGAGTCGAAGCTGGATGTTCTCCGGGAACACGGAGCGACAGTGGAGGAAGTTTCTCTCCCGCACACGGAGTACACAATTGCCGCGTACTACATCCTCGCAACAGCCGAGGCATCCTCGAACCTGGCGCGTTACGATGGTGCCCGGTATGGTTTTCGGTCGAAGGATGTAAAGAACTTGTCGGAAATGTATGTGAAATCCCGCAGTGTGGGGTTTGGACCCGAAGTCAAACGACGGATCATGCTTGGAACATACGTGCTTTCGTCGGGCTACTACGATGCCTATTACCGAAAAGGACAGAAGGTGCGTCGGTTAATTCAGGAGGACTTCACCAAAGCATTCAAGAAGGTTGATGTGCTCATCACCCCGACCGCGCCCAGCACAGCGTTTAAAGCAGGAGAAAAAGTCGACGATCCTCTGCAGATGTATCTATCAGATATCTACACGACCTCTGCGAATCTTGCCGGAATTCCCGGAATCAGCATCCCGTGCGGGAATGACCGCCAGGGGCTTCCGATAGGCCTGCAGGTTCTGGGAAAGCAGTTCGACGAACAGACTGTTCTGCGTGTCGCGGATTTTTTGGAACAGGGGTGACAATGGTCAATGAGCAATGAGTAATGAGTAATGAGTTGTGAGTTAAGAGTGATTAGTCAATAGTAAACAGTGAACAGTAATCAGTAGACAGTGAAGAGTAAACAGCAAATAGTGAAAAGTGAATGTGAAGAGATGGTGAGTGGTAACGCGAAACTCAAAACTTGAAACTAGAAACTCGAAACTAAAAACTCGAAACTGACAACATTCAATCTTCAATTTTCAACTTACAACATTCAACTTTATCTAATCTACAATTGACAATTTACAACTGATAATTTTCTATGAGCATCCTCGTCGATAAAAACACCCGTCTCGTCGTCCAGGGAATCACTGGGGGAGAAGGCACCTTCCATACTAAACAAATGATCGAGTACGGCACCAACGTTGTTGCCGGCGTCACGCCGGGCAAAGGAGGATCGTCGTACCGCGGAAACGAAAAAGACCAGCTCGCCCGAGCGGTGCCGGTGTTCAACACCGTTGCCGATGCTGTCAGGCAGGAAGGCGCGAACACTTCCGTGATTTTTGTGCCGGCAGCATTTGCGGCCGACGCGATCATGGAAGCTGCGGAGGCCGGTGTGAAGCTGGTCGTCACCATTACCGAAGGGATTCCCGCCGCGGATATGATCAAAGTTTACGATTACCTGCGAGCTAAAGGGGTGAGAATGATCGGCCCGAACTGTCCGGGCATCATCACACCCGGACAATGCAAAGTTGGTATCATGCCGGGGTTCATTCACAAACCCGGCCGCGTGGGACTCATCTCCCGCAGTGGAACGCTGACCTACGAGGCAGTCTGGCAGCTCACCGAACGCGGCATCGGCCAGTCGACCTGTGTCGGCATTGGCGGCGATCCGGTTATCGGAACGCGCTTCATCGATGCCGTCAAACTCTTCAACGAGGATGATCGCACGGACGGCATTCTTATGATCGGCGAAATCGGCGGCTCGGCAGAGGAGGAGGCTGCGGAGTACATTAGAGCTCACGTGAAGAAGCCGGTGGTTGGTTTTATCGCCGGCCGGACAGCGCCTCCGGGCCGACGCATGGGACATGCGGGAGCCATCATTTCAGGGGGGAAAGGCACCGCAGATGAAAAAATGAAGGCGATGCGGGAAGCGGGGATTCTCGTAGCGGAAAGCCCGGCATTGTTGGGAGAGACGATGGAGAAGGCGTTAAGAAAAAGTTCAAAGTCTAAAGTTCAAAGTTCAAAGAGCAAGGAGAGTTCAAAGTCCAAAGTTCACAGTTCAAAGAGTAAAGAGAGTTCAAAGGGAAAAGTCGTACGAAAGAAAGCTAATCGCTAACCGCCAACCGCTAACCACATGTGGGAAGAAAAACGTATCGGACTTGTTCGGGAGATTTCGAGCGCATACCTGACTGTCCTGATCGATCAGCAAATCACCTCGCTCTCGAAAAAAATCGGGGATAAGATCTACTACATCGGCCAGATCGGGTCCTACGTGCTTGTTCCGGTGGGGAAAAACTTTGTGATCGGCATCGTTTCCGAATTCAAGAAGATTGATGTCCACGAAGACGGAAGAGCCTCCGGTCGGTTTCTCATGTCCGTCACGCTGATCGGCACGATGAAGGGCGGCAAGTATGAAACCGGAGTCTCCATTCTTCCGACAGCCGACACGGTAGTGTATTTGTTGGAGGACAAGGATCTCAAGGTCGCCTTTTCGGTCTACCAGAAATTCAATTTTTCCATCGGCCAGCTTTCCTTGTTCGAGAACGAGCGGGCGTATCTCGACCCGAATCGGTTCTTCGGAAAGCATCTTGCAGTCCTCGGCTCGAGCGGCGCAGGCAAGTCGTGCACCGTGTCGTCGATTCTCCAAAAGGTCGTCGCCTTACCGGACGCCAATATCGTGCTGATCGACATCCATAACGAATACCGGAAGGCATTCCCGGAGGGAAGCAAACACTTCGACCTGGCGGCACTGGAGCTTCCTTACTGGCTGATGAACTTCGAGGAAATGCAGGAAATGTTTATCGATGACGACGACGAAAATGCCTCGGTCCACATCTCCATGTTGCAGGACCTGATTCTCGTGTCGAAAAAAGCCAAGAACCCGAATCTTGCAAGCGTCGTGACGATTGACTCGCCCGTGTTTTTTGATTTCAACGAGGTGAGGGCGAAAATCCAGTTCCTTGATACGGAAAAGACTTCCTCGGCGGCGGGGACCAAAGAGGGACCTTACTACGGAAAATTCACACGATTGCTCGTGCGGCTCAACAGCAAACTGAACGACCCCCGTTACGCATTCATGTTCAAGCCGAAAGTGTGTCTGGAGTCGGAGTCGGCGAAGGCACTGATGATGATGATCTTCGGCCTGAACGGCCAGTCGAAGATTACTATCATGGATATGAGCGGGATTCCGTTCGACATTGTAAAGACGGTCGTCGGCCTGATCGCCAGGATCACGTTCGACTTCAATTTCTGGAATCCAAACCGGCGCGACCTCCCCATCCTGCTCGTCTTCGAAGAGGCGCACAATTATCTGTCAACCACGGGTGAAGGCTCCGCCGTGGCGAGGAAGACCGTTGAGCGGATTGCCAAGGAGGGAAGAAAATACGGGGTCAGCTGCATGATCGTGAGTCAGCGCCCCTCCGAAATCTCCGAGACGATTCTGTCGCAGTGCAATAACTTTGTCATTCTCAGGCTGCTGAACCCCATCGACCAGAACTACATCCGCCGGCTTGTGCCCGATACCTTCAGCGGTTTGGAAAGCGTCATTCCTCTGCTGCGCCAGGGAGAGGCAGTGGTCATCGGCGACTCGATGCCGATGCCCCTGCGTGTTCAGATCGACATGCCCAACCCCACTCCGGACAGTTCCGACGTCTTCTTCTTCGACAAGTGGAAGAAGCCGGGGGCCAAAACGGATGCGAGCGACGTGATGGAGCGGTGGTGGAGCCAGCAGAAACAATGAGGCATGAGTAGGAAGTAGGGGTTATGTGACAAATAGAAGTAGACAGCTTTGAGTTCTAGTTTTGCAGGTTGTTCTTTGACATGTTACCTTGCGCACTACCCAGGACTTCCACGGAGTC
>JBARRO010000255.1:0-17463 GCA_049644265.1 Bacteroidota bacterium
ACCCTGTGAGCGGTGACCTTGTCGAACTGCTCCGGTATGACGAAAAATTCCTTGGTCTGGGATTCTTCAACCCCCATTCGCTGATCGCATTCCGATTCTTGACAAACAGGGAAGAAGAAATCTCCGCCCAATTTTTTGAACGGCGCTTCCTCGAAGCACTGCAGCTCAGAAAACGTTTCTATCCTCAGGAAGAAACGTTCCGGCTGGTTCACGGAGAAAGCGATTTCCTACCCGGCCTGGTAATCGACAAATACAATGAATACCTCTCCCTGCAAGCGCTTTCATTCGGTATGGACCTGCGCCTGCCGATGATTTGCGACGTCCTGGAAGCGCTCTTCCACCCGAAAGCCATTGTCGAACGAAACGATTCCCCTCTTCGGGCGCTGGAACACCTGCCGGCCCGGAAGAAAGCCCTGCGCGGGACGCCGGAGATCACCATCATCAATGAGAATGGCTGTAAATTCAAAGTCGATGTTCTCAACGGGCAGAAGACGGGGTTCTTTCTGGACCAACGGGAGAACCGGATACGCGTTCAATCGTATGTCGCGGGGAGCGAAGTGCTGGACTGCTTCTGTAACGAAGGAGCGTTTTCCATCCATGCGGCTCTTGCAAAAGCGCAGAGTGTCGTGGGGGTTGACGTTTCTGAATCGGCAATCGCCAACGCCCGCGTGAATGCAACACTCAACGCCACCACCAACCTTACGTTCGAGCCGCTCGATGTCTTCGACGCGCTGAAACAGTTCGACGAAGCGCACAAGCGCTTTGATGTTGTTATCCTCGACCCCCCATCGTTCACCAAGAACAAGAAGACCGTAGCGACCGCTCTCCACGGGTACAAGGAAATTAACACGCTGGCGTTGCGTCTTATCAATCCCGGCGGGTTCCTGGTGTCTGCCTCCTGCTCGCACCATATCACAGAGGAATCGTTCCTATCGATGATCATTGCATGTGCTTCGAAAGCAAAACGGTCGGTTCAAATGGTCGAGTTTGCTGGCGCGGGCCCTGACCATCCAATTATTCCTGCGATGCCGGAGACACAATACCTTAAATTCGCCATCTTTGCGGTGCGGTAGGGAAGTTGCCTTTGTGATGTGGAGGAATTATATTGCAGGCAAGCGTGTTGAGATTTGCTGGAACAGTCGGGAGAACAGAATGAAATTGTGCCGGGTGTTGGGGTTCATGGTTTGTGCATCCATGCTGGTGCCTTCCGTCGCGCTGAGTCAATTCCGTGCGGGGAGCGACACGTCCATCATTTTTCAGCCTTCCAGCCCCGACCTTATCAAGAAAGTGCCCTATCAGTCCCAGGTCGATGCCTGGGGACTTGACGTCCTGATCTCCAATAACGGATTTGGCGCAGGGCTGTTCTTCAGACACGAGTACACCGACGAATACTCCCTCGTGCTCAACCTGGCAATCTCCGACGTCAAGGACGATGCCGAGGTGGAGCGATTCACGATCTACGGTCAGAGCTACGTCCCGGGCAAAAAGAACCGGCTCCTTCTAGTTCCTCTTACTGTCGGGTTCCAATATCGCCTCTTCAAAGACGACATTGTCGACAATTTCCGCCCGTACATCTCTGCAGGAATCGGTCCCTCGATGGTGTTCGTGGCGCCGTATGCAACAACGCACGTATACGATCTGGGCGCAGGCGCCACCGGGTACACGGTAGATCAAATTGATTTCTTCAACAGCCTCAAGTACGGTCAGGCCCGTTACACATTGGGGGGATACATCGGCGCGGGTGCGTATTTTGGCATCGACAAAGGAAGCCTCTCCGGAATAAGCGTCCGGTACTACATCGTCCCGTTTCCGAGCGGAATTGAGGTTATGGACGGAGTACCGGTGAAGAATTTCGGCGGTTTCTTCATCACCCTGAACTTCGGCTCCATCTTTTAAGAAGCGCCCTCCGGCGGTTCTTCCGTTTTTCCTTCCCCATTGTGTAGCGTTTTGCCCTCCCCAATCATCTAATTTTTCGAACAACTCCAACAACGCGTGCAGAACGAGTCGGCTACGCTGCAGGAAATCAGATCCGGTGACGTTGAAGCCTTTCGAAGGCTGTACGACGCGCATGTCACTCCCCTCTATCGCTTTCTAAAACAATTTGCGAGGGATGACAATCAGATCCATGAATGGACCCAACGTGCGTTTATCAGGGCGTACGAGAACATCGGGACGTTTGAGGGCCGGTCCAGGTTTTCAACCTGGCTCTTTCAGATTGCGATCAACGAAGTGCACATGGACCGGCGTCGCGCTTCCGTCATTCCGTTCGTGTCTGAAAGCGAGAATGGACATTCAGGTGTGGAGGATCCGCGGGAGAAATTTGAATGGGAAGCGACCATGAAGACCTGGCTTCATCAGCTCGGCGAGACACGCCGCATGGTGTTCATTCTTTATGAAGTGGAAGGCTATTCGCACGCCGAAATCGGCGGGATGCTGGGTATCAACGAAAGCACCTCGAGGACAATTCTGAGCCGGGCCAAGGATGAGCTTCGGGCCCTTTGGAAGGAGGAACACAAACAACGATGATCGACCCCGGAACTTTCTACAATCAGAATGATCTTCCCGACCGGAAGACGAAAGACCTTCTTTGGAAGTCGATTCACAGAGGAATTGGGAACCGGTGGTTTCATGCACTTGAACGCAGGAGTTTTCTCCTTGGCATGGCAGCTTCTCTGGTCCTGATGTTTGCGGCCGTCGGCACCTACATGAGCGTCAAGGATGCTGTCGAGTATGCACAGCCCAACATTGTGAAACTCGACCGGGCGTACCAGGCAGCCATTCGTGAATTCGAGAACCTCACTGCCACAGAGGGAATGCACAAAGTCTCTGCACAGGCGACCAGCTCGCTTGAATCAAGGAAGGAGCAGCTCCGGCTTTTGGAGCAGGCAATTGAGGAACTTCGCCAGGAAACAAAAGGAAACGACCTCTCGGAACTCAAGCGGGCAAAATTGCGGGAGTTGTACGGCAAAAAACTTAGAATCCTCCAGGAAATGGTGGAACAAGGAGAAATCAACTTATGAATCGAATATCCTGCACACTTCTCGCGATCCTTCTTCCCACGGTATTGCTCCTCGGAGAGAAGAAGAAGGAGTTTGACCGAACGATACCCACGAAGCCCACGGACCGAATTGAACTAAGGGGATTTTCCAGTTCGAAGATTGACTTCAAGTCGTGGGACAAGAATGAGATCCGCATCAACATTCGGGTTTCTGTCGAGTCTTCGAACGAATCGTATATGGAAGAATACATCCGTAACGTCGACCTGATGAGCACTGACCGCGAAGGCGTCGTTGTCGTCACCTTCAAGCAGCCTGACATGTCCGGCCGGACCGGATTCTCGTGGTCCAACCTCTTCAAACTGAAGTTCTCTTCGTGGAACAGTGTCGATGTGGCCGGAGAAATCTATCTTCCGCGGTCGAATCCCCTCTTTCTGGAGGTCCGGTACAGTTCCATCTCACTTGAGGAAATGCATGGAGAGCTTTCCCTGGACGGGAAGAGTAGTACGATCAGCCTCAAGAATTGCGGTGCTCTTCGCTCCATCGACAATGATTACGGCACCACGACGGTTGAGCAAAGTGGGGGAAACCTCCAGCTGAAAAGCACAAGCTCAAGAATCACCATCGACACGTTCGACGGATCGGTGGACCTCGATGCCGACTACTCGACGGTGCAACTGCGCGACATCAAGAAGGGTGCAACGATCAAGTCGAAGAGTAGTTCCAACATCACGGTGGAAGGTGTCGCGGAAGATCTCACGCTTCATTCCGATTATTCGACCCTTCGAATCAGCGATGTCAAGGGATTTGTCACTCTTGACGACAAAAGTGGAAATATCAAGGTGAACAGAGTCGGGGGGATTCGAGTGCAGGCGCCGTACACGCATATTGATATTTCAGATGTGACTGGGAAGTCAAACAAACCGATACAGATTGAAAGCTCGTCTGGAAGAGTGAGCCTCGAAAACATCACGGGTGACATTTCCATCGAAAGCCCATACTCTCCCATTGAGTTGACGAACATTCGTGGAAATGTTGAAATTACTGCAAAAAGCGGGAGCATTCGCTTCGACGATGTCATCGGAGATGTGAAAGCCACAACGGAGTACACGTCGTTCAGTTTTCGCGACGTCACTGCAAACTCCATCGTCATCACGGACAAGAGCAGCTCGGTCGATCTCAGCCTGAAGAATATTCCATCAACGATCGACATCAGGAATGAATACGGAAATGTCAAATTGCGGCTCCCGAAGGACTACTCCGCGGACGCAAACCTGAAGGTCTCTTATGGGACGATCAAATGCAATAAACCCCTGGGCGTTGAAGAAGTCGGGGGCGGGGCGTACTTTGTCGGCAGGATTGGCGGGGGAACAAAGAACTCATTGAAGGTGCAGACCAGTTCGGGAGACATCAATCTGAGGCTTGACTGACATGGAAGGCAAACATCCGGTTGCCGCCGGACTACAGGAGTCGGGCCAGGTACTTGGCGGTATGGGATTGTTTTGATTGCACCAGCTCTTCCGGAGTGCCGGCTGCTACGATCCTCCCTCCCTCATCCCCTGCTTCAGGGCCGAGGTCGATGACAAAATCGGCACACTTCACGACGTCCATGTTGTGTTCGATCACCACAAGCGAATGGCCTGCTTTGACCAGCGCGTCAAAGCAGCGAAGAAGCTTCGCAATGTCGTCGAAGTGAAGGCCCGTCGTCGGTTCGTCGAATATGAACAGCGCCTTTCCCTCCGCTTCCGAAGCCACCAGGTGATTCGCGAGCTTCATCCGCTGCGCCTCCCCTCCTGAAAGCGTCGTCGCGGGCTGTCCCAATCTCACATACCCCAAACCGACCTCGTCCAGTACTTTCAGACGACGGGCCACCCGTTTCCCGTCTGCTGACGCGGAGAAGAATTCAAGGGCCTCGGTGACCGTCATTGCGAGCAGGTCGTCGACATTTTTGCCGCGGTAATGAATGTCAAGCACTTCCTTCTTGAATCGTTTTCCTTTACATGACTCGCAGGTCAAGTACAGATCTGCAAGAAATTGCATCTCGATTTTCTGTACACCATCGCCTTCGCATGTCTCGCACCGGCCGCCGGGAACGTTGAATGAAAAATGTCCGGGCTTGAATCCCCGTATCTTAGAACCCTGTGTTGCTGCAAGGAGGTCGCGAATCAGATCGAAGGCCTTGATGTAGGTTACGGGATTCGACCGCGGACTTCTCCCGATCGGCGATTGGTCGACCAGTTCCACCCGGTCGATGAAGTCTGTTCCTTCGATGGAGTGGTGCTTCCCGACAGTCCCTTCAAATGTCCCCTTCTGTTTCTGAATACCCGCGTAGAGGATATCATGCACGAGCGTACTCTTCCCCGACCCGCTCACGCCTGTGATGCAGACAAAGAGGTGGAGAGGAATCCGAACGTCGATGTTCTTCAAGTTGTTTCCGGAGGCCCCTTTAATGAAGATGGACCGTTCGGACTCCTTCCTTCTTCTTTCGGGAATCGGAATCGTTTGAGAGCCGTTCATGTACTGGGCAGTGAGGGAATTGTGATCCTGCAAGAGATCCGCCACGGTGCCGTTGAAGACGACTTCGCCTCCGTGCTCACCGGCTTTCGGTCCCATGTCGACGACTCTATCGGCGCTTGCGATCATCTCTTCGTCATGTTCCACCACAACGACGGTGTTCCCGACGTCCCGCAGAGATTTGAGAATCGAGATGAGCCGATGGTTGTCCCGTGGATGCAAACCGATGCTGGGCTCGTCGAGCACGTAGAGAGAACCCATGAGCGAAGAACCGAGTGAGGTAGCAAGATTGATTCGCTGGGATTCGCCTCCCGAAAGCGTCATCGACAAACGGTCCAGTGTGATGTAGCCGATACCAACCTCGTTGAGGAATTTCAGACGTTTCCTGAGTTCGTCGAGGATCCTGCGGGCAACTTCGACCTCGAACTTCGGTAATTTGAGTTTCGTAAAGAACTCGTCAGCCTGGGCGATGGTCATGCGCACGATATCGTGGATCGTTTTGTCGGCCACCCGGATGTTCAATGCATCCTTGCGCAGCCGCGACCCGTTACATTCGTCGCAGGTTGTGTATCCACGAAATCGGCTGAGGAATACGCGATAATGGATTTTGTACGACTTGCGCTCAATGAACTTGAAGAAGCGATTCATGCCATCGAATCCGTCGTGGCCATCCATGATAACGCGGAGTTGCTCTTCTGTAAGAGACCGGAAAGGAACGTCCATAGGGACACCGGCGGACTTCGCCACACGGAGGAGGTCCGCGAGATTCTCCCGCCACCGGGGGAACGTCCAGGGAAGAATCGCTCCCTGCCGCAGCGTTTTATTCGGGTCGGGCACCACGAGATTCATATCGATCCCAACGGACCTGCCAAATCCCTGGCACTTGGGACAGGCGCCGACGGGGTTGTTGAATGAAAAAAGGCGCGGCTCGGGATCTTCGTACCGAATCCCATCGTCTGGGCACTCGTAGTGCTGTGTCAGTTTCAATTCTTTTTTCGAGTCGAGGATACAGACTCCGGCGTAACCGCTTCCTTCGGAGAACGCGGTTTCCAGTGAGTCCGCCAGCCGTGTTTCGCTCTCCTTCTCACCTTTTTTCAGAACCAGGCGATCGACGAGAACAGACACCCCCTTTTTTGATTTTCCCTTGAATTCGGCAGCGGTCAGGTCGAGCAACTCTCCATGAACGACGAGTCGGAAGAATCCGCGTTTTTTCAAGGCCTCGAGCTCCTCCTTGAGGGACCTTCCGGGATGGTCGTGCATGGGGAACATGACATAGAACTTTGTCCCATCTCCCTCTTCCTTGAGTCTCTCGACGGCGCTGGTGACGCTATCCCGCCGGATGAGCTTGCCGCAGACCCGGCAATACGTTTTGCCAATGCGGCCGAACAGCAGTCTCAGGTAGTCATAAATCTCGGTCGTAGTAGCCACCGTCGAGCGCGGATTCCGGGACGTGGTTTTCTGTTCGATGGCGATGGCAGGACTGATTCCCTGGATCAGGTCCACATCGGGTTTTTCCATGCGTTCGAGGAACTGGCGCGCATACGAGGAGAGGCTCTCGACGTATCGTCGCTGTCCTTCGGCGTAGAGGGTGTCAAAGGCGAGGCTCGATTTGCCCGACCCGCTGACTCCCGTAAGAACGATGAGTTTGTTCCGTGGCAGGGTGAGGCTGATGTTCTTGAGGTTGTGGACGCGGGCACCGCGGATGATAATGTCCGTGGGTTTTCGCGACGACGGAGTGCCGTTCCCGGGGAGAGGTTTCGCCAGCGCTTTGTTTCGTTTTCGTTCGGCTGTCGTCATCGATGCGTTACTTTCTTGTCGTCTTCAATGTAAGAAAAAGATCGATACTCTGCGGCTGTCAGAAAATGGAAATGCCCCGCTGAGGATTCTCAGCAGGGCATTCGTTGCCTGCTTGTCCTGAAGCGCTGCCCCTGAATCTACTCAACCTCCTGCTTCGACTTGTCATGCGCAGCGATGATCTTCTCCGCTTGTTCCCTCGGCAACTCTTCGTAATGCGAGAATTTTGTCTTGTAGACGCCGCGACCCTGCGTCATGGAGCGAAGGATGGTCGAATACTTGTGGATTTCGGCGAGCGGAACCAACGCCTTGATGACCTGGAAGTGACCGTCCGATTCCATTCCGAGAATCTTCCCGCGCCGTCCGGAAATATCCCCCATGACATCTCCCATGTATTCTTCAGGAACCGTTACTTCAATTTCGTTAATCGGTTCCAGGAGAACCGGTTTCGCCTCGAGGAATCCTTTTTTGAAGGCCATCGATCCGGCGATCTTGAATGAATTTTCATCGGAGTCGACCGTGTGGTACGAGCCGTCGTGGAGCGTGACTTTCACATCCACGACTTCATAACCCGCAAGAACTCCCCGGTGCATGGTATCGATGACACCTTTTTCCACCGCCGGAACAAACCGTCCGGGAACGACCCCGCCGACGATCGCATCCTCGAATTCGAATCCTGTCCCCCGTTGCCTCGGCTCAACTTTCAGGTGGACATGGCCGAATTGCCCTCTGCCCCCGCTCTGTTTTCTGTGCTTGTATTCGGCATCAGGGACCACACCCCGGATCGTCTCCTTGTACGGAATTTTCGGCTCCATGAGGTCTACCTCGACCCCGTATTTTTGCTTGAGCCGCTTTGTCACGATCAGGAGATGCAGTTCTCCCTGGCCTGCGATAATCGTTTGACTCAACTGGCCATCGACCGAAACGACAAACGTGGGATCCTCTTCGTGTAATGAATGAAGACCCGTCGCAATCCTGTCCTCGTCCCCTTTGGCCTTCGAATGAATTGCCATGCGTATGACCGGTTCCGGAAACTCAATGGGAGGGTACACCACCGGAAAGCCCTTGCTGCTGAGGGTATTGTTGGTGTGGGTGTCTTTCAGCTTTACTACGGCACCAATATCTCCTGCCGAGATCTTCGCGATTTCCTTTCTCTCCTTCCCATTCATCAAAAAGAGCTGCCCCAGTCGTTCCGACTTCCCGTTTGCCTCATTGACAAGGTCCATTCCAGCGGAGACGGTGCCTGAATAGACGCGGAAGAACGACAACTCGCCGACGTGCTCTTCGGAGATTGTCTTGAACACAAACAACGAGGGCTGGCCTGCCGGATCAACGGGAATTTCAATTTCCGTCTTGTCCTGGAGGCTTGTTACCTTCACGGGGCTCCGATCCTTGGGGGAGGGACCATAGCTCGTAATGAATTCCATCAGGGGGTTGCAACCGATATTCAGGCTCGCGGATGAGCAGAGAATTGGAAAAATCTTCCGTGTCCTGAGAGCAAGACGCAATCCCCTCTCAAGGTCTGCCTGGTCGAGGGTCCCTTTTTCGAAAAACTTGTCCATGAGGGACTCTTCGGTTTCCGCAATCTTCTCGATCAGCTCCTCGTGGAGCGACTCGGCCTTCTGTTTCACATCCGCCGGCACATCGCTTTCCGTGAACTTTCCGCTGCCGTCTCTCGCGTACTTCATCATCTTCATTCTCAGGACATCGACGACGGCATCGAACGGCAGTCCCTGATTGACAGGGAATTGAACGATGGTCACGTCATGGCCGAAACGGTCTTTTGCCGTTGCCACGGCGTGGTCGAATTCAGCATTCTCGTTGTCGAGCTTGTTCACGAGGAACACGCAGGGGGTTTGATACGTCCTGGTGTAATTCCAGACAATCTCCGTGCCGACCTCGGCACCTTCGACGGCCTTCAGCAAAATGACCGCCAGGTCCGAGACCCTCAGGGACTGGAGAACGGCACCGGTAAAATCGGAGTATCCGGGGGTGTCGAGGATGTTTACTTTGAAGCCCTGCCAATCGCAGTGGAGGAGCGACATGTTGATGGAAATCTTCCGTTCCACTTCGTCCGGGTGATAGTCGGAAACCGTCGACCCTTCTTCCACTTTTCCGATCCGGTTGGTCGCCCCCGCTGTGAACAACAGAGCTTCTGCGAGCGTGGTTTTTCCCGAACCGCCGTGGCCGATGAGTGCTATGTTACGGATTTTGTCGAGGGAGTATTCTTTCGTGGTTGCCTGAGCCAATGCTACATCTCCTATCTTGAGATGAAACGATACCGAGAGAAACTACGAGGATGTCTTGTACTGCAGAGAAAACTAACTGGCCTGTTGCGTTGCCCGCCCGAACAACGAAGCGACTCTGTTGATAATGGCGCCGATGAGCGACGAGATCCGGATAATGGGCTCTTCAATCCGTTGCTGCACACGTTCTTCGAATTGCACAACGTTGTCGGCCATCTGCCTGAACGCCTGCAGCGAGCTGTTGAAAATCAGGATCTGGTCATCAACCTTGATCGTGATCGATTTGAGTTTTTCCATCACGACGTTCAGGTTTTCCAGAACCGGTTTCAAGTTCCTGTTCATCTCCGAAAAGTCCTTCTGCAGCATCTCGAGCAGTCCGTTCAAGCGCACGAGGACGACAATCAGGTATGCGCAGAGTGCCGAAGCGCTGAGGAGAGCAACAGCCTGGGCGATCTTAAGAAAAGTTTCCACGGATGTTTTCCCTTCCGATGAGTGTACGTGAATGGACGCTCGGGGAGCGATCCAATCCTGCGAATGAGGAATCCCCGGCCAGACTCAGCTGTTCCGGGCGCTCTCTCCCCCGCTCTTCCCGCGTGCATCGGAAAGAATGCGTTCCGCATCGCCCATGATCGAGTCCGCGCGCTTCCGGACATCGCTGAGCATGGATTCCGATTTCCTCTTGCCCTCGTTCACAATTTCACTCGCCTTCACGCGCGCCTTTGCAATGACCTGTTCCGCATCGTTCATCATGTCGCCGGCTTTCGTCTTCAGCTCGGCCCGCAGCTCGCGACCCGGTTTCGGGGCATAGAGCAGGGCAAGCACTGCGCCGACGATACTTCCCGCGATAAATCCCACGATCACGCCTTTTGCCATTCCTTCATCATTCTGTGCCATGACGTTCTCCGATTTTGTCGTTTCAAACGCTGGAATCTAAAAATCAAATTAGAAAATTAGTGCAAAAGAAACAACACGAACTTCAGTCTTTTGTCAGTTTTGACAAGTCGGGTTTTCCTGCGTCAATCCACGCAGTATACCAGAAACCCGCCAGACGCACACTCGCTTCGTTCATTCTACGTTCCACCATACCGCTCAAAAGCTCATGGTAGCGCTTGAAGAACACACCGCTGAATTCGTACACCGTTCGTCCCCTGCGTTGGCTCCCGGCCATGAGTTCCCCTTCGGGAATTCCCTCGCGTGCCTTTAAATCCAGAGACAGGACCGAATCAACCAGCGCAGAACTTTCCAGGATGACAGTGAAGATTTCTTCGAGCGGACTTTTGAAATACTCTACCGAACCGTGTCCAAGGACGTAGTGTTCTCCGTACAGCTCCGGTATGCGTGATTCCCAGCGCGCGTGTATGCCCTTCTGGTTTGTCATCTGACCGTCATGGTTTTCTGTGGCATGCAGGGGAACATGCGCGTCGGCGACGTAATGGCCGAGGTTTGAAGCGTAGTAGAGAATCCGCTCCTTGTCCTGTGCCTTCATCGCTTCAGAAAGTTTTGCTGTGAATTCCGCAACCCTCCACGGGACAGTCCCGTTGCTGTCGACTATAGACTTTCCAAATTTTGCCGCCGCCTCGGCATAAGAATGTGGAAGTTCCACGAACGGAAATTTTCCGTAACGGTCGATGTTGATGTAATGGTAGAATCCCTCGTTTCTGTCCGAGAACCGTCTCCTGTCGGCGTCCACAGCGTGAGCGGTCAACGAGTCCCTATAGAACTCAAAGAACGGCCGGACCTCAGGAGGGAGAGTATCCACCGCGGAGCGGTTGATCGCCCTGTGGGCCCAGAATCCCCAGCTGAAGCCATCCCCGGGCATCGAGAGAAGAAAAATAATGACGACGGAACCGGGAACAACGGCTCCCCGAATTCTTTTCAGCATGGGAGAAAGTGATAGGTGAGCTGGATTCCTTTGGTCCCCCCCTGATGCAATCAGGAGGGGACCAAGGAGGAGATACTAACGGAGCTTCTTCTTGTGACGCATCTTGCGCAAGCGCTTTTTGCGCTTGTGGGTAGCCATCTTGTGGCGTTTACGCTTCTTACCACTCGGCATGGGCGTCCTCCTTTCGTCTAGTTGGTTTGCAGGTCACGTTGATTATGCTGGGCAAGCAGCTGCTGCGCCCGTTTCCCGACTTCACTTTCCGGCGCGAGCGCGACGGTCTTCCTGAACCACTCGTTTGCCGCCGTCATATTGCCTTCAATGAGATTGACAATCCCCAGGTTGAAATGAGCGAAAAGATGCTTTGGCTCGTCCTTGAGGGCTTGCTCCATTTGTTTCCTGGCCTCCCCGAGGTTCCCCAATTCCTTGTAGCAAATCCCCATGTCGACCCTTGCGTTTGGGTCGTGCGGCCTTTTTGCGAGATACACTTTGTAATATTGGATGGATTTATCGTAGAAACGGTTGTCATTCAGGATATTCGCAAGCTGGAGAGTCAGGTTGAGGTCTGCGGGATTTGCCTTCGCCTGCTTTTCCATCTCTTCGATCTGGGAAAGGGCCTGCATGTTTGCTGCAGGTTGTTGGGCCGGTTCGGCCTGTGGTGCAACTTTTGCAGGCCCGCGGGTCGGGCCAGTGAACGTTTCAAGAAGAAAGACTCCGACGGCGAGGAAAGCGAAAAAGCCGGCCACGATCTTCCACGACCCGGCGACCGGGGCGACTTTCCCTTTTTTCACAGTGCGTTCTTCGCGCTTGCCCGCAGGTCGTTCCTGGCGCTTGTCGGGCTTCAACGCTGCACCGCACGATGCACATTCTTCATTGGAAGAATCGTTCGAGGTTCCACAAATCGGACACGGTACAGAACCGGATGCAGGAGCCTTCCCTGACGGGGCTGTTCCTACGATTGGCCATTCGATCGTCTGACCACATCCTCCACAAAACTTGTCTCCCCATTTCAGTTCAGTCTGACATTGTGTGCATAGAAATTTCGGTTTCATTCTCCTCCACCCTTCCGCTTCCGGATCGCTTCGTTCAGCATAGGGATATCCGGATTCCTACGCGGCCCCTTTCTTGAGATTCTCATCGACCACATGTTTCAATTCCTTGGAGACCTTGAATATCGGTACGAAATGCTCGTCGACCATCACCTGTTCGCCGGTTCTGGGGTTGCGCGCCATGCGTCCTTTTCGTTTTTTGACTTTGAAGCTCCCGAAGCCGCGGATTTCAATGTTCCTTCCCTCCTTCATCGAGTTAATGACGGTCTGGATAAATCCGTCCACGACTGCCTCGGTTTCCACTTTGGTCAATCCGGTCGCCGATGCAATCACATCCACGATATCAGCTTTTGTCACATGACCTCCTCTGGTAGGTTAGTTCGGAGAAGAGAACCTGTACTGAAGAATCGGCTGCCGCAAATATTCGTTGTGCAGGTTTGTCAATTCTGATGCCGCATCCCCCAGCACACGTTCCAGAAATGTGGACCGCTTTCGCTCCCTGATGATGCTGGGTTTTCCCTTGACACCTCCCAGGTTGGCGGCTATCGCAATGGCGTCCTCCATCGTTCCGAGGGTGTCGACAAACCCGTACTGGAGGGCCTGTCTTCCCGTGAATACCCGGCCGTCCGCGTACCGTTTGACAAATTTGAGATCCAGCTTTCTCTCGCTGGCCACAACATTGACAAACTGATCGTAGACGTCGGAGATCAGCGAGTTGAAGTAGACGCGTTCCTCTTCGGTAATTTTTCGGAAGGGAGAACCAGAATCCTTGAGTTTGCCGGACTTGATCGTCGTTTCATCGATCCCCAACTTGCTCATCAACTGGTTCACATGGAGGAACTGAAAGATCACACCGATGCTTCCCGTGAGAGTTCCGGGATTCGCGACGATCCTGCTCGCGCCGCAGGAGACATAGTATCCGCCGCTTGCAGCGACCGAGCCCATAGAAACGACCACGGGCTTCCCGCTGTCCCTCGTCTTCTTCACCTCCTCATAGATCTCCTGACTGGCGGCAACTCCTCCTCCCGGTGATTCGACACGAAAGACAATGGCCTTGACAGACCTGTTCTCACGGTATTTCTTGAATTGGCGGACAATGTCCTCCGATGCAAGAATAGGTTCCTTGAGCTCCACGACCGCGACGCGCTCCCCGGCGGACGAAATTACTTCATCCTCGGGTTCGGAAAAGAGCCAGGCGAGAATGGCAAAGACGAACAGACCGAAAAAGAAAAGGAAGGCAGCAAAGATACCGATGACCCATTTCGTGGTCTTCGACATAGAGGGTGGGTTAAGTTATTGTAGGACAGCAAATTATAAGAAAATGAGGCCGGAAAGTCAAACCCGAATGCAGAAAAAAGCCCCGGCCTTGAACGAGAGGCTGGGGCTATCGAAAGACCTTCTTGCGGAATCTCAATCGTGCGAGGACTCGTTATGTGCAAGAAACCGTTCCGCGTCAATGGCTGCCATGCATCCTGTACCGGCCGCACTCACAGCCTGCCGATAGGTCGGGTCTGCCACATCTCCTGCTGCAAAGACGCCCGGAATGTTCGTTGCAGTGCTTCGGGGCTTTGTGATGAGGTACCCCACGGAGTCCGTTTCCAGCTTTCCCTGGAAGAGCGCAGTGTTCGGCTGATGCCCGATTGCCAGGAAAAGACCATCACAAGAAAAGTCCGTGAGCTGATTGGTTTTGAGATTCTTCAGGCGCACACCGACAATCTTCTTGTGTCCCTGTTCGTTTTTGGTCCCGAGGACATCGACCACTGCCGAATCCCAGATAAAATCGATTTTCGGATTCTTGAACGACCGTTCCTGCATCACCTTGGAGGCGCGCAGCTCGTGGCGGCGATGCACCACGGTCACGCGTGCGGCGTGCTTCGTCAGGTACGTCGCCTCCTCTATCGCCGTATCACCTCCGCCGACAACAACCACATGCTGGTTCTTGAAAAAGAATCCGTCACAGGTGGCACATGCGGACACGCCATATCCCATGTACTCGGTTTCAGACGGAAGGCCGAGAAGTTTTGCAGTTGCACCGGTGGCGATGATGAGACTGTCGCCGTAATGCGTTTCCCCGTCGGCAACTACTTTGAATGGTCGTTTTGAGAAATCGATCTCTTCCACAGTCTTAAAGAAACACTCGGCTCCAAATTTCTGCGCCTGTTTGCGGAACAACTCCATCATTTGCGGTCCCATGAGTCCATCCGGGAAGCCGGGATAGTTTTCAACCTCGGTGGTAATGGTCAGCTGCCCGCCGGGTTGCTGACCTTCGAAGACAATCGGTTTCAGATTCGCCCGAGCGGCATAGAGCGCTGCGGTCAATCCTGCCGGGCCGGAGCCGATGATGATAACGGGGTGAGTCATGGGCAATTGGTCAATGAACAATGAGGAATGAGCAATGAGCAATGAGTAGTAAGTATTGAGTTCTGTGCTTTATTAGATGAAGGGATTGCTCAAAGGATTCGACCAGGATTAGGTAGATGTAGCGGATTGCCATGATTGGAGACCTTTACTTTGGTTTTCTTACTTCCCCTTTGTGCTTCTTCACGACTGACACATTTCTCATCCATCCTTCCCATTTCGTTCTCTTGATCGGGCTCTTTCGAAAGGTGGACGAGAATTGCTCTTTCGTCATGGTTCCCGCTGCCTCAAGTTCCGGCGTCACATTGCCCTCCCTCGGAAGGAATGCCTGCTCCCTGGTTTCCTGTTGAAACCGATTCCATGGACAGACATCCTGACAAATGTCGCAACCGTAGATCCAGCCGTCGAATTTCGGTTTAAGTTTTTCGTCGATCTCTCCCCGATGTTCAATCGTGAGATACGAAATGCACTTGTTGGAATCGAGGACATACTCTTCGGTGATGGCTCCGGTCGGGCACGCCTCGAGGCATGCTGTGCAGGAGCCACAGAAATCTTCGATGGGCGAATCATATTCCAGCTCTGCGTCGAGTATGATTTCCCCCAGGAAAACCCACGAGCCGAGTTCTTTGGTAATAACATTGGTGTGTTTGCCGAGCCATCCGATCCCCGCCCTCACTGCCCAGGCCTTGTCCATGACCGGGCCCGTATCGACATAGAGCCGGGCATTTACGCCCGGGATTTCCGCTTTGATGAATTCCTGAAGCTGTTCAAGCCGATTCGTAAGAATGAGGTGGTAGTCATCGCCCCATGCATAACGGGAAATCTTCCCAACCGCCGGATCGTCCGAATGACGGGGGTGCGTGTAGTAATTCATCGCAACGCACACAACCGATTTTGCATTGGGGACAACCAGTCGCGGATCGGCCCGTTTGTCGGCATTGCGTGTCATCCAATCCATCGTTGCGTGGTAACCCCGGCTGAGCCACTCACGCAGGCGCTTGCCTTCCGCTGTCAATTCCTCCGTCCTGGCGATTCCAACCTTCGAAAATCCCAGCTCAAGCGCTTTGCTTTTTATTCTTCCTGAGGACTGCATCGCTTCGTCTCAAGGAAACATCGGGAAGGCACGGTCTGCTTCCGGCAACTCCACCCAGACAACGCCGTCCCGAATCCGGACTTCGTAGGTTTTCAGCGTTCCGGCGCCGTTCACGGGTTTCCCCGTCCGAAGGTCAAACGACCATCCATGCATGGGACAGGTCAGCGTGCATCCATCAAGCGTCCCCTCATGCAGACGTGAAAAATGCTGATGGGGACAGTTGTTCTCAACTGCGTGGATTTGGCCGTCGATGTTAAAGACGACGACCTCCGTCAGTCCCGACGTAACTCGTTTGGGACGCGTCCTCGTGACTTCGTCGATCGGGCCTATCTTTGTGAATTTGTCCATTTGCGAAGAGCGTCAATAACCAGTTTCCAATGACCAATTCCCAAGGATTGAAGCTTACTCAAGGCGAACTGCGCGGTCGGGAGCAAAGCCCTTGGGAGTCGATTTCAGGGTAATTGCCTCGGTGGTTGGGTCGTGTTCCAGGAAGAGGATCCATTGCTCTTCGCAGGCACGGGGCAGGATCTTTTTCTTTTCCTCGAGCGTCACCAACGGACGAACGTCGTATCCCATGATGTATGGATACGGGATGTGCGACGCCGTCGGGATAAGGTCGCAACAAAACAGCATCGTGGTTTTGCCGTCGGAGATTTTTGGTAGTTGCTGAGCGGAGGTGTGGCCATTGCAAACAATCACGTCGATCCCCGGGAAAATTTCAAATTCCCCGTCGACCAACTCCAGCACGTGGTGCTCCATGAGAGGCATGAAGTCATCTGCCATGAAGCTCCCGCGATCTTTATCGGTCGGCTTTTGAGAGAGTTCCCAGTGCTTCTTCTGAACGTAGTATCGGGCGTGAGGAAATGAAGGAACGAGGGCTCCATCCTTGAGGATCGTTGAACCTCCGGCATGGTCGAAATGCAGATGAGTCAGAATCACATCGGTCACATCGTCGGGCGAAACGTCATGCTTCTTCAGCGAGGAAAAGAGTTCAGACTCCGTGTTGTCGAGTTTGTAGATATCTTTCAGCTTGTTGTTCCATTTCGATCCGTTCCCGTCATCAACGAGAATGACTCTTCCGCCCCCCTTGATCAGCCAGCAGCGGGCCGCCAAATCGATGCGCTGCCGATCGTCGGGCGGGTTGGTCTTGCTCCAGAACACCCACGGAACAATGCCAAACATCGCACCGCCGTCCAGGGCGAATCTCCCTGTTTCAATCGAGTGAATTTCGTAGTTGCCGATCTTCATGGTGCTTCCCGGTGAGTGAAAAGAGTTACACAGAGGTTCACAGAGAAGAGAGGAGGACACAGAGGTTTATGGCAAATCGATTTGGAGGGATTACCCTAATTCTTTTCTCTGTGGACTCTCTTCCCCCTGTGTCCTCTGTGAAATATCTCTCTGTGAGCAAAAAGCGTTACACAGGGATCACAGAGAAGAGAGGAGAACACAGAGGTTTATGTCAAATTGAATTTGAGAGGGTTTTCCACCTTTACTTCTCTCCTCTGTGAGCTTTGCTCTTCACTGTGTCCTCTGT
>JBARRO010000256.1:0-7716 GCA_049644265.1 Bacteroidota bacterium
GTGTGAGGACGGTGTTTTCATCTACCAGGAAAGACTTCAAGCCTTTCTTTGCGGCCTCAACGATATCCTTCTCTGTGACCAGTTTTTTTTGCATGTCCGGGCAGTTAGTGATAGAGTTTTCCATCGCCCCATTCAATCACATCAAGCCTGACCCTCGTGGTTCCTGTCTTGATCAGGTTGATTTGCTTCGCAGCCCCCAATGATAAATCAATCAGGCGCCCCTCGACATACGGACCGCGGTCGTTCACCCTCACCACCACCTGTAGCTTGTTTTCGAGGTTTGTGACCCGGATCTTTGTGCCAAAGGGGAAGGTTCGATGGGCAGCGGTCAAGTCATTCATGTCGAAAATCTCACCGTTTGCAGCCTGTTTTCCGTGGAAGTCCTGAGCATAATACGAGGCAACGCCCTCGAGGGTGAGGAGCACCCGCCCCGTTGAGGGGCGGGCATTCGCAGGTTCCAGAGTCGGAGTTTCTTTTGGAGGAACGACACCTTCTGATCGTTTCCCCTCTTTCTCAGCAAACCGCGGAGAAGAAGCGCAGCCGCTCAATCCAAGGACCAGGAGATACGCCACAGTTCTCCGGCTAGAGATACCCATTCATCTGCTTCCGACGCATGTAGTCAACAATCTCCTTTACATCCTGCGAGCGGTCTTTCTTGCAGACGAGGATGGCATCGTCCGTTGCAATGATAATCAAATCATCAACACCGAGCGTTGCAACAATTTTGTTTCCCGCATCGACAAAGTTGCGCCGGGAGTCCTTGCTAATCACGATGCCCCGCACTGCATTTCCCTCACCGTCGACCGTGCTCATGCGTACAACTTCATCCCACGACCCGACGTCGCTCCATCCGAAGTTGCCTTTTGCGACGTAGACGTTCGAGGCCTTCTCCATAACGCCGTAGTCGATGGAGATACTGCGGATCAGTCCGTAGGTGTGCTCCAACGCCTGTTGGTACTGCGGCGTTCCCATGCTGCTTTCGAGTACGGAGAGTTGTTCAGCCAGGTCCGGGAGGTTCCTGCCAATTTCTCGCAGGATCGCGTCCGCCTTCCAAACAAACATGCCGCTGTTCCAGAGAAAGTCACCGCTCTTCAGGAATTTCTCGGCCGTTTCAAGATTCGGCTTCTCCGCAAAGGTCCGAACGCGATACACCCCTTCTGTATGATAGGGATTCCTTTCGGTCGAGTCTTCGTACTGGATGTATCCGAACCCCGTTTCCGGATGCGAAGGTTTGATTCCAATTGTCACGAGTGCGTTGGTCTCTTCTGCAACACGAACAGCAAGGCGAAGAATACGGACCGATTCTTCGATGTCCTTGATGACATGGTCGGACGGCAGAACAACCATGACGCCGTTTGGATCGATCCGCCGAATCCATGTCGCCGCCAGGCCGATGCATGGAGCTGTGTTGCGCCCTACGGGCTCGACGAGGATGTTTTCAGAAGGAAGGAACGGAAGCTGCTTGTGAACGAGCTCCTGGTGAAGAGCATTCGTCACCACGAATGTGTTCATGGGGGGAATGAACGACGTGATTCGTGCAACTGTATTCTGGATCATTGTCCCCGCCCCGGCGATCTCGAGGAACTGCTTTGGTGTGCGCTCGCGACTTCGCGGCCAGAATCGTGTTCCCGCGCCGCCAGCGATGATCACCGCATAGAGTTGGGCCATACGGACGCGTTATTCAAACATCGTCTTGAAATCGCGGAGGACTTCGATTCCCGGATCGAGCAAACCCGCCCGGGCCGAAGGGTCAGCTTTTGACCATTGGGCGAAGGAATCCTGGATATTGGTTGTAAGGTTCATGACACGGACATCATCAAGAAGCTGGTTGACAAAAATGTACGCGAGAAAATCGGAGAGATGCTGGCAGTATTGTCGATAGTCTTCGGGAAGACTTTCTCCTCCGGCAACCACTTTGGCCTCAGTGACCAGTTGCTCCAGAAGAGGAGTCCGGTCATCCGATCCGCTTTGCACCGCCTCAAGGAATTTGTCGAGGAGAGCGGAGAACTGCTGCACCTGCTCCTCCCCGCCCACAGCCGACATTGCCTGAGGAACCACCTCGCCAACTGCGGGCTCAGGCTGCGGGGGAAGATCTGTGGGCACGGACGCTGAAGGAGTTTCCTGTGGCTCGCCCGTTGTAGGTTCGCTCGCAAAAACCGACTCGAGCGCCCGGGCATCCGCCTCGAGGCCGACACCGGGCTCTCCTACCGCTGAACGGAACGCCGAGAACACCATCGTCTCTTCTTCCAGAGTCGACTCAGTTCTGGAGGAATCTTTTTCAACGCTGTCGGCAACCCACATCAGTCTCAGGGCAAAATCCGAAAAGTTCTTCACTTTGAAGAGCTGCTTTAATTCCTCCCGAACATCCGGCGCGGCACCGAGCTTATCCCTGAGCTTCTCAAAGATCGACTCGTGTTCCGGATTGGAAAGCGCCTTCCGCGGAAGGCGGTCAAGAAGCGCTGCAATATATTGTTGCGTCCTGGTCATGAGTTTGTGTACACCCTCGGGACTCTTGCAGAGATTCCGCAACAAATCTCATACGGAATTGTCCCCATTCTATCCGCAAGATCCCACGCTGTGATTTGCTGGTCCCCCTGCCGGCCGACAAGAATGGCTTCATCTCCGACGGAGACATCATTCATCCCACAATCCACCATGCATTGGTCCATGCAAATTGTCCCCACCACAGGGTGGCGTTGACCGTTGATGAGTGCAACTGATTTTCCCGTCAGGAGCCTTGAAAATCCGTCTGCGTAACCGATCGGAAGTGTCGCGATCGTCGTCCTTCGCCTGGCGATAAACCTGCGGCCATAACTCACGCTCTCTCCCGGATCGATCTGTTTGACCAGGGAGACACTGGTTTTGAGTGTCATCGCGGGTTTCAATGGCACGCTCTCCGAGGTTTCCCTGGAAGGGTAGTAGCCGTACATCATGATGCCGCAGCGTACCATCGAGTGGCGGGATTCGGGAAGGTCGAGAATCGCCGCGCTGTTTGCACAATGCGTCAAGGAAGCATCGAGCCCGATATGACGGGCAGTTTCGATCGCACGGACAAACTCGCCGAGCTGACGCTGGGCGAACGATTTGTCCCGCTCATCCGCGTTTGCAAAGTGGGTAAACATGCCCTTGACATCAATCCTCTTGCTTTTTCCCAGGGCCAGCAGAACCGGATCCAGCTCCCTCACCTTGACACCGATTCGGTTCATCCCGGTATCAATTTTCAGATGGGCCGGGATTGTTTTCCTGAACCGCTTCCCGATCGTCTCGATAATCTCCACATCCGCTGAAGAGCTTATTGTCGGTTCAAGATCGTGGTGGGCGCAGAGTTCAGTTTGGGCTTTGTTGCCAACAGTGAACACATGAATAGGCTTTCGGATTCCCGCCTCTCTCAGTCGAACTCCCTCCTCAGCAAATGCCACGCCGAGATAATCCACGTGTCGCTTTTCAATGAACCTGGCTACATCTATCAACCCGTGGCCATAGGCATTTGCTTTGACCACGCCCATGATTTTCACTTGAGCTCCAACCCGTTTTCTCACGCCACCGAGATTGAATGCGATTGCCTGAAGGTCAATCTGAGCGAGAGTTGGTCGGGTGGGTTTTTCCAAGGTGGTGCGACGTTCTCTATTCCTGGAAAAAAGTGGAAAAATCTGGGTTGAATATAACTCTTATGGGTTTGAATGTCAACGAACAGGGTCAAAACACAAAACCCACTGACGAAAATCAGTGGGTTCTTTTAGACTCGGCGTGCGATTCTTAGTCGGTTGACCGCGCGGGAGAGTGCCGCACGGGCACGATCAATGTCTGTTTCCAGTTTCTTCTCTGCAAGCCTTTTCTCCGCCCTGGTTTTGGCAGCATTCGCACGGTCGACGTCGATTTCGTCGGAACGTTCCGCCGTTTCCACCAGCGCCACGACTTTGTTGTCACGGACTTCGACGAATCCCCCGCTCGTGGCGTATCGTGCTTCCTTCCCGTCGGCCCCGAGCACTTTGATTTCACCAACCTTGAGTGACGCCAGCATCGGCGCATGGCTTCGCAGCACCTGGAATCCCCCCATGACTCCCGGCGCGCTGAAGCTTTCCACCTCCGCACTGACGACCGTCTTCCGCGGCGTGACGATTTCCAGATGAAACGTCTTGTCGGCCACGTCTATGCCGCCTGCAGTTTTTTGGCCTGTTCAAACGCCTCTTCGATGGTCCCTACATAGAGGAATGCGTTCTCTGGAAGACTGTCGCACTCGCCGTCAAGAATTGACTTGAACCCTCGGATAGTGTCCTCGAGTTTCACGTACTTTCCGGCAATGCCGGTGAACTCCTCCGCGACGAAGAACGGCTGCGAAAGGAATTTCTGGATTTTCCTGGCCCGCGCGACGGCAAGCTTGTCTTCATCAGAAAGCTCATCCATTCCGAGGATGTTGATGATATCCTGCAGATCCTTGTAGGTTTGGAGTGTCTCCTTGACTTTTTTCGCAACTTCATAATGCTCCTCACCAACGACTCCCGGCTCAAGAATGCGGGAAGTGGAATCCAATGGATCGACCGCCGGGTAAATACCGAGTTCCGAAATCTGACGGCTCAACACGGTCGTCGCATCAAGATGTGAGAAGGTAGTCGCGGGTGCCGGATCCGTGAGATCGTCTGCGGGAACGTAGATTGCCTGCACAGAGGTGATGGAACCTTTCTTGGTCGACGTAATGCGCTCCTGCAGCTCACCCATTTCAGTCCCAAGCGTCGGCTGGTAACCGACTGCCGATGGCATGCGTCCCAGCAACGCTGAAACTTCGGAGCCTGCCTGTACGAATCGAAAGATGTTGTCGATAAAAAGCAGCACATCCTTGCCCTCTTCATCCCGAAAATATTCCGCCATCGTCAGAGCCGTAAGACCGACCCGTTGTCGTGCACCGGGCGGTTCGTTCATTTGACCGAACACGAGCGCCGTCTTGCTGAGCACTCCCGATTCCTTCATTTCAAGCCACAAGTCGTTCCCTTCTCTCGTTCGTTCTCCGACTCCGGCAAACACGGAATATCCTCCGTGGTGCATGGCGATGTTGTGAATCAATTCCTGAATAATAACCGTCTTGCCGACGCCCGCGCCGCCAAAGAGTCCCGTCTTTCCACCCTTCGTGTAGGGCTCGAGCATGTCGATGACTTTGATGCCGGTCTCAAACATCTCTTTCTTCGTTGTGAGCTGGTCAAAGGAGGGTGAAGGACGGTGAATCGGATATTCTGTCTTTGCTTCAATCGGCGGCAATCCGTCGATTCCCGCTCCCAGTACATTAATGAGCCGGCCGAGAACGTTCGGACCGACAGGAACTTTGATGGGAGAACCCGTGTCGATTGCCTTCATTCCCCGGACAAGGCCATCCGTTGAATCCATGGCAACCGTCCGCACCCGGTTTTCACCGAGCTGCTGCTGGACTTCCACTATGAGTACCTCTTCAACGCCTTCAACGTTTTTGCGGGGAATCTTGACCGCGTTGAGAATTGAGGGGAGCTTCCCACCGGGAAAATCAAGGTCGACGACGGGTCCAATGACCTGGACAATAGTTCCTTCAATCATGCATTGCCTTTCATGTGAACAGGAGAATTCCGGCGAAATTGCAGAGAATCAGGTGTCAAAGATAGGGAAAATTGGTTCTCTAATCAATGGGATTTTGTAATCGTCGCAACGATCCTGGCGCCATGGAGCCGGCCATTTTCGATGAAAATTTTGTTATTGAATTTGCCGGCGGCAATGGAGCCCGCGACGAACAGCCCGGGAACGTTCGTTTCCATGCTCTGCGGATCGTGAACCGGTGAAAGGGACCCAGGCTCGATACGTACGCCGGCAGTTTCCAGCAGTCCGTTGTCGGGCCGATAGCCGATCATCACAAAAACATGGTCGTTCGGGATCTCGAGCCTTTGCTTCCCTTCCACGATGATGGTCCGGTCCCGGATCTCAGCAATTGTTGAATCGAAATGCGACTTGATATCGCCCGCTTTCATTCGGTTTTCAATGTCCGGAAGAAGCCAATATTTGACTCCCTCACTCAACCGGGGACCCCTGTGGATCATCGTCACTTCGACCCCATGTCGAAACAACTCCAACGCCATATCGACAGCGGAATTTCTTCCCCCGACAATCGCTACATTCCGGCCAAAGTATTGGAACGGCTCCGTATAGTACCGATGAACTTTCGGAAGTTTCGAGCCCGGAATTTCGTACGGATTCGGGTGATCATAATATCCGGCTGCAACCACAACGTTGCGTGCGGAAAACCCGGTGCCGTTTGTCTTGACAAGGAATCCCCCCGGACCTGAGGTGATTGATACGACCATTTCATCATACCGCACTTGTAGCTGATACTCTTTTGCGACGCGTTGGTAGTATCTCAGTGCATCGACACGAGAAGGCCGGAATGTGGATGTAATGAAAGGAACATTTCCTATCTCGAGAAGTTCAGGGGTAGAAAAGAAGGTCATATTCGTCGGAAACCGGCGAATCGCGTCGGTGAGGCCGCCTTTCTCGAGGATCAAGTGAGAGAGGCCTTTCCTGACACATTCAATGGCACATGCCAGCCCAGCAGGACCTGAACCTATAATGAGCAGATCAACCATTGTTGTTCCCTCTACAACAAAAAATCCGCCGTGGCGGATTTCTCGAATTGTTTGTTTAGCTGAGCTGAAGGTGGGATTTGAACCCACGTCCCGATTTCATCGGGATTACGAAACCGGACTGAAAAACAAAACCGCACGTTCCAACTCAATTTTCGCATTCTTCCTCCGCCAACTGGTAACCATGTTAGTTACCACTCATGGCGGGAGAAAGATATGTGAATTAGTAAGAAGAAGATAATAAGAACCATCCATGTGTGCAACTTCTTTTGGTTCCGGTTGATGGCCTCCCCTGGTTGCGTTGAGGAGAGGAACCGATACCCGACGACGGCAGATTCCCATTCTCAACATTTTGTGCGATGAGATAATTAGAGACTGGAATTGTGAGATTATGAATTGTGAAAAGTGTTTCATACGATCTCCGATGACGAATAAATTGGAGAACAGCTCATATGGCAATCTGCAACCTGTAATTGCTGGCAACGAGAAATTCCTATTTCAGCAGGATCGTTTTCTTCACTTCCACAAATCGCTTTGTCGCTCTGGCGTTGCAAAAGATAGCATTGGTGTTACATTTTGTGGGGAGAATGAGCCCGTAGGCGAGAAATGAACAAGCGCCTACAATGCGAAGGAATTCCCTGAATGCGACCTCGAAGTGGCGTTTTCGTGTTTGGGGAATGAGTCGTGCTGGAATATGCGAGAAACTCATTCGTGAATAGGCTTATAGGTAGGTTTCGAGTCTTCACCCCCAAGTGCTAGCTTCTTGGCCTTGAAACTCCGTAGGTAGTTCAAGGCATCAGCTTTGAGGCGGGAATGAGTTGAGACCTTCCGCCGGTTCCCCAATTCGTTACGGAAGAAGAGGTAGTAGAAACCATTGGTCTGCTTAGACAAGAACATTTCTCACCTCCATATGTTTTGAGGTGAGGAGTGCCCATGTTAGTACCCAATCGGAAGCAGACGCTCGCTTTCCTGGAGCTGAAGGTGGGATTTGAACCCACGACCTGCGGTTTACGAAACCGCTGCTCTACCGCTGAGCTACTTCAGCAATAACTTCACCGCTTTCCCTCGATGTGAACCCACGTCCCGATTTCATCGGGATTACGAAACCGCTGCTCTACCGCTG
>JBARRO010000257.1:0-11756 GCA_049644265.1 Bacteroidota bacterium
GTCTCCAACCGATCCAATCTACTTTAGTCCACCGGCTCACTTCATGGTTTGTCGGAGTGCCATTGGGAAAAGCATCCACGCTATCATCGACGACGAACCGAAACAATGTTCCGCTGCCGTCACCGTGGAGATACACCTGCAAATGCGCTCCCTCCTTGGTCCATTGTTGGGTCAATGTTCCGGGTTTCAGACCCACATGGATAAGCCAGCTCGTGTCGGTTGTATTCCATCCATATTTCAGCATGGCCGAGCCTGTATTTCCTGATGGGAGTGAAATCAGGGCGGGAATGACCGGGCTCGCGCTGAACACAAACCTGGTGCTATCCGATACGGTGCCCTCCGTTGCCGCGTTGGAGTCGGGAGCAAGCCAGTCGGTAATCGGCGTATTGAAATCATCGATTCCGGTGATCTGAAAGCTGTTTGCCAGAGTTGAGAAGTTGACAGAAAGAGCCGAAGAGAGAGTGTTGCCCGAGGGATCTTTCACACTTTGAACTCTGGCGGTGTACTGCTTTCCTGGTTTAAGTCCTTCAATCGGCCAGATATCAACTCCGGACCGATCGCCGTTTTTCCAGTACTTCGTCAGCACCGAGATCTCTGTGACTCCATTCTCGAGAATTGCGAAATTTCCGCTCCCTGAAAGAGTCGTGACAACATTCAATGGCTCACTGAATGTGAAGTTCGCGTGCTGGTTTGGAGAGATGACAGCTCCCGACGCACCGGGAAACGCATTGACGATCGTTGGCGCAATCGTGTCCGCGACGAATGTCGAGGTGAGTGCCCTGTCGGCAAAGAAGGTGGCACCCCTGGCCAAAGTCACGTCGACAGAATCCATCGCGTATCCTGGGGTCTCAAACCGAATTCTGTAGGTTCCGGCCTTGAGATCGTCGAACATGTAGAAGCCGTTGTTGTAGCTGTCGCCTGTGTAGACGACGTTGGATGGAAGTAGTCGAACTTTTGTAGCGTTGATCGGGCCTCCGCCGGAAATACTGGTCTGAATTCCGGCAATGATACCACCCGTATCGGCAGGCGCTCCGAAATACGTCAGGAAAGCATCAAGCAACCCGTATGCTTCCATTTTTCTGTACGAGTTGTTCATCAGCCGCCGTGTTTCAGGGAAGTAGTCGTGGAAGGAGCCCTCTGAGAGTTCTCCGGGCATTGCAAGGCCGCTGAGAACCCCAAGATTGAATCCGTCGGGCTTCCCGTCGCCGTTGTAGTCGTTTGGTCCCCCATAAAAAGTGTAATCCAGATATGTGTAGGTACCTCGGGGAGTATCACGATTCTTTCTCTGTATCGCTGGACCGATGAGGTTCGACATGGTCACTGCTTGAGGAAATGCAGGTTGGCGCGTAGCGATGATTTCTTTCACAAGCACAAGGGTGTAATTAGCACTCGTGTTGATCGCCAGTCCCGATGCATTGCTGTGAATGGAGTGGAACCAATCAACGTTATTCGCATTTGCTAAAGTAGACCGAGCACTCAGGCTTGGTTCATCTGGGTCTGAGTAATCGTATCCGGTCGTGTCATTGGATGTCCTCGTGAGGATCACCCATGCGCCATGAGCTTCGAGTAAGGCCTTTAGCAGCAGAGCTTTTCGGAAGTTGCTTTCAGATTCCCAGAATTCTATTCCTTGGTCGGGGATGATGTGCCGGTCGTTCGAGTTGTGTCCGCCATGGCCGGGATCGATGCAGAACTTGAGCCCGGAAAGATCCGCGCTTTGTGCCACGGCCGACTCCGCCCAAAATCCGGCGATCAAGCAGAGAATGAGAAGCCCTTTCATTCCCCGACCGATTGATAGGTAATCATAAAGATCTCACCGACAGCAGACGCACACACGATCCTGTTCTCGACAGGCGAACAATGCGGATACAACTCAATCACATCCGGAGTGTTCGTAAGTTGGACGGTTTTCGATCCGTCCGGAGAAATACAATACAGGTCTGAAGTGACGATTCTGTGGCCGTCATCCTTGTCATCCATGAACACGATCCATCGCCCGTCGCGGGTCCAGACAGGAGCGTTTCGCCGCCCGAGGGTGGTCTGGATTTTGCCTTTCACCGTGGAGATGAACGTCCCGCGGGACATTTCGTACGCGAGGACGGACTGTTTGTCGGGAGAAAGAGATGGCCAGATGTAACTCCCCTTGCCGAAGGGATCCAGAAGCGTCTTCTTGCCGTTCATATTCAGAGCTATTTTGGTGTCCTCGATGCCAAGGATCGTTATGTCGTTCACACCCTTCATGGGCTTCAGGTTCTTCACGTTCGGGCCGACCGAGTACACAACCTGCTTGTCCTGGAAGGTCGGGTTCGAAAGACTTGCGGCCGAAGCGATCACGAAGGATCTATTGCCAGCCAGATTTTTCAGAACGATTTCCTGCTTGCGTTGCCGGCTTCCCCTGGCGTACGTCGTTCTCCGATAGGCAATCTGCTTTCCGTCACCGGAAAATGAAAACGAATTGCCGGCTCCCGCGTCGGAAGTAATAAGAGCGACGTTGCTGTCCCGGAGCGAATACCGCCAAATCCCCTGGAGTGTCTGAGTTGTGAAGAATACCGATGCACCGTCAGGAGAAAACTGGGGATGGCTCCAGGCCTGCGAAGATCCGACAAGGAGCTTCTCGATTGAAACAACGCTTACTTGTGCGAGGCCGTAATTGCAGAGAAGGCAAAACGGGATGACAAATGTTCTAATGTGCATAGTTTGTTTTTGGGGAAGAGTAGGTTAGGTAGAGAAACTTCCGGAACTGCTCAGAAAGACTCCCGGAATCTCGCTGAGTATTTCCGGGAAAGATTCCGGGAGTCTTACTAAGACATCTTATTTCAGGCTGTCGAAATCCTTCCTGCCGTTGATCGTCAGGGCGATGCGACGCACGGAGCGAAACTGCCTGAGGGTCCTCTCGATCTGAGTTCGCAGGCGAAGCCCGGAAAGTGTGCCCTTCAACAAGAGCTTTCCTCGAAGACCAACGGTCGCAGTTCCTTTCCTTATTGAGAATCTCTCCAGCCGCAGGTTACTCAGATTTGTCTCGTACCCGCTGGCGGATTCGCGGCTCGTCGGCCCTTTCAGGAGCTGGGAAACCGTTTTCTTCTCAACGTCCTTCGAGGGCACAGTCCTTGCAACCGGGAAGACCGCAACGGGTATGGCTGTGGAGTCCGCACGGTTTTGCGCCGCAAGCTCCATTGCAGGATTGTCGAAGTAGACCTGAACCCGGGTCTCGGATTGGCCGGAAACAAGAGTCGGAACTGCCAGGAGGAGAAGAGCGCCGATGACACGGGGTTTCATGTCAGCGGAGAAGGATCATTTTCTTGATGTCAATCTGCGTGCCGGATTCAAGGCGGTAGAAATAGATTCCGCTGGGAAGTCCCGTCGCGACGAAATCAATCGCGTAGGAACCCGGTGGCCGCACGGCGTCGAGGAGGACGGCAACCTGCTGGCCGAGTGTGTTAAACACTGCCAGTTTTGTGTGTGCCTCAGCCGCGACATCAAACCGGATGATCGTGGAGGGGTTGAACGGATTGGGGAAATTCTGATGGAGCATGAACGAGGTAGGGATTTGCGGAGCCGGCAATTCCTCCGTTTCTGTAATGCTGTTCCCGACTGTAAGCTCATCAAAGTACACCGTACCACTTAGCTGTGCACCCGCCATTTGCCGGATTCCTATGCTGGCAAATCTCCTTCCCCCTACACCGTCTCCAACTGGCACAAGACTTGTTTGAAGGGATTTCAGTTTCCATCCCGTCCAATTGATCTGAGGGCCCGCGATGGTAATATACCCTGATGTCCCATAGTAGAACCAGTACTCAAGCTTGTTGTTTCCATTATCACCATACACCCACGCCCCGAAATACTGTCCACCTTCGATTGAAGGAGTGCTGGTGTTGTGTTCCCGGAGGTAGCCGCCAGATGATTGAGTGAACGTATAATTGATTTTTCCCGATCCGGTGCCACCCTTCATGATGTCTGTCGCTACGGAAAACGTCGCATTTACGTTGGTTGTGCTGCCGCTGTACGAGGGTTGCATCCATCCCCCCGTACTATTCACTCCATCAATCAGGGTGCCGTTAAACACTGTAGCAGCTTCCGTCACAAATGTGATTGTTTTAGGAGTTGTGATCGAATTTCCTCCGAAATCCTTTGCCTGTTGATTGATTGTCAGGTGGTAAGTCGACTGGGGCTGCAACTCAAATGCAGGCCGGAGCCGGACTTTGGTGAATCCGAATCCTGAGGTCCACGTCAGGTTTGAAATCGGCAGAACATTATTGGCATCGTCTTTGAGCTCGAACGATTGCGCGAGCGTGCTGGTGTCCAGCGGCTCGTTGAAGTTCACAATAATTTCAACCGACGGACTGATCAGGGACTGATTGTCGGCGGGGTACGTCGACACCAATTGTGGCGCAATGGTGTCAGACTCCACGGTCTGGAAGTTAAACGTGTAGACCTCTCCGCCAATTCCATCGCCGTTGACGTCGATTTTTCGGTTCAAATAGTTGTGAGCGCTTGTGTCAATCTTGACGGTGTAGCTTGTGTTGGCGGTCAGATACGTAGAGGGAGTAAACGTTACCGTCTTATAATTGCCCGACCACGACAGAGAGCCCGTCACGGTTGGAGTGATGCTGAAGCTCTGTTGGATCGACGCCATGTCCATCCTTTGACTGAACGTAATCGAAAACGTCTGATACAAGTCGAGCTTTTGTGCCGGGGGTGTTGAAGTGACTACCGGTGGTATTGTGTCCTGTCTAACGAGCTGCAGGTAGAATTCCCAGTCCCAATTCGCCCCTGGGTCTGTGTGAGAGTTACAGGTGCCAAAAGTCGCAGGATAGCCGTTTGCAACAGCCCAATCTACCCACGATTGTTTCTGCCATTCGTTGTGTCCGACAATGTGATTCTTGTCCTTTGGGATCGAATACTTGTCGCACATGTACTTGGTCAGCTTGGCGGAAGCGACGTACATTTCAGGTGTATACCAGGCTGGGTTAGCTACGAACCCTTCGTGCTCTATTCCAAGCGAATATCGGTTCAAACACACCGCATGCCATGCGTAATATTTTTCTTCAACCATCTGAGTAATATCTCCGGGGAGAGCATCGCTGGGACTATCCTGCAATCCGTTAACGCAATAATGGACGCTGACCTGTCTTCCATCGGTCAGCGTTTGAAAGTAGGAGACCACCGACGCATAGTAGCCTTCCATATCATGAATAACGACAAAGAACTTTCCATAACCTTGATCTTCGGGGTAGTAGTACCCGGCTTTTCCCGGAACCCAATGCGCCGCCGGATAGTCTGGTTGGCCAGTTGTTTTTGCCATACGTTGCGGCTGATGTTCTTGCACAGTTTTCTGAATCCGAGCCACAGTCTCTTGAATAGGTATAAGATTGATGGGCCTCGAGTTCAGGTTGATTCCAAAATCGTGATAGCCCTTGGCAAGTCGCTTGTAAATATCAAGAGCGTGTTGGTATGCAAGTTCGGGCTGGGGAATTCCGCAGTAACTCGCGATTGCATTCTGCCAGCTCTCGATGCCGGTTGGAGAGGTCCCATCGGGGAGCGGAAGTTCATTATGGAGTTTCTGGAGCAGCGCCGCAGCCCCGCGGATGTTCTGCCCAAAATCTCTCTTGAGAATCGAGGGGTCCTGATGGATCAACTCGGCCGCTGTCCGCAACGAATGTCCGAAAAAGTCGTTGTCCTGCAATGCCATCACGCCGTAGACGTGCGGCATTCCCATGCAGCTGGCGGTATCGCCTTCGGCCCACTCGAGGTGTTGCCAGCGAGTTTCCGCGAATGCGATGCCCTTGAGGATATCGGCAGGGACTCCGAATTCAGTTGCAGCACTTTCAAACGCCGAAACCAGTGCCCGATTGTCCTGACCGAGTGAAACCGAAATGAAGCCCAGTACGAGAAAGAGTCTTTTCATGATTGTCCTATCTCTGCAAGTCCATTCATACACAAATTATTCAAAAACACTTTGGCAATCAATCGGATCCGTGTGACGGCAAACAAGGGTTGATTCCCGGATTGGCTCTGGATGAATCAAATCGAGGATATTGAGTCAACGGGGAGAGGACTACTGGCAGGTTATCTGCTTCCGGATGTTGAGGATCCCTCCTGGAGCGCCTTCTCGTAAACCGACTTATAATCCTTGATTCCGCGGAATAGCGCTTCAGCGATTCTTTTTTGTCCGTCGGTACTCGCCAGAAGTTTCTCCTCTTTCTTATTCGAAATGTATCCGGTCTCAACCAGCACGTTGGGCATCGAGGCCCCGACAAGAACATAGAATCCGGCCTGTTTTACACCACTGTTCCTGATTTTCAGGTTCTTGGCCATCGCCTCCGCGGCGATTTCCGCGAAATGTTCACTGTACTTGACGTAGGCGCTTTGTGCCATCGTCACCATGATGAATTCTTCTTCGGTAAGTTTTTTATACCGTTGTTCGTACCCCTCTTCAAACTGAATGACGGAATTTTCCCGCGCAGCGATCGCAATGGCGTCTTCCGTTTTCCCGGGTCGGAGCAGATAAATCTCAAACCCGTTCGCGCGCGAAGGTTTGCGTTCCATGGAGTTGCAGTGGATGCTGACAAACAGCTTGCCGCCCGCCTCGTTGGCGATTTGCGTCCGTCGATACAGTTCCACGAATGTATCGTTCTTGCGCGTATAGACGACCTTCACCCCCTTGAGATTCTTTTCGATAAGTGCTCCGAGCTTGAGGGCCACGCCGAGCGTCACGTTCTTCTCTCTCACTTTTGTCACGCCGAGAGCTCCCGGGTCCTTTCCGCCGTGTCCCGCGTCGATGACGATCACGTCCAGCTTCCACCGGTTGCGCTCCTTTTCAAGGTCGCGCTTGTTAAGCTCCTGGCGCTTCTGCTGGAGCGCCCGTTTTTCGTTTTCGGACCGCGTCCGCAGAGAGATCAGAAGGTTGTCGGAGTTTGCGTCGCTCAGGACTTCCGCCTGCTCAACATCGGGTGCAACACGAAATGTAAGCTGGACGGAGGTGGGGGATTGAAAGATCAGGATGCCGCGAATGGCTCCAAAAGGCTTGACCGAGGTGAGAGCGACCGTGTCGGCTCGCGCGTTGGCGACGGTGACGAACAGCCATCCGTCCGGTTTCAGCCACGATTCGACGTCCCCGAGTTTGCGATTGCACTGAAGGGTGACGAGGTACCCGTTCAGTTTCTTCTCGATATCCAGGCCGGTGATGTCGAACTCCGGCGGCGCGGAAAATGATCCGAGGTCAAGGTAATTCTCCAAGGAATCATAGACGACCCCGCCCGGAAGCAACCGGTTGAACAAGGGAACAAACGCAAACAGCGGAATGAAATACTTTTTGTTGTGTGTGACAACGGGGGCCGTCAACTGGAACACGGATGAACCGTTTGACGACACGTCGGTTACAATGACAAACGGATTTCTGGACGTGAATTTGATTCGCTGCAGGCCCAAACGGGCTTCGAGCTTCCGCACGCTGTCGTTGGCCACTGCGGAGAGATGAAGGGAAGAAAAGAAATCTGTGAGGGGAAGATACCGGACTCCGGCGCTGTCGAGCAGAGGCAGCGTCAGCGAGTCTTTCTCTTCGATTCGAATAGTGATCGTTGAATCCTGGGCGAGGGCAGGGAGGAATCCGGGAAACAACAGCAGAAAGGCGATTGTCCGAGAGGTCGTTAGGCGCATTTACCGGTAGTTCACGAATTGCATGGCAAACGGAAGCTCTGCATCCCGCAGCAGCTTCATGACTGCCTGCAAATCGTCCTTGTTTTTGCCGCTCACCCGCACCTGGTCGTCCATGATCTGGGCCTGGACTTTCAGTTTCGTGTCTTTGATCATCTTGACGACTTCCTTTGCGTGCTCTTTTTCGATGCCGACCTGGAGTTTGATCACCTGTCTGGATGCGCCGCCCGCGGCCTGCTCGACAGCTCCGTACTGGAGGGCCTTCAGCGGAACGCCGCGCTTGACGAGCTTGGACTGCAGAATATCCACAGCGCTTTTGAGATGGAATTCATCGCCCGTCGTAACGACCAGCTGCTTTTCTTTCTGGTTCAGCTCGAGGGTCGTGGCAATTCCTTTGAAATCGTATCGCTGAATGATTTCCTTCTGGGACTGGTTGATCGCATTGTCAACTTCCTGGAAATCGACTTCGGAGACGATGTCGAATGAGTTTTGTTGGGCCATTGGAGGCTAGGCAAGGCTGAGATGGTGAATAGTCAGTGGTGAATCGTGTAGAATGAAAAGTGAACAGTAAACAGTGAACAGTAAACAGTGAACAGTAAACAGTGAACAGTAAACAGTGAACAGTAAACAGTAAACAGTGAATAGTGAATGGTGAATGGTGAATAGTAAATAGTGAAAAGTGAAAAGCGATAAGTGATAAGTGAACTGTGAAGAGTGAAGAGTAAACCGTGAACCGTAAATCGTGAATAGCAAAACCAGGAAAAACCGGCTAAACTCAAAACTTCCAACTTACCACCTACAACTGTTTCTAATCTACAATTGACCATCTACAATTGCCTAGCTCCAACTCTCCCTGATATCAATCCCCCGATTTCGCAACTCTGCAATCAGCGGTTCGACTGGTACACATTGTTCCGGGGTGAGAACGCCCCGCTCGGCGATGCTACCCGCTGCCAGCATTTGTGCGATGATGGAAGTTGGGTACGAAGTGGTCCTCATCATCGCTGTAATATTGTCAGTTTCGCTGTGAAAATCAATCAAATTGTATGTCAGCCGCTGCTCACGACCGTTTCTGAGTCCGTCGACCGTTACTCGCAGCAGAACAACGTCCGGTCCCGTCCAAGGAAGCTTCCGTTTCAAGAGCTCGATGAAAATCTCTCTCTCCGTGAGAACGTTGGAGCCGATGGTCATCGGACCGTTGTCGGCGAAACCGATGTCCAGAAGCGCCTTGAATTTTTCGCAATGGCCCGGATAACGGATCGTCTTGTAATCCAGGTCGAGCACTTTGCCTTCGTAGAGTTTTGGGAGGAGGGACGTGCCACCGGAGGTGTGAAATGCCTCGAGGCTTCCGAAGGGATGAGGGAAGTCGAGCGATTCGATTTCCGTGAGCGTCTCGACCTTTGCCAGGCGGCCGCCGCGGATAACCACGGATGATCCGGAATATTCGTTCAGGAGGCCTTCGGCGGAAAAGACAAGCTGATAGTTGAGCGGAGGTTTGGGATGCTGCGGAAGTCCTCCGACACGCATTTTCATGGAGTGGAGCGTCTCGAATTTTGCGGCACCGCCGGCCGCGAGAATGTTGGCAAGTCCGGGTGCGAGACCGCAGTTGGGGATGATCGTGACACCTCGATCGCGGGCCAACGCGTTGAGCGAGAGCTGCTTCTCCACGACTTCGTCGTTTCCGCCAAGATCGCAAAAATGCACGCCTGCCTCGATAGCCGCTTTGCCGAGAGCATAGTTGTATCGGTAAGAAACTGCCCCGATGACGCAGTCATGGCCCCGCATGAGCTCTATGACATCGTCGAAGTAGTTCACATCAAGACCGACAGGTCTGACCTTGTTTGAAGGAAGCCGCGCAGCCACTTTCTCGGCGTTCTTGAGATCGATGTCTGCGACCGTAACATGGGCCACTCCCTCCGAGCGCGAAAGGTCATACGCGAGCGCGCTGCCCATTTGGCCGGTTCCGATGACGAGGAATTTCACAGGGAAATCAATGAGCAATTAGCAGTGAGTAATGAGCAATGGGGGAATGATGGATGGTAAACAGTGAATGGTGAATAGTAAATAGTAAAAAGTGAAAAGCGATAAGTGAAGAGTGAACAGTGAATCGTGAACAGAATAAAGGCCCCGTAACAAGAACTAGAAACTAGAAATGCGAAACTCCAACTTACAACACTCAACTTTCAATCTTCAACTTCCTCAAAATCTACAATCTACAATTGTTCCCTATTTTCTGATTTGCCCCGTCTCCATGCTCCAGAAAAGCAAATCGAGATGATCGAGGGGAATTCCGATTTGTGCTGCGAATTCCGAGAACCGTTTTTCAATCCTGTAATACTGCTTCTTCGACAGCGATTTTGGGATTGTCCGTATGATGCCGTAGCGTTTCAGATTTCTCAGAATATGGCGGTCGAGTATCGCCAGGCCGCCGTTCTTCCCGATGTTGCGGAGGAAATGGGTCGCCTCTTTATATCCCAGGCCCTTCACATTGCGGACCAGCCACTCGCGCATGTCCCATGCCGGAGAACCATTGTACAACACCCCCGTAATCACGGGCATCTCGGACTTCACTTTTGAAAGAAGCCTGGCTTTTGTCCTGTGAAATCGGATGTAATGTTCCTTCGAACGAAGAATCGGTTCGGGGTCGAGGTCAGTGGTTTCAAATTGCAGGTTCCTGAGGATTCCCACGACATGCTCAGCATTTTCTGCGCTGGATTGTGGAGTCATGAGGCAATAGAGCAGCTCATAGAAATATCCGGCTGGGGGAATCTGAGTAAAGTCTACGAGCCGGATCCGAATGGCGTCTTTCTTCGTGGAATACAGCCGAATAAGCTCCTGCGATTGCTTTGAAAGGGTCCGGGGAGCCATGTTAGTCGGGAAGCGCGACGCGGAGGCGCCCGTTTTTGCCGGCGAGACGGACGAGTCCATCTTTTTGCAGCCCGGCAAGTACTCGGGACAGCCAAGGGCGATCCCGCTGCGTAAAATTCGGTTTCACCTGCGAGGCAAGGTAGTCAAGTGAAATCGAATTCCTTGCAGAAATATTCCTGAGGGTTTCGACGATCCTTCCCCGATAAATCCGGTTTGGGATGCCATTCCGACCCGATTCCCGTACTCTTTTTCCCCCTGCCGCCCTCTTCACATTGAACGCACTGGGGCAATGACGGGATATCGGACAAACCACGCATTTCGGGTTTGCCGCGGTGCACACGAGCGAGCCGAGATCCATCAGCGCCTGGTTCCAATCGTATGCTCTTTTAGCAGGCAAGATCTGTTCGGCGATATCCCAGACATCGCGCTTGCGGGCCATGGCCGGAAACAGCCGTCGCAAGACTCTGTTGACGTTCGTATCGACAACCGGGAGTTCTTTCCCAAACGCAAAGCATGCCACAGCATGCGAAGTGTATTTCCCGACTCCCGGAAGCCGCCGGAGTTCCTCGACGTCCGTCGGAAACTTTGCGCCGCTTGAATGAATCAGTTTAGCAATCTGATGAAGCCTGATGGCACGGTTGTTATACCCCATCCCTCTCCAGGTCCGGATGACGTCCTGTGTTCGCCCTTTTGCAAGGGCTTCCAAATTGGGGAATCTTCTGAGGAATTCCGGATACTTTATAAGTACGCGGCTTACCTGAGTCTGCTGTAACATCACTTCTGAAAGCAGGACGCGATAGGGATTCCTGGTTCCCCGCCAGGGGAGCTTGCGGTTGGCTTTTCGATACCAGTTGAGAATTTGGCGTTGGGTGGGGGACAAGGGAATTGGGGGAGAGGAATCAATTAGACAATGAGCTATCAGCAATGAGCAATGGGGATGATAAGTAAATAGTAAATACTGAAACGTGAAAAGTGAAACGTGAAAAGTGAAATGTGAAACGTGAAAAGTGAACAGTAAGAAGTGAAGAGTAAACAGTGAACAGTAAACAGTGAACAGTAAACAGTGAACAGTAAACAGTAAACAGTAAATAGTGAATAGTGAAAAGTGAAAAGTGAACCGTGAACAGAATGAAAGCCCCATAACCAGAAACTAGTGCCGTTTCTCCTAGGTATTCTTGTGATCTATCTTCGACAGTCTCTTCGAGAACGGGCACTAGTGCTCGCTTCCTCCGTAGATG
>JBARRO010000258.1:0-56504 GCA_049644265.1 Bacteroidota bacterium
CGACGACCCATACGATCCGTGGAACTTCGATTACTATAATACTTTCATCAACCTGTTCGGTGGCTTGCCACAGGTGAGGCCAGCCATGAGGTTTGACGGCGGGGAAGACCTGATGGCGCTGGTGAAAGATCGCTTGACCCTGGCACTTGATGCGCCAGAGGAGGAATCGGTTTCCGAAGAGAAGGTTCTTCTCGTTCTTGCCGATCAACTAACGATAAGCAGAATGTATGGTGCCGCCATCGGTGTGTATGATAGCTTGATTACCCAGTACCCAAACAGCGATGAAGCCGAAACGGCATTGCTCCGGATCCACTATGCAATGCTGAATTTCAACAAGATCCTGATAAAAGAAGGAAAGGCCACAAAAGACGGGCTCCAGTACTTTGCCGATATCCACTCTCGCAGTATCGGAACTCGGCTGGAGAAAAGTTCGCTGGAGTTGGCAGCCATCAATGCGGAATTACAGAGGGATGATCGGACTGCCATCGATTACAATAATCTGATCATGAATCAATGGCCGGGAACCGAAAGCGAAAAGCATGCCCTCGCATCATTATATGGGGTTTCTCAGAGAGTTGGAGACGCGGCAAACGCCAGTGTAGCGCTCGCAGGTCTCCGCTCGAAATTCCCAGGCGATGCGGTCACTGCCTTAGTCTCGAACGTTGCCAGTGCATCGAAACTGTTCCAAGGTTCACTCAAAGCATCTACCGGCTTTTCCTCACTTGGAAAGGCGGCCGGTCCGGCTCTCCAAACAAGTCAAAAGAAAGAGGATGGGGCTTCCATCCCTCACGAAACTGAGTTGTTCCGGCCCTATCCGAATCCGTTCAATCCGTCCACCACAATCTCTTATGCTCTATCTGCACCAGGACACATAAGACTGGCGGTTTACGACGTTCTTGGAAGACAGGTGATTGAGCTTCTGAATGAATATGAGACAGTAGGGACGAAATCAACGAAGTTCGATGGCTCCAGATTTCCATCGGGCATGTATTATGTTTCCCTGGAGGTCAGTGGGAGGAGGTTTGTGCAGCGGCTGCTGATGTTGAAGTAATGTGACCCTCAAATACCGTTGTCGCTCCTCGAAAAAGGAAGCACGGCTGGTGTTCGCACTGGCTGTGCTCCTCCTTTCCTCCATCGGCCAGGCCCAAACGAACGAGCATCAGGCCCTGCGGGTACTGCGTTCCAACTGCGAGAACATCAAGAACGCCGCGATATTGTTCAATGTCCATCCTCGCGTCGTTGCGAGTGTCATTTTCGTGGAGCATCTCATGAATGTGACCTGGGTGGACAGGAAACTTGATGTTACCTTTGCCCGCTACGGTTTCAACACCTCAATCGGTCTCGGGCAAGTCAAAGTCGAGACCGCAGAGTGGATTCAACGGGAACTGCGAGATTCGACAAGCCGTTACTTCCTCGGGTGTTCCGCAGATACGATCTTTCCCCTCACAGCTTCAAAACCAGATCTCATCAATCGATTATCTGATTCGGCGTGGAATGCGCGGTATGTTGCTGCGAATCTTGCAATGATCAGCAAGAGATGGACCGACGCAGGAGCTCCTTTATCGGGAAGGTTGAATGTTCTAGCTACGCTCTATTCAGTCGGCGTGGTAAGATCTGGGTTGGAAAAAAAGAAACCTCACCCAAATCCTCTGGCGAATCAGTTCGGGAGGCTTGCGGAGCAGTTCTTTGGTTCCGATATCATGATCGAGTACTTTCCTCGCTGAATACTGCATTTGCCCCCATCCTCCTCTCAACTTCGGGAACTTATCTCATTCTCTGGAATCCCCTAAGCTAATCGACCTCCAATCCACGCTCCATCCAGCAATTGTGGGCTGAACATCAGGCCCTTCTGACGTCACGGGGCGGTACGCAAATTGTTTAATACCCCACAACCATTTTCTCTAAACTGAGAATGTACCACTCCATCGTCCTCGTTAAGCAGGTCCCGGACACCGCGAACATCACGGGCAATGTGATGAAGGAGGACGGCACGGTCAATCGCAATAAGTTGCCCGCCGTCCTGAATCCCGAAGATCGCGTCGCTCTCGAAGTCGCGCTCCAGTTGAAAGATCGTTTCGGCGGAACTGTCACAGCCATTACGATGGGACCTCCGCGTGCGTCCGATATTCTCCGTGAATGTCTCTTCATGGGTGCGGATAGCGCCGTGCTTATCAGCGACAGAAAGTTTGCCGGGGCCGATACATTGGCAACATCGTACGTTCTCAGCGAAGCAATCAAGAAGACGGGAAATTTCGACTTCATCTTCGGAGGTCGCCAGGCCATCGACGGCGATACGGCGCAGGTTGGTCCTCAGACAGCTGAGAAACTCGGAATCCCGCAAATCACCTACACGGCGGAGATTCTTTCGGTCGAAGGTGGCACCGTGACCATCAAACGAAAGATCGACGGGGGATTCGAAACGGTCAGGTGCACTCTCCCTGTTCTCCTCACGGTCATCAAAGAAGCGGGAGAACCGAGACCGTTCCGGGCAAAGCGCATCATGGCATTCAAAGGCGCCAAATCCCTCCTCGAACTCGAACAAATGGCCGAAGGAAATTCCCTCCTCTACATTGACAAGCTTGTCGACGAATACAAATCCCGATCCCTTTTTATCTCCACGCTCACCATGGATGACCTTCAGCTGAGTCCGGAACGCTGCGGTGTGCAGGGTTCGCCGACGAAAGTCTACAAAGTGGAATCCGTTGTGCTTGCCAACGGCGGACAAATGAATGTCGAGCCGACAAAAGACGGTATCGCTGGACTCGTAGACCGATTGTTTGAAGACCATATCTTCGGATGATTTTATGAGCTTTCTCTCAAATGACGTCTGGGTGTTTGTCGAGCAGCGACTCAGCCGCCCGGCCGATGTGAGCTTCGAGCTTCTTTCGAAGGCAAGGAAACTTGCCGATACCATGGGCGGCACGGTAAAGTCAATTCTGATCGGCTCGAACCTGAAAGACCTTGCAACAGAAACATTCTGCTACGGTGCAGACGAAGCGCTCGTCGTGGACAGCCCGGGCCTCAGACAATACCGGACGATGCCGTACGCCAGAATTCTTACCGAACTCGTCCGCGAACGCCAACCCCGCATCGTCCTGTTCGGAGCGACGGTTATCGGGCGTGATCTTGCACCGCGTGTTGCGTCGGCAACGAGGAGCGGATTAACAGCGGATTGTACCGACCTCAAAATTGCTGACATCAGCTATCTCCGACAAGATTACAGGAACATCCTGCTTCAAATTCGTCCTGCGTTCGGCGGAAACATCATTGCCACGATTATCACTCCGGAAAACCCGATTCAGATGGCTACGGTACGCGAAGGCGTCATGGAAATGCACCGGATCGAGGGTCGTCGGGAAGGGAAGGTCACTGCGATTCCCTATGCGCACAGCGATATCGACGATGTTCTGACGATCATCGAACAGCACCTTGAGGAGAGCAAGGTCAATCTCAAGGGGTCCCCGATTATTGTTGCAGGTGGATATGGATTGTTGAATCGGGAAAATTTCAAGCTCATCCACGACCTTGCGCACACACTCGGCGGCGAGGTCGCAGGAAGTCGCGCTGCGGTCGATGCGGGATTTGTTCCCCCGGAACGCCAGGTGGGACAGACAGGAGTCACCGTGCGGCCGAAACTCTATATCGCGGCCGGTATTTCAGGCGCAATCCAGCACCGGGCCGGCATGCAAGAGTCGAAGAAAATTGTCGCCATCAACACAGATCCCGACGCCCCCATTTTCGGAATCAGTCACTACGGAATTGTCGGCGACGCAATGGAAGTGATCCCGCGATTCATCGATGCGTTTAAGCACAAACTGAAGTAGACGGTCCAAAATGGCCAATTTCTTCCAGGATAATCCCGACCTTCTCTTCCAATTCAAGAAATTTGATTTGAACGATGTCGTCGCCGCCGCGGAGGATGACTATGAGCAGTCGAAGGAGTACAACGACGCTCCGGTGAACTATGAAGACGCCATGACCAACTACCAGAAAGTTCTGGAGATGGTCGGAGACCTGGCCGCAAACCATATCGCACCGAGAGCGCCGGCGGTTGATCACGACGGAGTCTCGATCAAGGACGGGAAAGTCTCCTACGCAATCGGGACGCAGAAAAACCTCAAGGAGCTTAGCCAGGCAGATCTGATGGGGATGATCCTTCCGCGCAAATACGGCGGTTTGAACTTTCCGTTCACGGTCTACATGATGGCCGTGGAGATCGTCGCCCGGGCTGATGCATCGCTGATGAACCTGTTCGGGTTGCAGGATATCGGCGACACGATCCGCAAGTTCGGAAACGAAGAGCAGCGGCAGGAATTTCTGCCCAGATTCTGCACGGGGGAATACACGGGGGCGATGGCGCTCACGGAGCCGGATGCCGGCTCGGATCTCCAGGCGGTCAAACTCCACGCTCATCAAAACGGAGATGGAAAGTGGTACCTTCGCGGCGTCAAGCGGTTCATTACGAATGGAAACGGCGAAGTGCTCCTGGTCCTCGCACGATCGGAAGCGGGATCGAAAGACGCCAGAGGGCTCAGCCTCTTTGCTTGTCACGGCAGCGACGGGGTAAAAGTCCGGCGCATTGAAAACAAGCTTGGCATTCACGGGTCCCCGACCTGCGAACTGCAGTTCAACGACACACCCGCGCAGCTTATCGGAACGAGAAGGTTTGGACTCGTCAAATACGTTTTTGATCTAATGTACCGTGCCCGGATGGGAGTCTCCGCCCAGGCGCTCGGGATATCCCAGGCGGCATATGAAGAAGCGCTTCAGTACGCGCGGGACCGGTCGCAATTCGGCAAACCCATTGTGTCTATTCCCGTGGTTCTCAACATGTTGATCGAAATGCGCGTTACGCTTGAGGCAAATCGATCGCTGTTCTACAGTTCGGCGATGTGTGTGGACCGGAAGGAAAAGCTCGAGGAACTCATCGAGAAGCTGAAGACCCGGGGAAAACCATTCGCGGAACAAGCTGCCGCCCAGAAGCAGGCCACGAAGCTTGCCAACCTGCTCACACCGATGACGAAGTACATTCTGAGCGAAAGTGCCAACCGCATCACCTACGATGCCCTGCAAATCCACGGCGGGACGGGATATATGAAGGAATTCCGCGTGGAGCGACTAGTCAGGGATGCCCGCATTACCAACATCTACGAAGGCACGTCACAGCTCCAAATCGTAGCCGCCGCCGGACAGGTGATGAACGACATTCTGCATGAATACTTCGACGAGAAGGAACGAAAAGAATATCGGCCGGGCCTGGGTAAACTCACCACCGCCATGAAGGAAATTCGCGAACTATTCCAAAGCTCTCTTGCGACAGTTCTCGGGAAAAAAGACACGGGGTTTCACGACACGGCATCGAAAGATTTGGTCGAGCTTTATTCCTATCTCTACATTGGATACCTCTTGCTGGATGAAGCTGAAATCGACTCGCGAAAAATCTTTATCGCGCACCGGTACATCCAGGATTCTCTTGCGAAAGCAAAGAGGAACGCGGAAAACATCAGCAGCGAATTGTATACGGACCTTCTCCACGCGGACAAAATTCTTTAGGAAAAGAATAACCGCAAAGGACGCAGAGGAGACGCGAAGATCGCAAAGGTAATGTCATATTCTTTATGAATTGTAGTGTTTTTTTCTTTGCGTTCTTTGCGGTTAAAAACTACGGAACAAGCGCTCAAGCACGGAATCAACATCTATTTTCAGGAGACAAAACATGTACTACTACCGTATCTATGACGACAAGGAAGTTCTGAACTTCTTTAAGAGCGCTCTTGATTGTAAGAGAATTGATGAGCTCAAGAAGGAGTTTGAAAAAGACCGGCGAACGTTCACGAATGAGGAGTTTGTGAATTTCTTGAGGAAAAAAGACAAAGAGGCCGAAATTATCACTATAACGGAAGTCGATTACTGACTTTCGCTCAACTCCCCGATTAGTCGCATAGTGACGGTTTCACGGTTTACGAGGTAGCCTTTCGGTACAATTTCTGAACAGGCACCGCATGCTCAATCTCCCCAAATCCCTTCTCGCAGCCCTCCTGCTCGATACTATTGCTTTTCCCGTTTACGCGGACGACCATGTTGTTGTCCAACGCGCAAGGTCGGGAATGGGCATCCGTTTCCCGCAAACGGTAACGGAAGTCTGGATCAGCGATTCTGCCACGTGCGTGAATGCAGGAAGATTCGTCACGATTGAACGGTACGACCTGCGGAAGCGCTGGAGGCTCGCACCTCAGAAGAAACAATACTTTGAGGAACCCCTGGTTTCGTCGAAAAAAAAGAACGTTGAGATCGACACTTCCATCCAACGCAAAGGATGGGAGTACGAGCCAGCGTACGAATGGCTCGTCACCGAGAGCCAACGTCAGGACGTTGTCAATGGATTCCACTGCAGTCTCATGATTGTGGATGGGGATGCAGATTACTCAACGGATTCATTGGAAATCTGGCTCACGGACGAAGTGCCGATCGACATCAAGCGATTTAACGAGCGTATGGTTTCGGCCAGCGTGTATTTTGACTGGAGAAAGGTTGTTCCAGCCGGCCCTTCCCTGAAGAAGAGCTTCATCATGAAGTGTCTCGACAAACAAATCCCTCCGATAGGCGCGGAAATGATTTCCGAAAGTCAGGTCAAAACGGTTGAGAACGGAACTCCTCCTTCGAACATCTATGAGATTCCGGAGGGCTTCCAAAAAGTCGGCTCCTCTGAAGAATTGATGAGATAGAATGAGAAGGCGATGAATACGTCGAAGTTTATCAAGGTTCTCCCGGTTCTCTGGATTCTTGCACAATCCCTGTTCGCACAGGATTCTCTTCCTGACTGTATCAGAATTGAGCTTGGACGGTTGCAGGAGACATGGAATGTTCTCGATCAGGTCTCGACGAAGGTTTGGCCCGGATGGACCAACTACACGGATCCGCCATTTTTGTTCGCCTTTCCGAACGGGGTTCAGTTACTCGTCGGGCATCCGCAACCGCCCGAAGGTTTTTCCCTGGTAACGGGAGTGGAGATTCGGGGAAAGAAGGTGTACCTGGACCGCCGCAAGGAAGTACCGCTCCCAATGTCGCTGCCGCTCTTCGGTGGTGGAGGCCCGGTGCCGTTCGGGATGAGCCAGGGGAAAAATGTCACCGTGGTAAGAATTGGGCTCAGCTCACCGCGCTGGAAGGCGGGAGAAATCGACGAAAAGGCACGAGCCCGGCACTTCTCACTGGGAAGCGAAAACCAGATTCTGCTTTATGCTCACGAATTGTTCCATTGCTTTCAGGCATCCGTTTACAGGTCGAAGTATGGTAACCTCCGTTTCAATACGGATGAAAACTATGCAGCATACGCTGAAGTTGAGGGGCTCGCTCTGGAGCGTTCATACGCTGAACAGGATGACGAACTCGCAAAGGAGTACTTGAAAGATTTTCTCGGGGCGAGAGAGCTCAAACGGCGAAGCATGAATGAAACGGAACGGCTCCAGGAGTCGGAAGAGGATGTCAATGAAGGCACGGCAACGTACGCAGAATTCATGACCCTCAGGCAGCTTGAAAAAGGATACCAGCCCCTCCTCGCAGAGAAGGACGACCCGTATTTCTACGGGTTTGATTCCATCGATTCGTTGATCGATCGCAGGCTTACCATGCTTCGGTCTTCGCGAACTGAGAGCCTGGAAAGCCGTGGAAAGAGCTATCCGTTCGGGTGCTTTCAGGCGGTGCTCCTCAGTCGATTGTTCCGCGGATGGCGGGAAGGATTTTTTCAAAAAGGTTTGGGCCTCGACCGGGTGATGGATTCCCTGCTGACCCTCTCACCCCAAGAGCGAACACGGATCAATGGTCGGCTGAACGGCCGTTATGGAGTGGACACGATTTATGCAAAGCACGCCCGGATTGTCGGAGAAAGAAACCAGGCCTTCGACATGGTCAGTAAACGGAAGGGATTAACGTTCGTCGTAAATTTCAAGAACACGGGCGAATTTCCGGTCGTCGAGTCGACCCAGACTTCATACAGGATTGGATTGATCAATATCTATCCCCGAGGGATCAAGAAGATCAGGATTGCAGACGTTGTGTTTGAAGGAGAAGATACTCCAATGGTGACCGATCAGATCTATTTCGTCAAGTGGATTGACACGCAGGCGAACGGATCGAGGGGCAGTTATCAGATTGAAGGCACTCGGGAGGGAACGACGAACATCTATCAGAATGCGGTAGTCAAAACGTCCGGATTCCGGTTGGTTGCACCAAGACTGGAGATCAAAGAGCGTAAGAACCGAGTGAAACTCACGGTCCTGGGCAAGGTCAAAATGTGACAGTTTAAACGATTCATAAGCACACCGAGTTTTTGTATTGACAGGAAGAAGGGATCCATGAAAACCATCAAGAAAATCCTTGTCCCCACGGATTTCTCTGAACTTTCCCTGGCCTCGATTGATTTCGCAAAGTCCCTGGCGTCAACATATGGCGCAAGAATTTGCCTTATGCATGTCGTCGACGATGTCCCCGTTCTGGCCTACCACACAATCGACCTGACGACAAATTACAGGATGGACGACGCTCTGAAAGGCGCCGAACACGAGTTGCAGCGTTTTGCGGTTGACCTGCTCGGAGATTTCACGGGTACGGAAATCGTTTCAAGGCGCGGAAATCCGTATTACGAGATTGTGAAGCTTGCCGAGGAGGGAAGCTTCGACCTGATTGTGATGGCGACGCACGGAAGGACCGGACTAGTGCACGTTGTGATGGGGAGTGTGACAGAGAAAGTCGTCCAGCATTCGGGCATTCCCGTTCTCACGGTCAAACCGGTGCCGATGCGGAAGGCGATCGAACACCACGAGAATGAAATAAGGGATTCCTCTCTGACAAACTAGATCTTTGAACCACGAAGGACACTAAGAACACCAAGGGGTTTTCGCTGGTTCGAAGGTCAAACCGGTTTACAAATTCTGACTCCTGAATTCTGTATTCTGACTTCCGTCTTTAAAAACAAAACCCCGCTGATTTACACCAGCGGGGTTTCTTTTGAAGGTTCAATCTTCGTTTAGACGACGGAGACGTTCTTCGCTGAGGGGCCTTTCGGACCTTGCTCAACATCGAACTGCACCTGGTCGCCTTCATTCAGAGACTTGTAACCGTCACCGGTGATCTCTTTGAAGTGGACGAACACATCCGTGCCGCCGCTGCGTGAAATGAAACCGAACCCTTTGGTTCCGTTGAACCATTTGACTGTTCCTTTTTCCATGGAACGAGTCCTTTCTGTTATATTGACAACCCGGCTAAACCGCCGGGCAAGGTGTACGCCAGCAAACTCTAAAGCACCCTCACAATCGGGAACACCGAGTGCGATTTTGACTGACTGACAACGTTTGGACCTTGTGAGGGGTACGTGCGGTGCAGCAGCGGGATTCTGGAGATTTTATCTCCGGAGGAGAATAGACGGTGTACTGTTATTTGACAGTGGTAAAGTAATCAATTCCCACGTCAATTCCTAATAAAATCGCCAACTGAAAATCCTTCCACATTCTACTTGACAAAACCGCATCTTTCTCTTAATTTAAGACAAATCAATCTGAAATAGAGGTCTAATCCCGTATGAGCGTTTTTTTCAGCAGGCAGTGTGAATATGCGATGCAGGCGGTTTTGTATCTTGCGCTGAAACCGGAGGGGGAGATGACGTCCATGAAAGAGCTGACCCGGCGCCTGGATATCCCGTACCATTTTGTGGCGAAGATCCTGCAACAGCTCACCTACAAAGGACTGCTGGCCTCGATGAAAGGTCCGAGCGGCGGGTTCCGACTCGCTCTCGCGGCGAAGGAGATCACGCTCTTTCACATCGTTGAAGCGATCGACGGGGTCGCGTTCACCAACAGTTGCATGCTCGGGTTCTCAGAATGTTCTGGAAAAAACCCATGCTCGGTGCATGACCAGTGGGCAGGCTTGCGTGAAGAAATATATCAGATGCTCGTCCGCAAGAACATCTCCGAAATGGCCAAAGACATGAAAAAACCGGAGTATCGGCACGCGCTGCAATGAGCGACTTTTCTTATGGGAGTATTTCAGAGTAATTTATCCGAATTGGCACACTTCTTGATATCTGATGGGAAGGAAGTTGTTGGGCTTGAAAATGGGCTCCAAAACGATCAGGAAACAACAGAAGGGTCGGAGGATTCTCCAGGAATCAGGAAATGAGGTTTTGGAAATTCGTAAACGTCGGCGAACCACAAGGATATGAGGTTATGGAAAGGAATTCAGTGACTGTTGAAACGAGCCCCGTTACCGCAGTTCTTCAGGGTCATTACACGGTGTCATCCGGATCGCGGAGACAAGTCAAAAAAATCCCGCCCCACTTGCGCCGGAGAAAAATTAAGTTCTCCCTCGAACCGCTGTGGTACAAACGAATCCTTTGGCGTTTGAAAGAAGACTCACAGTTTCTTCGTACGACGGTTCAGGTTTCCTTTGTCCTTCTGTGTATATGGATCGGCATTGAGTTTTCGCTTTTCATGAAATGGGGAATGTCGGAGGGAGCCGAAACATTTTCTTCGCGACCTCCGGGTGCCGAAGGATTCCTTCCCATCAGTGCGTTGATCAGTTTGAAATACTGGATTCAAACAGGGATCGTGAACGATGTCCATCCCTCCGGACTCTTCATTCTCCTCGCGATCGTCGCAGTCAGCGTGCTCCTCAAGAAGGCGTTTTGCGGATGGCTCTGCCCGGTTGGAACGCTCAGCGAATCGCTTTGGATGGCCGGTCAGAAGCTCTTTGGCCGCAACCTGCAGCCCCCGCGATGGCTTGATTATCCCCTCCGTTCCCTGAAATACCTGCTTCTCCTCTTCTTTGGCTGGGCTGTTCTTCACATGGACGTGTCGACGCTCCAACAATTCATCTACAGCCCGTACAACAAGGTCGCGGATATCAAGATGTATCTCTTCTTTGCCAACATCGCATCCTTTGTCCTTTGGACGGTCCTGATTCTCGCGGGCCTTTCGGTTGTCATAAAGAACTTCTGGTGCCGGTATCTCTGTCCTTATGGCGCTCTACTCGGATTCCTCAGCTGGTTCAGCCCTCTGAAAATTATCCGAACAAAAAGCACCTGCATTGACTGCGAGTTGTGCACGAAGGCATGCCCCGCCAACATCAAGGTCCACAAGGTGGAACGCGTGTGGAGTGACGAATGCATGAGCTGCATGCGCTGCGTCGAAGCATGTCCCGTGATCGATACCCTCCAAATGCGGACGACGAAGACCAGCAAACCTGTGCCGTCCTGGGTCTTTGGAACCCTCGTGCTCGGTGTATTTGCCGCCATTACCGGGCTCGCGATGCTGACGGGAAATTGGCGGAACGGAATCTCAAAGGAAGAATACCAAGAGCGATTTCTCCATCTCGATTCACCCGCCTATCAACATAACCGGGGGAGCGTGCCAAACTATGGACCCAATGACTGACCAGCACAACCTCAGCGACGTGTCGTCGTTTTACGATGCCCTGTCGGCCGAATACGACCTGATGACCGGGTTTGACAACCGGTTTATCCGGGAACGGCCGTTCTTCCGCATGTTTGTCGACCGATACCAGATTTCGACAGCGGTCGACGCTGGTTGCGGCACAGGATTTCATTCGCTTCTTCTCGCACAACTGGGTGTGTCCGTGACTGCCGTGGATATTTCCGGCGAAATGCTCGCAAAAGTCGCTGCCCACGCAAAAGAATTGTCCCTCCCGGTTAAGACAATTCGGGCGCGTTTTGAAGATCTCTCGGCGGACCTCACCGGTCTTGTCGATGCGGTTTTTTCGCTCGGTAATTCACTGGCTCACATTCTCTCCGCCGAAAATCTCCTTTCGGTGCTGAAAAACTTCCACGCGATCCTGAAGCCAGGCGGCGCGCTCTTCCTTCAGGTGCTCAATTATGACCGCATCATGAAGGTGAAAGAAAGAATCCAGAACACCAAACAAATCGAATCGAAAACGTTTGTGCGATTCTACGATTACAACGAAGGCTCGGTTGTCTTCAACATCCTGGAGATCGACAAGTCAAAAGGATTGCCCGAAGAGAAACTCATCTCGGTGTCATTGCGGCCGGTTTCCAGCAAGGACTTGATCGACCTGCTTGAGAAGTCAGGATTCCGAGACATCCAGGTGTACGGAGGGATCTCGCTTCAGGGCTTTCTTCCGGAACAATCACAAGACCTGGTTGTCATCGCGAAAAAACCGGAATAGAAGACTTTCAAATCCATTGTTCGAACAATACAACCTCGATCTCTTTATACCCGCATCCGCAATGCTGAAAGATGACGAAACTTGCATCCGATGCGGGCTTTGCGCACTTAGATGCCCGACGGATGCGATGACGATGGAGGTATTTTATTATGAGGAACGTGAGGTTGTGTGATTGTGCATGTGATTGCGCAGATTACACAGATTTAACGCAGATGACAGATTGAACCACGAATAAAAGTCGAATGAAACGAATGACGCGAATGGAAGATCACATTCACATAAAGAATCATTCGTGTTACCAACCTTTCTTCATCGAGAAAGCCTATGAACTTCCTCAGTAAACTGCAGACAGTCGGACGGGACGGCGAGGGTGTGCAAAATCTTGGTCGGCGGTCATTCCTTCAGAAGCTCGGTTTAGGCGGGATACTTGCGAGCCTTGCCGGATTCACATTTCAATCTATGCGATCGGCATTTCGTATTTCGGAATTATGGCAGAAGGTTTTTCGGGGATGCAAAATCTCACCCGGACGTCGGCGAGCATTCTGAATCTTGTTCTCTATGTGGTGCCCCTTCTCGCCCTCACCATGGGGACGCTCAGCTTTACGAGTGACAAGGGCTCGACGGAACTCCTGTTTTCGCAACCGGTATCCCGGACCGAGGTGATGCTCGGAAAGCTGCTCGGCGTTTTCGCTTCAATCGCTCTCTCTCTACGCTCGGTGGGTTCACACTGGCAGGAGCGGTTGTGATGATGCAAACTGGAACCGATGGTGTCGTTCGTTACGCAACGCTCGTTGTTCTCTCCCTTGCACTCTCGCTGGTATTTCTAAGTATCGCTGTGGTCATTGCCATGGCGAGCCGGCGAAAATCAAGAGCGTTCGGTGTGTCGCTTCTTGTCTGGTTTTTCTTTGTGATCTTTTACGACTTGCTCGCGCTCGGAATCACACTCTTCCTGCGCGGTCCGTGGGCGAACGCGTTCCTCTTTCTTTCCCTCTTTGCCAATCCTGTTGACCTGGTCCGCGTGGCGTCACTTATTGTGTTGGACAATGTTACAATCTTCGGTACGGCAGGGGCGGCTCTGTTGCGATTCTTCGGAGGGGCGGCGACCAGTATCTTTCTGCTCGCAGTCGGAATTGTTCTCTGGGTTCTTCTTCCTTTCCTCTGGTCCACACGGCTTCTTCGTCGTCAGGATATCTGACCGGAGATTTGTCGTGGCTCCAGCTTCACCTCATCTCAACAATCGACGTTGATTTTCCTTCCTGTTTCCGATCCGACCGCTTAAATTCCCGTTATTCGTTTTCATCCACCCGCCTGGGTCATGACCCTCTTCAAGAACAAATATCGGATCGAATCAATGCGACTGAAAGGGTACGATTATTCGACCCCTGGGGAATATTTTGTTACGATCTGCACGAAATGGAGGATATGCTGGTTTGGGGAAATTGAAGAGGGAAAAATGTCTTTGTCGGAGATTGGTAGCATCGTTGCAGGTGAATGGATGCGAACACCTTTAATCCGGCCGAATGTTCGTCTCGACGAATGGTGTGTCATGCCGAATCATTTCCATGGCATTGTTGTAATTGATGAAAAGAAGGGGGGTGTGGAGGCATCAGAAGGTTTGCTGGAGCAATCTTTGGTGGAGACGCACAGCAGTGCATCTCGACAAAGAAATACCACACAAAGAATCAACACCTTTGGCCCCCAAAGACATAACCTCTCCTCCATCATTCGAGGTTTCAAAGCAGCTGCAACAACCCGCATCCACTCCGCTGGCTACAATGATTTCAAATGGCAATCGCTGTTTCACGATCACATTATCCGCGATGAAGACGAGCTCAACCGCATCAGAGATTACATCATAAATAATCCTCTGAACTGGCAGTCTGACCGAAATTGACTCCCCGAGTCCCCCGACGCTGACAATCTCTACATCCTCAAGAACCGCTTTCCGACTTCCTGAAAAAAATTCGCCCGTTTCGCATTCCCAGGAACATCTTCTCTGTTTTTTGTTGAAAAATTCAACCAATTCCCCTAACTCGGTTTCGGCATGCCATTTGCGCAAATTTAAGCGAAATCTTCCCAAAATTGAAAACAAAGCTGCACTGAACGTGATATGATCTCTCGCATAATAAAGCTCCGGCACCTTCTCTTCGCGGCACTTCTCTCTGCGGGTCTTGCCGGACTAAGTTCCGCCCAATCAAGGGCCGACTGTCTGGCTTGCCACGGCGACGCAGGATTAACGACCGAACGGAACGGAAAAGAAGTTTCCCTTCATGTCAAAGAAGAGGTCCTGAACAAGTCTCCCCACAAGAAACTCGTCTGTGTCGCGTGCCATGCGGGATTCGATCCCAACAATGTTCCGCACAAGGAAAAAATCACCCCGGTAAATTGTCTGACGTGCCACAAGGATGCTCCGCTCAAACACTCGTTCCATCCCCAAATTCAAAAAGCAAAAGGAACGAACGGCGCACCGGATGTTTCCTGCAAGCAATGCCACGGCAAACATGATGTTGTTTCACCGAAGGTCCCAGGCTCCAAGTTCTCTACCGAAAATCTGACACAATCCTGCGGTGCATGCCACGCAGAGGTGAAGGATACGTTTGTGCATTCGGAACACTCCAAAGCATTTGCTGCGGGGGTGAAGGGCGCGCCGAACTGCATTACCTGCCACCAGAACCGGATCTCGAAGCTCCAGGCCGGGCAGGATACTGTGCAGACGAAGATTGCTCAGGAAAAAGTCTGTCTCGCGTGCCATCTGGATGACCCGAACGTACGTGCCAGGACTTCTCCGTCCGCAGGGTTTATTGCGGCGTATCAATCGAGCGTCCACGGTACGGCGCTCCTCAACGGGAACGGCAAAGCCGCAAATTGTATCGACTGCCATGGCAGTCACGAAATGAAGAAGGGCTCCGACCCGGCGTCGCGCGTGAACAAAATGAATATCCCGGGAACCTGCGCACAATGTCATGAAAAAGTCGTTGCGCAATACAGGTACAGCGTGCACGGCGTCGCACTCGCGAACGGAGTCACTGCTGCCCCTGCATGTACCGATTGTCACGGCGAACACAATATTCTCAAACATACCGACCCGTTGTCTCCGGTCGCTGCAAAGAACGTCTCAGCACAGGTTTGCTCGCCGTGTCACGGCTCCCTCAAACTGACGCAAAAATTCGGACTCGCCACCGATCGTTACAAAAGCTTCGCAGACAGTTATCACGGCCTTGCGGGGAAAGCAGGGTCGGTCGAAGTTGCGAACTGCGCGAGCTGCCATGGGGTGCATGACATTAAACCGTCCAGCGACCCCTCATCTCGAATTTCCAAAGAAAACCTTGTCCGAACATGCGGCACGTGCCATCCGGGCGCGAACACGAATTTTACCAGGGGCTCAGTCCACGTTCTTGCCGCCGCCGACAACAACGAGGCGCTCTATCTTATCGCCACGGTCTACGTCATTCTGATTGTCGTCATCGTGGGCGGAATGTTCTTCCACAACATCCTGGACTTCATCAAGAAATCGAAGCACCAGCTGATGTACCGGCGTGGACTGATTCAACATGAGCCGGTGCGACACAGATTGTATCTGCGCATGACGTTGAGCGAACGGCTGCAACACGGAACGCTTGTCGTAAGTTTTGTCGCGCTTGTCCTGACTGGATTTGCCCTGAAGTTCCCGGATGCGTGGTGGGTGGCGCCCTTCCGGAACATCAGTCCGTTGATGTTTGAGCTCCGCGGAATTCTCCATCGGGTTGCCGCCGTGGTCATGGTCCTTGCGGGACTCTATCACGTCTACTATGTGCTCTTTGTGCCGAGAGGAAAGGAACTGATTCGGGATTTGTTGCCACGCTTGAAAGACATCAACGACGCGATGGGCGTTCTGAAATTCAACCTGGGATTTTCGTCGGTGAAACCAAGATTCGAGAGATTCAGCTACATCGAAAAGAGTGAATATTGGGCGCTGGTCTGGGGAACCGTTGTCATGGGAGTCACAGGGACAATCCTCTGGTTCGATAACACGTTCCTCGGCCTGTTGACAAAGCTTTGGTGGGATGTTGCGCAGGCGATTCACTACTACGAGGCCTGGCTTGCGACCCTGGCCATCGTCGTGTGGCATTTCTACTTCGTCATCTTCAATCCGGATGTGTACCCGGTGAACCTTGCATTCTGGAAGGGAACACTGACGGAACGGGAAATGGAAGATGAGCATCCGCTGGAGCTTGAGAAAATCCGGCGTGAAGAGCTGAAGGCCATGGTTGTTGAAGAAGAGAAGGAAGGCGCCAGGACTGAGGTGTCCAACAAGTAGCAGCCGGCGGAACACGTTTAAGAGAATTCCTTATGACAAGAATCGGCGGATTCGTTTTCCTGTTCCTGGCCACGGTGCTCTGCCTTGCCGGTCGGGCGTTGGCGCAGGAAAACAGCGACTGTTTCTCGTGTCACAACGACAAGAGCCTCACAGGAACCCGGAAAGGGCGGACCATCTCTGTTTTTGTCGACGAGAAGAAGTTTTCGGGATCGATCCATTCTTCCCTTTCGTGTATATCATGTCATGCGGACCTCGCCGGTGCGGAGTTTCCCCACCCAGAAGACCTTGCTCCTGTCGACTGCGGTTCATGCCACGATTCTGAGCAGAAACTCCACGCAAAATCCCTGCATGGGAAAGCAATAGCCCGCGGCGATCCGCTCGCACCCCATTGCAAGGATTGCCACGGTACCCATGAGATTCTAGGGGTGAAAGACCAGGGTTCGCAAGTTGCTCCTCTCAAAGTTCCGTTCGTCTGCGGAAGATGTCATCAGGAAGGTGCCCCGGTTGCGCGTCGAGGGACGATCCATCAGGATAATATCATCGAGAATTTTTCGGAGAGCATCCACGGCGAAGGACTTCTCCGAAAAGGTCTGATCGTCGCGCCCAATTGCGCTTCGTGCCATACGCCTCATTCGATTCTCCCGCACACAGATCCTTCGTCATCTATCGCACGGGGGAATATCGCAAAAACCTGCACCAAGTGTCACGCTCAGATCGAAGCGGTTCACCGGAAAGTGATCAAAGGGGAGTTGTGGGAGAAGGAATCGCATGTGCTGCCCGCCTGCATTGACTGTCATCAACCGCATAGAGTTCGAAAGATCTTTTATGACCAGGGAATGGCGGACAAGGATTGCATGCGTTGTCATAGCAACGAGAACCTGAAGTCTTCGGTCGACGGCCGGCCGCTGGTGGTTCGCACCGATGATCTTGCTCATTCCCGCCATTCGAAGACGGCTTGTAGTCAGTGCCACTCCGGCGTGAACGCATCGCGGTTGCGACCTTGTGAAACAATCAAGCAGAAAGTGGACTGCGCTTCGTGCCACGCTGAAATGGGACAGGAATTTCAGAAGAGCACACACGGTCAACTTGCTGCAAAAAACGACCCGAACGCACCGACCTGCAAAGAATGCCACGGAACTCACACCGTCATGGGGAAACTCGACCCCAAATCCGCAACCTTTCCAACAAACGTTCCGGACCTCTGCGCCCGATGCCATCGCGAAGGCAAGAAAGCCGCCGTTCGGTACGAAGGTACCCAGCACAGCATCATCGAACGCTACACGGAGAGTATTCACGGAAAGGGACTGATGAAGAGCGGTCTGACGGTGACTGCCATGTGCACGAACTGCCATACGGCTCATAGCATCCTCCCCAAGAACGACCTTGCATCAAGCGTCAATCCGAAAAACGTGCCGTCGACGTGCGGACGTTGCCACCACGGGATTGAAGAACAGTTCAACAGCAGTATTCACGCATCAGAAGTGGGAAAGACGGACAGGGAGCTGCCGGTGTGCAGTGATTGTCACACGGCGCACACAATCCGGCGTGCGGACGAAGAAGGATTCAAACTGGACATCATGACGAAATGCGGCCGCTGTCATGAAAAGATTGCTGCGACATATTTTGATACCTACCACGGAAAAGTCTCACAGCTTGGATACACCAAGACAGCGAAATGCTACGACTGCCACGGGGCGCACGACATTCTGCGGGTTTCTGACCCACGATCGCATCTGAGTCATGACAATGTCGTCGGAACTTGTCAGAAGTGTCACTCAGGAGCAACCCGACGATTTGCAGGATACCTGACGCACGCGACACACCATGACCCGGAAAAATATCCATTCCTGTTCTGGACGTTTTGGGGGATGACATCGCTCCTCATCGTTACGTTCGTATTCGGAGGTGTGCACACGCTGCTCTGGCTTCCACGGGCTCTGAAAATGCAACGCGATGTGCGAAGAGGAAAAGAAGAGAACAAGGAAAAGAAATGACGGAAGCAACGACACAGCCAATTCCGGTGGACCAACCGGTTGCGCTCGAGCAGTCTGAACGGCAGGTCCTTCGGTTTTCCCGGTTGAACCGGATTCTTCACATTATCATGATCGTCAGCTTCATGAGCCTGGCGCTTACTGGTATGACGCTGAAGTTTTCCTACACGGGTTGGGCGGCATTTCTCTCACATCTGTTCGGAGGATATGAATCCGCCGGTTACATCCATCGTGTTGCTGCTGTTTTTATGATGGGGATCTTTATCACGCATATCGTTGACCTGACCCGGAGAAAGCGAAGGGAATACGGAACCTGGCGCGCTCTCCTCTTCGGCCCGGACTCGATGATCTTCAACAAGAAAGACCTGAAGGACTTTATCGGAAACTTGAAGTGGTTCCTGGGAAAGGGTCCCCGGCCGAAATACGGGAGGTGGACGTACTGGGAGAAGTTCGACTACTTCGCGGTCTTCTGGGGGATCGCGGTCATCGGCTCCACAGGACTTATGCTGTGGTTCCCGGAGATCTTCACGCTGCTCATTCCCGGGTGGTTTATCAACGTGGCAACGATCATCCACAGCGACGAAGCACTCCTGGCAGTTGGGTTCATCTTCACAGTCCATTTCTTCAATACGCACCTGCGGCCGGAGAAATTTCCCATGGACATCGTCGTATTCACGGGACGCATGCCGCTTGAGGAATTCAAGCGCGACAAACCTGCCGAGTATGAGGCGCTCATTGCGAAAGGAACGCTTGACGATTATCTCGTCGAATCCTATCCGCCGATTGTCATCCGGGCCATCCGCGTCTTTGGATGGACTGCCCTCAGCATCGGGTTCAGCATCGTCGTCTGGATTATTTATGCAATGATCTTTGCGTACCGCTAGAAGCGATGAAGGGCAACTGAAAACCTGCTGTAACTCCACCCAATGCTTCCCAAGAGTGGTGCGCCTTCGCAAGGATGAGAAAATGATCTGTTCTCAAGATTTGGAATAAGCACGATTCCATGCAAACGGCAGGGCCGGAATTCATCGGTTTGGGAAGCGTCTGCGGTACACAAGTTGTAGACTCCCAGCTACCATAACCTCATGAATTTCCTGAACGTTGCGTCTACGAATGGAGTGAACCATGTCTTTAATTGACTCACACACAGGATCCGTCCGCAAAACGTATTCACTTTCGGAATTGAAGGATGCTGCCAATCTCATGCGCGGCTACGACCTCGTCTGCCTCGCGGCCGCCGGGTCGGGTCATGCCGGGGGAACCCTGTCGATCATGGATATTACCACAGCTCTGTATCTTCACGTGGCAAACCTGGACCCTCAGAATCCGCAGTGGGAAGGCCGGGACCGCATCGTGTGGTCCGTGGGACACAAAGCGCCAAGCCTCTACCTTGGCCTCGGAATGGCGGGGTTCTATGATGTGAAGGACGTTGTCACACTCCGCAAGCTCGGAAGCAAATTTCAGGGACATCCGCACTGGCTGAAACTGCCGGGCGTGGAGGTCTCGAGCGGCTCACTCGGTCAGGGACTCAGTATTGCTGTGGGGATGGCGCTGGGGCTTCGGCTCAGCAACTCTCCGTCGCACGTCTTCTGCATCATGGGTGACGGTGAGCAGCAGGAGGGACAGATTTGGGAGGCCGCGATGGAAGCGGGCCATTACAAACTCGAAAACCTCATCGGCATCATCGATAAGAACCGTCTGCAAATCGACGGTTGGACAAAGGATGTCATGGATGTCGAATCCATTGCGGAAAAATATCAGAGTTTCGGATGGAACGTTATTCACATCGACGGGCACAGCATGGATGCTATCGTCCGCGCACTTGAACGTGCACAGCTGACAATGGGAAAGCCAACCGTCATTATCGCGGAGACCGTCAAAGGCAAGGGGGTGGATTTCATGGAGAACGTCGCAGGATGGCACGGCAAAACCCCGAGCATCGAAGAGATGAAGAAGGGACTTGTCCAGCTCGGACTCGAAGGAAAACTGCCGGTCGAACAGATGCTCGCATCGGCGCAGGAGTTCCAGAAAAATGCCGAGACGACCCTCAATAAGAAAATGCCGGCGTTCTCGCGGAATTATTGGTGGAATACCGACGAGCTGATGCGCGTGGAAATGCAGCCGACCCGAAAAGGTTTTGGCAATGCGCTCAAGGAACATGGAGGGGATGAACGGATCGTATGCCTGGGGCTGGATATTTCTGGATCGATCACGATCAGCGATTTTTACGACAAGCACCCCGAGCGAATGAATCGATGGTTCAGCGTTGGGATTGCGGAGCAGAGCGCGATTTGCGTTGCTGCGGGGCTCGCCCGGGAAGGCAGGATTCCTGTGCTCGGAACGTACGGCACGTTTGCCGCGGGACGATGTCTCGACCAGATACGAACGACAGTCTGCTACGGTGAGCTGAACGTTCTCATCGCAGGTGCGCACGGCGGAGTTTCCGTTGGCCCGGATGGGGCAACACACCAGGCGCTGGAAGACCTCTTTCAGGTATGCGGTCTGCCGAACATGAATGTCTCGGTCCCCTGCGATATTCTTGAGACGCGAAAAGCGACCGAGCATTTCCTCTTCGGTCTCAAAGGTCCCAAATTTATCCGGTTCGCGCGCGAAGCAACGCCCATCGTGACCACCGAAAAGACTCCGTTCAAATTCGGGCAGGCGAACGTCATCCGGCTTCGCAAGGAACAGGCGCGGTTTATCGACGCCTTCGAGACTTCGCTCGCGTCCTCCTATGAGAGCGAGGATGAAGACCTTTCGATTATTGCTTGTGGACCGATGGTGCCGGAGGCCATGCGCGCGGCGTTCATTTTGAAACGGGAGTACAATCTCGAAACGCGTGTCATCAACATGCACACCCTGAAGCCGCTCGATGCACGAGCGGTTGTGAAAGCGGCAAAGGAAACAGGGATCGTTATCACCGCAGAAGAACATCAGATCGGTGGACTCGCCGATCGGGTTTGCAGAATCATCACGGAGGCGCCCGAATTGTACCAGCTTCCCGTCATCACCGGATCAATCGGCGTGAAGGACCGGTTCGGAGAATCCGGAGCTCCGTGGGAGCTCATCAAGGAATTCGAAGTGAGCGCGGAGCATATTGTCCACACAGCACACAAACTTGTGGCCATGAAGAAGCGTCCCGTGGAGATGAAGTACTAGGACATCCGGCGAAGCCGGGGAACATTGCAGGAGGCAACGAAATCAGCAAACAGCCGGGGACGTAACTGAAACTCATGCCAATCCTGAACAAAGGTGACATATGAAATTCGCACAACGCATTGCCAGACTGGGTACTGAAACCGCCTTCGATGTCCTTGCCGAAGTCAACGAACTTCGTGCCAGAGGGCGGAACATCGTCGCACTATCGATCGGCGAGCCGGCCTGTGCAACGGCCGACCTGGTAAAGGAAGCCGCGAAAAAGGCTTTGGACAAAAACCTGACACATTACAGTCCCTCGTCGGGGATTCCGCAATTCCGAAAGGTCATCGCGGACTACGTGACGTCGTCGAGAGGAGTTCCCTACTCCCCTGATGAAATCGTCGTTGTGCCAGGTGGCAAACCCGTCATCTTCTTCAGCATCCTTGCGTGTGTCGAAGAGGGCGACGAAGTGATCTATCCGTTGCCGGGTTATCCGATCTACGAATCGATGGTCAACTTCACCGGAGCGACGGCGGTACCGCTTCGTCTGCGGGAGGATCGAAACTTCAGTTTTGACGTCAAGGAACTCCGGTCCAAGATCACCGACCGGACAAAAATGGTCATCGTGAATTCTCCCCATAATCCGACAGGCGGGGTCATTCCAAAACAGGATCTCCATGAAATCGCGGAGCTTTCGTTGAAGCATGATTTCTGGGTTCTGTCCGATGAAATTTACTCCCGCATTATGTATGAGGGAAAAGCCGAAAGCATCAGTCAGTTCCCCGGGATGAAGGAACGCACGATCATCGTTGACGGCCATTCCAAGACCTACGCGATGACTGGCTGGCGGGTTGGCTACGGAGCAATGCCGAAGCAGTTGGCGGTCTACATGGGCAAGCTGATGACGAACTCGAATTCGTGTACGGCAACGTTTACCCAGCATGCAGCCATGGCGGCGATGGTGGAAAGCCAGGACTCCGTGGATGCGATGGTGCGGGAATTTCGGGAACACCGGGATCTCCTGGTCGACGGACTGAACCTCCTCGAGGGTTTCTTCTGCCGGAAGCCGACCGGAGCGTTCTACGTCTACCCCAACGTTACCAGAGTGTGCAGAAAGCATGGTTTTAAGGACTCCAAACAGCTTCAACAATTTCTCCTGCAAAAGGCCGGTGTGGCGGTTTTGGGCCAGCAATGCTTCGGAACCCGCACCAAAGAGGATGACCAGGAATATATCCGTCTTTCCTACGTCTCTTCCGCCGCGGATCTCAAAGAAGCGTTGAAAAGAATCGAAACATCCCTTGCGAATGAGTCCTTAATTCAGGATTTTCTTGATGAGCAGCGGATGAAAGAACTCGTGCAGTGAACAAGCGCCAAGGACAACCCTCTCCACTAAGAATTCTACCCGCGTGAGACGACTTTTTCCGAGTTCATTCTACAACCCGGTCACCCTGGTGGGGGCGGCGATTGCCTTCGTCAGTTTCTGCCTGATCCTGTTCCTGATGGTTCTGGAAGCGATGGCGGAGACTCCCAAGCCGTACATGGGCATCATTGCGTTCGTGATCCTGCCGGGGATCCTGATCCTCAGCATTCTGATCATCATTGCGGGGATCATGCGGGAGCATCATCGCCAGAAGGTCGGCAAAGCCGGCGGGGAATTTTCACTCCCCACCATCGATCTGAGCAATCCACGTCATCGGACAGCGTTTCTTTACTTCTCGTTTGGTACCGTTCTTCTTCTTATCTTTTCTGCGTTCGGGAGTTTCAAGGCGTATGAACACACGGACTCCGACACGTTTTGCGGGGAAACCTGCCACACCGTGATGGAGCCGGAATACACGGCGTACGAGTTTTCTCCGCACGCCCGCGTCGGGTGCGTCAAGTGCCACATCGGACCCGGAGCCGGCTGGTTCGTGCGGTCAAAACTTTCCGGAACATACCAGATGTATGCGGTCACGTTCAACAAATTCCCGCGGCCGATTCCGACGCCGATCGAGAATCTGCGCCCTGCACAGGAAACCTGCGAACAGTGTCACTGGCCGAAACAGTTCTTCAGCGAGAAGCTTCACACCAACACCTATTTCATATCCGATGAGCATAACACGAAATGGACGCTCAACCTCCTGATGAAGATCGGCGGCGGCAATATCGAAGCGGGACCCACGTCCGGGATCCATTGGCACATGAACATTGCCAATGAAGTCATCTACGCGCCGGGCGATTCGAGCCGGCAGGTTATTCCGTGGGTGCGCATCAAACGGCCGGACGGCAGCACGAGCGTGTATCGGAACTCCGACAATCCTATCAAGGATGAAGATGTCGCGAAACTCAAAACCCGTCGGATGGATTGCATCGACTGCCATAACCGGCCGACCCATATCTATCATCCGCCCGCGCGGTCCGTTGACCATGTCATGTCACTCGGTTGGATTGACCCGGCGCTTCAGAACGTGAAGAGTATCTCTGTCCAGGCTCTGGAGTATCCCTACACCACAAAACAGATTGGCCTCGACAGCATCAAAACTGTTCTTGAAAATTATTACCAGACGAATTACCCCGCGGTTGCCTCGGCCAACAGGGAGAAAATTGGCAGAGCGGTCGAAGAACTCCAAAAGATTTACAGCCGGAACTATTTTCCTGAAATGCGTGTCAGCTGGAAAAAATTCAACGATAACGTTGGCCACCTCTACTATCCCGGTTGCTTCCGCTGCCATGACGGAAAACACGTCAGCGAAGAGGGGAAGACTCTTTCGCGGGACTGCAATACCTGTCACACGATTCTCGCGCAGCAATTTGAACAGGGAAAGCTACGAATTGCCCTGGGCGGCATCGAGTACAAACACCCTGTCGATATCGGCGACGCGTGGAAAGAAATGAACTGCAGCGATTGCCATAACGGAGGGTAGGAAGTCAGCGATCAGCGGTCAGTAAAAGAATTGAATATCTTACGTTTCACTGTTCACCCACAACTGTCTACTCACAACTTCTTCATGGATCAACCTCAACAGAGCAAACGCGATTTTCTAAAGTACGTCCTCGGCGGAGGCCTTGTCGCCTGGCTGGCGGCAGTCCTCTATCCCGTGCTTGCCTACATGAAGCCACCGAAGCAGGCGGAAGTGGAAGTCAACAGCGTCAAAGCAGGGAAGATTGCAGAATTTCAAAATGAGAGCGGAACGATCGTTCGATTCGGGTCAAAACCCGTCATTCTTCTGCGTCTTCCGACGGGGGAATTCCGAGCGTATTCGGCGACCTGCACGCATTTGGATTGCACGGTACAATTCCGGAAGGATATGGGACTTGTCTGGTGTGCCTGTCACAACGGCAAGTACGATTTGAATGGACGCAATGTTTCCGGTCCACCTCCACGTCCCCTTGACGAATACAGGGTTATCGTTCAGGGAGAAGAAGTGTTTATTTCGAAAAAAGTATGAAGCCACTCTGGAAAAGAATGTACGATTGGATCAATGAGCGAGTTCAGCTCGAAGATCTGGTCCAGTTCCTCGGGAAGAAATATGTTCCCGTCCACCGGAATTCTGTGTGGTACTATTTCGGCGGCGTATCGCTGTTCCTGTTCATTATTCAGGTTGTGACAGGAATTCTCCTGCTTCTCTATTACAAAGGAAGCGAGGACCTCGCCTTCGAAAGCATTCAGTTTATCATGTCGAAGGTGCAATTCGGGTGGCTTATCCGCTCGATCCACAGCTGGACGGCGAACCTGTTTATCCTGACGTCCATGATCCACATGTTTAGCGTCTATTTTGAACGGTCGTACCGCAAGCCGCGCGAAGTTACCTGGCTCACGGGGATGCTCATGTTTTTCCTCGCACTCGGATTCGGGTTCAGCGGGTACCTTCTCCCCTGGAATGAGCTCGCGTTCTTCGCAACAAAGGTTGGAACGGATATTGCTGGAGTCGTACCGGTCGTCGGAAAACCGCTGATGGTCTTCTTGCGAAGCGGAGAAGAAGTAACGGGTGCAACGCTCTCCCGTTTCTTTGGATTTCATGTAGCGGTGTTCCCCGGGATCTTTACAGTGCTCCTGGGAATCCATTTAATCCTGGTTCAGCGGCAGGGGATGAGCGAGCCGCTCGAGCTGGAGAACATCCCCGCTTCGGAACGGAAGACGATGCCGTTCTTCCCCAACTTCCTGCTGCGCGATCTTCTGTTGTGGCTGATCGTGCTGAATCTGCTGGCCATCCTGGCCGTGTTCTTTCCCTGGGAGCTTGGAAAAAAGGCGGACCCGTTCGGCTCGGCCCCCGCGGGAATAAAACCGGAATGGTACTTCCTCTTCATGTTTCAGACGCTGAAATACATCCCCGGGAAACTGTGGATCTTTGACGGAGAGGTTCTCGGCGTTCTCCTGTTTGGAGTCGCCGGACTGCTCTGGCTGCTGATTCCATTCTGGGACCGGAAAAGCTCCCGCGGCGAGCATAACAAATTGATCAACTATATCGGATTGTTCATCGTTTTCTATATGATCATCCTCACGACGATCGGCTGGCTCACATGAAAAGAATACTCAACCTCCTCATCCTCTTTTCGTGTGCTGCAGTTCTTGCTCCCCGGGCAGCGGCCCAGGACAAATGCCTGACCTGCCACGAAACGCTTGGCGACGAACCCACGACGCTCTTCAAGCATGACGTTCACTTCAAGAAGGGAATTTCCTGCGCAGGGTGTCACGGGGGAAATTCAAAATCGGAAGAGATGGAACAAGCGATGGACCCCAAAGCAGGGTTCATCGGTGTCCCGAAAGGCGACGACATCTCGAAGGCGTGCGCCCAATGCCACTCGAATCCCCCAAAAATGAAAAGCTACGGGTCCTCATTGCCGACGAACCAATGGGAGACCCTGCAGTCGAGCGTGCATGCAAAGCTCTCGGTCACGGGCAAAGAGCACATCGCGCAGTGCATCACATGCCATAACGCGCACGGGATCGCGTCGGTGAAAGATCCCGCCTCTCCGGTGTATCCGCTGAACGTCGTCAAGACGTGCACAAAATGTCATGCCGACGCATCGTTCATGCGCACATACAATCCCTCGCTCCCCGTCGACCAGCTTGACAAATACCGGACGAGCGTCCACGGCACCCGTAATGCGCACGGTGACCCGAAGCCGGCCGAGTGCGCCAGCTGTCACGGAAGCCATGATATCCGTTCAGCAAAGGATGTCATGTCGAAGGTCTATCCCTCAAACCTCCCGTCGACCTGCGCACAGTGCCATAGCAATGCGGAGTACATGAAGACGTACAGGATTCCGACGGATCAATTCGACAAGTTTTCACGCAGTGTCCATGGAGTTGCTCTGCTGCAAAAGAAGGACCTTTCCGCCCCCGCGTGCAATGACTGTCATGGTAATCACGGCGCTGCTCCCCCGGGTGTTGCATCCATCTCGAAAGTCTGCGGAACGTGTCATGCCCTGAATGCAGACCTGTTCTCCTCCAGCCCGCACAAGAAAGCGTTTGACGACCGGAAACTCCCCGAGTGCGAAACCTGCCACGGCAACCACGAGATTATCGCCGCAACGGACAGACTGCTTGGAGTCTCAGAGCAGGCAGTTTGCAGCAAGTGTCACACCGGGCAGCAGAATGTGAAGGGATTTGCCGTTGCGAAGACCATGAGGATGCTCATCGACAGCCTGGAATCGCAGGAAGCACATGCCGCCGGGTTGGTCAGCGAGGCGGAACAGAAGGGGATGGAAATCAGCGAGCCGAAATTCAAGCTGCGCGATGCCCGCCAGGCGCGGCTGCAATCGCGGACGATGGTGCATTCGTTCAACGAGGCCAAGTTCCGGGAAGTTGTCGAGAAAGGACTTACAACCGCCGAAGTGGTTTCTCAGGACGCCCAGCTTTCCATCGACGAGTATTTTTTCCGTAGGATCGGGCTCGGCGTTGCGACGCTGATTATCACGATCCTTGCAGTAGGATTGTATTTTTGGATTCGACGAATTGAACGCAATCAACGAGGAAATCCTCAACGCTAAACCACGAACTACTACAACTGATAGGAGAATCCCAATGAAGATCACGAGAATTCTCACCATGGCGATGGCTGTTCTGGTCCTGTGTTCCATGTCCCTGCAGGCGCAGAATAAGTACGTCGGGGTGAAGATGTGTTCGATGTGTCACAAGACGGACAAGCAAGGCAAGCAGTTCGACATCTGGCAGAAGAGCGCCCATGCCGAAGCCTATAAGACATTGACGACTGCAAAAGCCAATGAATTCGCGAAGGCAAAGGGCCTGTCAAAGCCGGCCGTCGAATCACCCGAGTGTCTTGAATGCCACACACCGGCGCTCAAGGTCGATGCAAAACTCATCGACAAAACATATGATCCGAAAGATGGTGTCCAGTGTGAATCCTGCCATGGAGCCGGATCGGCTTACAAAAACATGGCGATCATGAAAAGTCAGGAAAAAGCAGTTGCTGCTGGACTGATTGCATACAAGGACGACGCGGCAATCGAAAAATTCTGCAAAACCTGCCACAACGAACGAAGCCCCAGCTACAAGCCGTTCAAGCTCGAGGAAGCCTGGGCAAAGATCAAACACCCGGTTCCGAAAGGATAATATGCACGGTGGCTGTCCGATACGGAGTCACGGTTGTTGAATTGAACGGCGCTGAACACGTGTTTCTCGGCGCCGTTCCTGTTTTTAGGACTTACTTTTGGACAAAGAATTGGACATTGGATATTGAGTGTTGAGCATTGAAAATCTCAGCACAATGTCCAATAACGAATAACCAATTTCCAATATCCGAGTCCATGGGAGTTGAAGTTCCACTTTAATGATCCACACTGTTCACCAGGAGATCTTATGGAAACGAAAACCGTACCAAGCACAAAGGGTCCCAACGGAGCGGGGGAGAAGATGGGGACGTTGAAGATCACGGACACGCGAAACGGCAAGGAATACGAACTGCCGATTGAGAACGGCACGATCAAGGCGCTCGATCTGAGAAAGATCAAAATCTCTGAAGATGATTTTGGTTTGATGACTTACGATCCGGCGTTCATGAACACGGCGTCGTGCAAAAGCAAGATCACGTTCATTGACGGCGACAAGGGAATTCTGCAATACCGTGGATATCCCATCGACCAGCTCGCAGAAAAATGTTCCTACATCGAGGTGGCATACCTGATCCTCTACGGCGAGCTCCCGAACAAGGTGCAGCTCGAAGAGTGGACCAACTCGATTCGCATGCACACGTTTGTGCACGAGAATGTTAAGCAGTTGATGGAAGGCTTCCGGTATGACGCCCACCCGATGGGGATCTTTGTGAGTACGCTGGCGGCGCTTTCGACATTCTATCCGGAAGCGAAGAAAGTGCTCGACCCCGAAGTCCGTCAGAAGCAGATCTGGCGCCTTATCGGCAAGGTCCCGACGATCGCGGCGTTTGCGTATCGCCACAGCCTGGGAATGCCGTACGTGTATCCGGATAACGACCTCAGTTATGCCGAGAATTTTCTCAGCATGATGTTCAAGGTCGCCGAGCCGAAGTACAAACCGCAACCCGCATTGGCCCGGGCGTTGGAAGTGCTGTTCATTCTGCATGCCGACCACGAACAAAACTGCAGTGCAAGCGCGATGCGGTCGGTCGGCAGCTCACAGGTCGATCCGTACTGCGCAGCCGCAGGAGCCGCCGCCGCATTGTACGGCCCGCTCCATGGAGGTGCCAATGAAGCGGTGCTGAGAATGCTGGATGAAATCGGTACGAAGGACAAAGTCCCTGCGTTCATCAAGGACGTGAAGGACGGAAAAGGAAAGTTGATGGGATTCGGTCACCGGGTCTATAAGAACTATGACCCGCGCGCCAAGATCATCAAGAAGATGGCGGATCAGGTGTTCGAAGTAACGGGGAAGAATCCGAAGCTCGAAATTGCGCTTGAGCTCGAGCGCATCGCACTGCAGGACGATTACTTCGTGAAACGGAAACTCTATCCGAACGTCGATTTCTATTCAGGACTCATCTACCAGGCCATGAAGTTTCCGGTGGACATGTTCCCGGTGCTCTTTGCCATCCCAAGAATGTCGGGCTGGCTGGCGCAGTGGGAAGAAATGCTTACCGACCCCGAGCAGAAAATCGCCCGGCCGAGACAAGTGTTCCTGGGCTACGACAAGAGAGATCTGAAGAAGTAGTCTCACGCGGTGAATTGAGCGAGGCCCGGAGGAGTCCATTGACTCCTTCGGGCCTTCGTGTTTGATTCCATTCCCACCAATCTAAAACCTTCCAATTAGTCGGAAATGGGGAAATTGGATTCCGGGATTTGAGAACAATTGTCTTGGAATTCCTACGAAAAAAGCGATAAGTGTTGAATTTTTCAATACGGTTGCGTAACTAACTGTTGGCATAAGTATTGTCATACTCAGGGGACAGGTTTATTATCAAAATTGAGAATACGCCGTGAAAAACCGCACTAGACCATTCATCACTTCACAAAGATCCTTCATCCCGGCAATCCCGTTGATCCTCTTCATCCTGGTCCCGTCTCTTTCATTCAGCCAGCAACTTCAGGCGCGCCTCGTTACTTCCGGGTATGCATGGCAACGCCAGGATTCTGCGAATCAATCTACAGGACATTTCTACGGCTACCAGACTGTGCAGCTCTCAGTAGCGGGAGAGGACCTTGCGTTCTATACATACTGGCAAGGGTTCAACGACTTCGCGGGGCCTCTTAAGAATAATCCTGGGTACCGTATCTTCAACCTCTACCTGAAGGCGCGAAATCTGTTCGACCTCCTCGACATCAGTGCGGGACGTCAGGCAATTTTTGCGGGTGTAGGGAACGGAACGATCGACGGCGGAAGCGCAACGCTCAAACTGTTCGACTCGCAGGTTCGACTGACGGGGTACTATGGGGCGCTCCCTCCGCCGGGACAGAGGGCTGAGCTCATCGGAGACCAGAAAAACAATTTCATGGGTGGAGAACAGCTGGTGGTGATGCCGGATGACAACATTCAGTTTTCCTTCAGCCACATGCGCAGGAACATCAAACCCGAATCCTACACGGCCTATCGCCGCGACTCACTCTTCAATCCGTACCTCGTGGAAATCAATCCTTCGGCCATGCAGGAAGAATATGTGAGCGGGGATGTGAACATCGACTACGAAGATTTTCTCTCGTTCTTCGGGCGATATGACTATGACGCAAACCTCGAGAAAGCTTCCCGGTACCAGTTCTTCACGCGGTTCAAAATGTCGGATGACTTCGGGCTGACCGCAGAGTATCTCCAGCGCGACCCCCGGCTCTCATTCAATTCTATTTTCTCCGTTTTCACATTCAGCACTCTGAAAGAATACGACCTCGGCGCCGAACTTGCACTCGACGACCATTGGCAGGCCTTTGCGCGATACGGATCCGTCGCGTATGGCGAAGGTGATAACTCCAATCGCATCACGGTCGGAGCAAACGGTCCGAACGTCTCCGCCAGCGTCAGCCGCAACACGGGGAACGGAAATGATTTGAGCGCTGCGGCCTTGAACCTCGGGTATCCGATCTCAGGGAACGAGTTGACCACGTCGCTCATGTTGAGTTACGCACAATACAAGCTGAGTGAATCCGCGCCACGCGACGGGGCATTCAGCGCTGCATTCGGACTCGTCTACCGGCCAATTCAACTTCTTTCGCTGGATACGCAGGTGCAGTGGATTCAGAACAAGATCTACAAGAACGACATGCGCCTGTTTATCCGGGCAAGCTACTATTTGAGCCAACGACTCGACATCTTCTGACAAGAACGCTATGCGAACTCCCAACATATTTAACAGGATTTCTGTCAGGCAGGGATACCTTGTATTGAGCGTATTCCTGACCATTGCGGTCAGCGTAAGCGTCTTTACAGCATCGCTTGACGGGACGAAACAGAATTCCTCCGTAAGCACAGTCAAGTTCAACCACAAATTCCATGTGACGGACAACGGCATTGCCTGTGCGGACTGCCATGACAAGGCCACCACCAGCAAGCTCTCGTCGGACAACCTCCTGGCAGTTCATGAAAACTGCAAATCGTGCCACGAGGAACAGCTCGACAAGAATTGCACCTACTGTCACACAAGCGAAGATGCGGCGACCTATGTTGCCACGGAGCTCCCCAAGAAGGAACTTCTGTTCTCTCATGAATTTCATACCGGCGAGAAGAAGGTCGCATGCGAAACATGCCACGACAAAGTTGCGACGTGGACCGACCTTGCGAGCGTCAGCACGCCCGCTATGCCGACCTGCACGACCTGCCACAACGAACGGAACGCTCCGAACGCCTGCGAAACGTGCCACACCGATCTGACCGCCCTGCGTCCAAAGGAACATAACCGGTCGGATTTCATGCGGGAACACAAGTTTGTGGCGCGGGTTTCGACGGAGAAGTGCGCAACGTGCCATTCGCAGGAATCCTGCATCGACTGCCATAACGGCGTCGAACTCAAGAAAGTCGACCTGCCCAAAATTGACCTGACTTCTCCCCATTCCCCCCGATTGACCGCAATCGACCGCGGTCAGGGGATGGCAGTCACAAAAGTCCACGACCTGAATTTCCGGTTCACCCATGGAATTGCAGCCCAAGGAAAAACAGCGGAGTGCCAGACCTGCCACAATGAGCAATCATTCTGTTCGACGTGCCACCAGGCCGGAGGGAACATCAATCAGGTGAAATTCAAACCTGCGACGCATACGGTTGCGGGATTTGTCTCGATAGGTGTTGGAAGCGGCGGAGGAACGCATGCGATGCTTGCGCGGCGCGACATTGAGAGCTGCGCTTCATGCCACGACGCCCAGGGCGCCGACCCGACATGCCTGACCTGCCATATGGACTCTGACGGCATCAAGGGGACCGACCCTAAGACGCACGCGCGGGGTTTCATGGGAAATATGGAAGGGGATTGGCACAGCGACCCCGGGTCTGCCTGCTACGCCTGCCACACGGATGCCAACGCACGAATCGACGGCATTCGTGGTCAACGTTTCTGCGGATATTGTCATAACTAACGCACCAACCATGAAAAAGAATGTAACCATTACCTGTATCTTCCTGTTCGCGACGGCGTTCCTGCTTTCTTCCTGCAGCGATTTGAATAAGGACCTTCCCGTTGCATCAACCACGGAGATCGTTGTCCATCCCCAGGGCTGGAAGACGCCGGCCGATTCTGTAAACTTTCACGGATTCGCGATCAGGGACAACAATTGGGATATGCGGAGCTGCCGCACATGTCACGGCGGAGATTATGCGGGAGGAAGCGTGAGGGTTTCCTGCAACACATGCCACACGCAGCCCGGCGGACCTGAAAATTGCACGACGTGCCACGGCGGCGGCACAAACAATATCGCCCCGCCAACCGATCTATCAGGAAACACGGCGTCAACATCCAGGGGCGTCGGCGCGCACACGAAACATCTTCAGGGGACGGGATTGCTCTCAGGCCTCACGGTTGCCTGCGGGGAGTGCCATAGCGTGCCGGGTCATGTGTACGACCTCGGCCACCTCGACGCAAGCACGCCGGGAAGAGCCGAAGTTTCCATCAACAGCTTGGTCGGCCGCGCGACGGGTGGAAATCCTTCGTATGACCCGCAAACGAACAAGTGCGGCAACACCTTCTGCCACGGTAGCTGGAGCTTGAAGCGATCATCTTCGCCGTATCAGTTTGCCTATAGTGATACAGTTATGAAGGGTGCAAATTTCAATCCCCAGTGGACCAACGGGTCATCGGATGTCGCGTGCGGAACCTGTCACGCAAATCCGCCGGCTGGCCATAATGCATACACGATTACTCAGTGTTTCAACTGCCATGCGGGAGTGATTGACAACACTGGAAAAATCATTGACAAGACAAAGCACATCAACGGAAAAGTCAATGTCTTTGGAACTGAGTACGGTTTTTGATATTGAAAAATTTCTACGCGATGACTCATAGTATAACAAAGGAGAATGCTGCAATGAAGAAGCCGTATTTGATGCCGATGATCTTGATGGTGTGTGCGCTGCTTGCGCTGCCGATCCTGGGATGCGAAGGTAAAAAAGGTGACCCGGGCGACCCCGGAACCAGCGAACTCGTCAACCTTGAGGGATTTGCGCCGGGAATTAAGTGCGCCACCTGCCACGTGCCGGACACCGATACGACCTATTACCTGCTCGCGCGGGATTATCAATGGAATCAATCGAAGCATGCCTACGGTGGAGACAGCGAGCGAAACGGCGGCAGCTGTGCCGGGTGCCATACGACCGAGGGATTTATTCAGCGTATGAAGAACCTCGCTGCAGGGTCCACGTCCCAGGCGGTCACTGACCAATGGCAACCAAGCCCGCCGGGATGCTTTGCCTGTCATTCTCCCCATTTGCGCGCAAACTTCTCTTTGCGCGATACCACGCCGGTGACGATCGCTTCTTATATCGTCGGAGAATCCGACGCAGTGTTTAATTATGGAAAGGGAAACCTGTGTGTGAAGTGCCACCAGACGCGGACAACCTCGCCTATGACGCCGAAACCCGATCCTTCAAAGACCGCGACAACGGACACGATTTCGATTACCTCGAATCGATGGTATCCTCACTACGGAGTCAACGGACAGATGTTGATGGGAGTCGGAGGATTCAAATTCCAGGGATACAGCTATGCAGGGAATTCTTACCATACAACCTCTGCAACCATTCAAAAAGAAGGCTGCCCCGTTTGTCACATGGCACAACAGACGTATCCGCCGAATGCAGGAACAGGAAAGGGCGGTGGCCACACGATGAATATCCGTTATGAGTGGGAAGGATCACCCGGCTCGGTCGTGACGGGCTGCAAGACGACGGGATGCCATCCTTCCTCCATCACCTCACCCGACATTGTCGGGTCGTCTACGGGTGGAGTAGGAGCTCAGACGCTTGTCACTGCATATTTGGATACGCTGTATAGAATGATGTCAGATACCAACGGTGTCCTGACGACTCAGGGATACAAGCGTGTATGGCTTATTAAAGATCAGGCTTCCGGAGATTTTACGCTCAACGCAAGCACGTCGAAGCCGCTCAAAATCGCGCCCGCGTCGCGTGCCGGGATTATTTACAACTTCTTCTTCCTCCAACATGAGGGAAGTCATGGAGTTCACAACACGAAATTCGCGATAGATCTGCTCCGATCGTCGGTGGCAGAATTACGGAAATAACAATGTAGGGAAGGATTCATCTCCATGCTCGGTCAGATCATAGTCTGGATTACTTTTGCGGCGGGATTGATTTCAACGGTTGCGTACTACCAGACCGCGACAGGGAAACGTCCTTCCATCAAGCTTGCTCGAAACAGTTTTGCTTTTATGGTCGCAGGAGTTCTCGTCGCATCGCTCCTGCTCATGAAGAACATCCTCAACCATCAGTACGAATATTCGTACGTCTGGAACTACAGCTCCAATGACCTGCCGCTCTCGCTGCTGGTCACGACGTTCTGGGCGGGACAGGAAGGAAGCTTCCTGCTTTGGGGCCTGTTCGCAGCGTTGCTCGGACTCGCCCTTCAGGGATTCGCACGCAGGCGAAAGATCGAATACGAAACCATGACGGTCTACGGCGTGGTCATGGTATTTCTTCTGCTCCTTATCGCTGCAAAAACTCCGTTCCAATACCTCTGGGACGCGTTTCCTGGTGAAGTGACGAAGGCGGGCGTTCCGGCTGACGGAAAAGGACTGAATCCACTTCTCCAGAATTTTTGGATGATCATTCATCCGCCAGTTCTGTTTGTGGGATTTGCCTCTCTGGCGGCTCCGTTTGTCCTGGCGGTGGTGGGATTGTGGAAGAGACGATACCAGGAATGGACGACGCTCGCGCTTCCCTGGGTTTTGTTTAGTGCGCTGGCTCTTGGGGCAGGATTGATGCTCGGCGGGTATTGGGCCTACGGCGTGCTTGGATGGGGAGGATGGTGGGGATGGGATCCGGTCGAGAACTCCTCATTGATCCCATGGATCGTGGCTGTGACGCTTCTCCACACACTTCTTGTCCAAAAGAAAACCGGAAAGCTTGCCCGGACCAATTTTGTGCTGGCGATCGCGGCATTCTTGCTCGTCATCTACAGCACGTTCCTTACACGAAGCGGAATCCTTGGCGAGGCGTCTGTGCACTCGTTCGTGAATCCCGGTGCCTTTGCTTACACACTGCTCGTCCTGTGGCTCGCGACATTCACGATCTTCGGATTCGTAGTTCTTTCTCGCCGGTGGAAGGAACTCTCTGCGAAGGTCCAGAGCACGGGGTGGCTGACGCGGGAATCGTTCCTCGCTGTGGCAAGCATCCTGCTCATATTGTGCGCTGTTGTCGTCCTCTTTGGAACAAGCCTGCCGATCTTCGGAAAATCCTCAGTCGAACAGAGCTTTTACAACGGCACAACCTTGCCCATTGCAGTTCTCCTTGGGCTCCTGATCGGTACAAGTCTGCTCCTGAAATGGAATGAAAGTTCGGGAAAAGAGCTCCTGAAAAAATCAATCTTCTCCGTCGGGTTCTCGCTTGTCGTGTGCGTCGGGCTGTACTTCCTGGGACTGCAGGAGTGGAGGATGATTCCTCTCGCGTTTGCCGCGGTGTTTGCGTTCACCGTAAATGCAGAACAGGCCTACCGGCTTGCCAAAGAACTTCCGCGAGCCCTTGGAGGCTCTATCGCCCACATCGGTCTTGCGTTGCTCTTCCTCGGAATCATCGGTTCCGGATGGTATGGGGAAAAGAAGACGGCGTCGTTGACGCTCAACGAGTCAAAAGAATTGATGGGATATCGCTGGACCTACACGGGTTCACGACAGATGGAGAACGGGAAGTACAAGTTTGAGGTGAAGGTTGAGAAGGATGGAAGCACGAACATCCTCGAGCCGGTGATGTTTGAGAGTTCGTACAACAACAGCCTCATGCGAAATCCCGATTATATCAGCTCGCTGATGGGAGACGTGTATTTGGAGCCGGTTTCTGTGGAGGCCCCGCAAGCAGCGGAGCATCAACATGATTTCCACGAGCTCACAAAGGGAGAACCGGTCCGTATCGAAGACATGACGGTGACCTTCCTGCGGTTCGATATGGGAAACCATGGTAATCAGGGAATGACAGATGGCAAGTCGTTCGGTGTTGGTGCAGTGCTGGAAGTAAAACGGGGAAAGACCGTTGAACTGGTCACTCCCACGACGATCTATGCGGACGCGAAGCCGCAAGAGGTCCGGACAGCCATGCTGAAGGGGACCCAGATCGGATTTCAGATGCTCCAAATGAACATTGACATGGATACGAAACGGTCCAGCATCCAGGTGAACGTCATAGGATTGCCGAATTCCCAACCCGTGACGATGTCGAAAGAATCCCTCGTCGTTGAAGCAAGCGTCAAGCCATTTATGAGTCTTGTGTGGTTTGGAGCGTTCTTCGCTTGTCTCGGTTTTTTTGTTGCAGCCCTTCGACGAAAAGGGGAGGCAAATGGTCAGGACGTCGGTGGATCGAAGGTGCAGACGAATGTTGTTCGGAAGCCTGTTGTTAAACAGGAATTGCCCAAAGAGGAAGTGACCGAAGCGTAACGCAAGGAGGTCTCAATGATCAACAAAGACATCCTCAACATCGTTGAGAAAGACTATATCTACAAGATCGTTGGCGAATGCAACGGTTGTCAGCTGTGCGAATTTGTGGCGCTCAATAATTTCGCCAGAATCCGCGGGAAGATAGCATTTGAAGTTGTGAGACAACCGAAAAACTGGGAGGAGAAGGAACAGTGTTTCGAAGCCATGGAGCGCTGTCCGCTTCACGGAATCGTCCGGGAGGAACTCCGGATTATCCCGGATTGCGAAAAGTAGCAGAGAGACACGCAACTCAAACATCTTCTCTCTACGTCCTTTGCGCCTCCCCGCCACAAAACCGGTCAACGACTTGACTTGTCAAGCGGGCGAGCTTTGCGCCCTTTGCGGTTATTCTTTTTACAGAGGTGGATTAACAAAATGAAGACTCCTAAGAAAGTCCTGGTTCCAACCGATATGTCCGCGTATTCCCTTTCTGCACTTGAATACGGCGAGGAAGTATCAAAGATCTTTGATGCCGAGCTGACGGTCGTCTACGTCGTCGACGACGGGAAGCATAAGGAAACACGCGAGAAAATGGACGCCGAGCTCGAGAAGCAGAGTCGCACGATGATTTCGCATATGCTCGTAAACAACGATCTTGCGACACGGAACATCAACATCGTCATCCGGCACGGCCATGCCGCCGCCGAAATTGTCAAGGCAGCGAGGGACCTTCAGATTGACCTCATTGTCCTGTCAACCCACGGAAGGACCGGCCTACGCCATGTGCTTCTTGGAAGTGTAGCAGAGAAAGTTGTTCGAACGGCCACCTGCCCGGTACTCACAGTAAAGCCCGAAGAATTCCGCGAACTCATCGACATCACGGAAGCGGAGATCGTCGACTCGCTGCACATCGAGGGTTGGGAAGAGGAAAAAGGGCAATAGCTCTGACGCACGAGTCTTAACCTACTAAAACACCGAACCCCGACCTTTTGGCCGGGGTTCTTCGTTTTCAACACTTGTTGGTACCCAGGAGCTACCGAATTTCCCCTCTCCAATACACCATTTTCGTCTTCGTGTTCATCAGCGTAATCTCTTTCAGCACAACTTTCAGCTTTGCCTGCTTCACGATTCCTTCCTGCGAGAGGTCAATGACAAATCGAACCTTGAAGTAGATGTTTGCCTCGTCACCCTTTGCCGACTGCGCGACGTCGCGGGCTGCTTTCCATTTAAGGTCCGGTTTGAATTTCAAATACAGCTTGGACGTTCGGTATCCGCCACGGACCGTATCGGTGATTCCGAGGTAGGGATTCGTCGGCACAAACGTAATGAGGGAGGGAATGTCGTACGGGGCTTCAATGCTCACGTCACAACGGACCGAATAGACACCGGCATCAGGATTGTATGTGGCAAGCGTGGCCTTGAACAGCGCCGACATGATTCGTTTGTCGTATCTGCGTTCCTTTGCGTGCTGATTGGCCTTATTGATGTAGCCAGCCTTGGTGTTTGCAACACGAAGCTCGAACTCAGGCGACGTTTCGAATTCCCCACGCTTCTCAATCGATTTCAGATACGCATCGGTTTCATCCCTGAGGAACGTCCAATCCTCCTTGAGGATCTGGGTCATGTTATCCGGCATGAAGTTCTCCTCCTCAGGCGGCTGTTGAGAAAGTGCCTGAGGAACGGAGAACACAAGGAGGAAGAACATCGTCAGGAATCCGCCCAATGGTCGGATGTGCATAATTTCACCTTTCTTGTGGAGTTTCGTCATCACTCGTTCAACCCGGGGAAAGCGTCCGGAGCAGCTCTGAAACCCTTTCGGAGACTGCATAGGAGCTTTGCAGGCAATCACCTACCGCAATTCCGCCACGGTAATTCCCGCAAAAGAAAATCCCCTCGTGGGCTTCCTCAAACTGCTCCATCTCATCAACCTTTGCCTTGTAGCCGATCTCGTACTGCGGAATCGCCTTCGCCCAGCGAGTGACTTTCAAATATAAGGGTTTTCCCTGAATTTGCATAATGGATTTTAGTTCGTCCAATACCAGCGGGACGATCTGCTCATCGGAAAGGGCAGTCAACTCGGGTTGACGGCCGCCTCCCACGAACACCGTCAATGCCGCCGCATCATGGGGACATCGGCCCGGGAAGAGACTCGACGACCAAAGGCATCCAAGGATTTTTCTCCGCTCTCTCGTCGGCACGAGAAATCCAAAACCGTCGAGCGAATGCCCGACGTCGGACTTGCGTACGCCGAGGAAAACGGAAATGACAGGAGAATACTGGATGGATGTAAGAACCTGTGCAGTGTTGCGCGAGAATGACAGCACCAGCGGCGCCGCTGCAAACGCGGGGGTCGAGAGCACGACCGCATCCGCCTCAACCTCCTCCTGGACTCCGCCATGCAGGAACTCCACGCAATAGCGTCGGGCATCGGGCTCCAGCTCAGAGTCCTCTCCAGTGAGATGAAGATCGCGGAGCGCCGTCACCTTTGCGTTTGTGAGAACGGCAGAGCCAAGGTTACGGGCGATGGCTGCTGGAAACGCTTGCATTCCGCTCAGGAATGAAAAAGATTCCGCGCGATCCTTGGCCTGCTCGGCCCGCGCTTTGCGTTTCTTCCTTCCCAGAATAGTCCCTCTTATCAGCCCGCCGTATTCTTCTTCAAGCGCGTAGAGTTTTGGAAATGCCGCGCGGACACTGAGGAATTCGGGTCGACCGGCATACACGCCGGCAACAAACGGATCGATCGCATAGTCCAGGAATTCCTGACCCAGGCGCCGGACCACAAACTCAGCAATGCTCTCTTCTTTCGTCCCTCTTCCGACAAACGGCTCCTTGAGCAGGCGAAGTTTTGCGGCCGCTGAAAAGAGCGGCGTCCGGATGAATGAAATCGGATCGAGCGGGAGAGCGTGGAGGGTGCCGTCTTTGAGAACGAAACGCTTCTTGCCCGCGGGATTTGCGTACACGAGTTCGTGTTCCAGCTGGAGGTCCGAGACCAGCTCTTTGAAAAGCGGCGTCGTTTCCAGCGCGCTGTTCGGCCCGACCTCGGACAGAAAGCCGTCTTCTGAAACGGTCTTCATGGTCCCCCCAACCTCTGCATCCTTTTCAAGAACCAACACGGAGAGATCGTTCTTCCTGAGCCAATGCGCCGCGCATAGGCCGGAAATTCCTGCCCCGATTACGACGACATCAACTTTGCGAGGGCCCATTGGTAGAAGAGAGGTTGAGGAAAAGGTTGAGGTAGATTGTCAATAGTGAAAGGTGAACGGAGAAAAAGTGAACAGTAAACAGTGAATGGTGAAGGGCAGTTAGTGAAAAGTGAAAGCTTGCCCGCCATGCTTCAACTTGTGGCGGGGTGAAAAGTGAAAGGACCACCCACCACCCATCACCTTCCACCTACAACATTCAACTTTAAACTCTAAACTCCAAACCTTGACTCTTAACTTACAACCACAACTTTCAACTTACAACCTCTCACCTTCGACCTTCTTCATCACCTCATCCGCAAGTCCCTCAATAAACTTTGGATGGCTGTTCAGTGCTGGCATCATCTCGAAGCGTTCGATGCCGAGCTTGTGCGCCTCTTCCCTTGTTTCAATGTTAATTTCGTGAAGTGTCTCGATGTGCTCCGTGACGAATGCAAGAGGAACGATCAGAACATTCTTCACACCCTGGCCTGCGAGCGAGTGGATGGTATTGTGGAGTGAAGGTTTCAGCCACTCTGCCGGTCCGACTTTGCTCTGATAACAAAGCAGATGGGGGGATCCCCATTTCCCGCGCTCGGTTACAAGGCGGACGGTGTCTTCAATATGTCGCTGATAAGGATCCCCCTTCTTGATGATGGACACAGGGACGCCGTGTGCACTGAACACGAGCCGAATATCCTTGGGATTTATTCCTGAAAACTTCCTGAACGTTCCCGTAATATTCTCAACCAACGCGTCGATATATTTTGGATTGGCATAGAAGTAGTCCACTTGTTTCTGCGGAGTACCGTCCAGTCCGATCCGCGCACTCTGCTTTTTCCATTCATTGATGCTCGACCCGGACGTCGTAATGGAATAATGCGGATACATGGGCAAAAGCACGATTTCGTCGAACCCTCCCGCCTTGACCTCTTTCGCCACTGCGTCTGTCAACGGATGCCAGTACCGCATGGCAACAAATACCTTTGACGAAATGCGTCGGTCCAAGACCCTCTGAAGTGCTGATGCCTGCTGGCGGGTCAGATCTAGGATCGGCGACTTACCTCCGATTTCACGATAATGCTCTCCCGCGATGTTCTTTCGCCGGCTGGCGATGAATCTGGCGAGCGGCTTCCGTGCCAGGCCTGCAAACGGAAAGTCAATGATATCCGGATCGCTGAACAGATTGAACAGGAAGGGTTCGACTGCTTCGAGCGAATCCGGTCCGCCAAGCTGGAAGAGTATGACCGCGGTTTTCTTAGGCAAAGACGGTTAAAAGGTGAGTGGTGATTGGTTAGTTGGTTGATTGGTTAAGTAGTTAGTTGGTGTGCGGATTGAACGACAGTGAATAGTGAAAAGTGAAACGTGAAAAGTATGAAGGCCAAGTAATTCGAAACCTGAAACTTGAAACTCGAAACTCCAACTGCCGTGCAATCTCCGTGCTTTGCTCCTACAGTCAGCCTGAAGGCCGACCTACCGAGGGATGCTTAATCTCCAATCGTCAATCTACAATTGTCTCCCCACCCACTCTCTCGGCTTCCTCAGAACCTTCATCAACTCTTCTTCCCGTGACCCAATCCGGGCTTCCGCACCATATTCCCACCGTGCAAACGGAGGCAAAGACATCAAAATCGATTCCGTTCTTCCCTGAGTTTCCAGTCCGAAGACTGTCCCCCGGTCGTAGACCAGATTGAATTCCACATAGCGGCCCCGTCGCAGGAGTTGCCATTGCCGCTCCGACTCGCCCCAGGGCTCTGTTCGTCTTCGCTTAACGATGGGCACATATGCTTCAAGAAACGAATCCCCACAATCTTTTACAAATGCGAAAAGCTTCTCAACATCCTCCCTTAAGTAGTCAAAGAAAATTCCCCCTATGCCGCGAGTCTCATTCCTATGCTTGATGAGAAAATACTCGTCACAACATTTCTTGAATTTTGGATAGTATGTTGGATCGTGATGATTGCACACTCGCTTCAGGGTTGCATGAAAGTGTCGGGCATCGTCTTCAAAGAGATAGGCAGGAGTGAGATCTGCACCGCCTCCGAACCATGCATCTCCGGTCTCAAGCCTGAAATACCTGTAGTTTGCATGAACGGTCGGGATCATCGGGCTTGTAGGGTGGAGGACGAGTGATATTCCGGTCGCCTGGAAATTCTGGGGTTTTACTTCAAGTCGGCGGGCGAGGTCCTCGGAGAGTCTTCCGGAAACTGCAGAGGTGTTGACTCCGGCCTTCTCAAAAACACCACCCCCTGCAAGAACTCTCGTCTTTCCTCCTCCACCTTCCGCATGACGCCAGACATCTTCGACAAACTTCTTTTTTCCGTCAACCTGTTCGAGCTTTGTGCAGATTGTCGTCTGCAGCTGCTCAAAGTACGATTGGACTTGCTCACCGGTCATGGAAACGAACGCTCTCTTCCTTGACCGCCTGAACAAGCGCCCTGGCATGTTCAACCGGGATGTCGGGAAGAATTCCGTGACCCAGATTGAAGATATGTCCGGAGCCCATACCGAATTTCTCCAGTGTTCGCAGAACGCCTTTTCTGATGATCTCCGGCGATGTGTAGAGAAGCGTAGGATCCAGATTTCCCTGCAATGCAACGCGGTCACCGATTTTCCTCCGCGCCCTGCCAATGTCCGTTATCCAATCAAGGCTGACCACATCGGCTCCGCATCCGGAGATTTCCTTGAGGGAATGGTCGCACCCTTTGCAGAACACAATGACAGGTTCGTTCTCGCGTTTCAGCTGGGCGATAACTTGCTGAATGTACCGCAATGAAAATTCTCTGAATTCATCCGAAGGAAGGATCCCCCCCCACGTATCGAAAATCTGAACCGCCTGGGCTCCGGCAGCGATCTTTGCGCTCAAATAAGATGCGACCGTAGTCGCGATTTTTTCAAGCAAGGCATGGGCGTCTTTGGGGTTGGAATAGATAAGCTCTTTAATAGCGCGGTAGTTTCTGGAGCCGGTTCCTTCAACCATGTATGTCGCAAGTGTCCATGGGGATCCGGCAAAGCCGATGAGAGGGACGCGGCCGTCCAACCGTTTGCGGGTCAAACTCACGGCGTCCATCACAAATTTCAGCTCGCGGTTCGGGTCCGGTATGCGCAGGGCGTCGATGGAAGATCGTGATCGGACAGGGTTCGGAAAGCGCGGGCCGCCCATGCCTTCCTCAACGACCAATTCCATTCCCATGGCCTCAGGAACCACGAGGATATCGGAGAAAATAATACACGCATCCACACTAAGAATGTCGACAGGCTGAATTGAAACCTCGCTCGCGAGCTCCGGCGTCTTACAGAGAGTCAGGAAATCAGTCTTTGCCCGAACTGCCCGATATTCGGGAAGATACCGACCCGCCTGACGCATCATCCAGACAGGAGTTCTCTCCGTCTGTTCCCTACGGCACGCACGAAGAAACAAATCGTTTTTCATTTTGACCTTCGTGTCCTTAGTGTCCTTCGTGGCTAAAATTCCTTTGTTGACCTAGGGAGACTCCCGGAATCTTTCTCGGTTGTTCTGTGCGAGATTCCGGGAGTCATTTCTTAGTCACTCTTAGTGCCCTTCGTGGTAATTCTCAATCATTTCCACCAGAGCCTCTGCGGTAGCCTTCGGGGGTATCAGGTTAACAGAAATTCCAAGCCCTGTCGCCGCCGCAGCCGTCGTGGGACCAATCACCGCCACCGTCGAATGTTCGAGACTCTTGGTTCCCATCATCTGATGAAAAGTTCTTACGGAAGATGGACTGAAAAACGTCACCACATCAACTTCGCCGTGGAGAAGGGCGTCGCGAATTCCTTCGAGGTTTTTCTGACTCGGCGGCACGTTCTTGTAGACTACAACTTCGTCCACGATGGCATTGAGTGATCGAAGCGCGTTGGGCAGAATATCTCTCGCGATTGCACTCTTCGGAAAGAGAAAACGCTTGCCCGAGACTTCCTCGGGCTTGAGAGACTGGGTTAGGTTCTCTGCAGTATTCACATCCGGAGTCATCGTCACAGGGAGCCCCGCTTCTTCGAGCGCGGACTCCGTCTTTTCGCCAACGGCGTAGAGGGAACGCTTCTTGAGAACCGCGAGGGAGTTGTCGTCGATTGCTTTTGCTCTGCGAAGAAATCGTTCGACAGCGTTCTTACTCGTAAAGAACACACCATCGTACTGGTAGATTGACCGGATCGCCCTGTCGCATTCATCCCACGAATCAGGGTCCTGCAACTCAACCGTCGGAAGGCTCAGCGTACGAGCGCCTCGTTGCTCAAACAATGCTGCAACGCTCGCGTTGGATTCGGCATCGCGTGTCAAAAGAACTGTTATTCCCGACAAGGTCATCTTTATTATCATGCAGTTTCACAGAGGACACAGGGAAAGCAGAGGCCACAGAGAAAAAATGGGATGAAGGAACAAGTGTGCAAGTAATGGAATCGTCATCCCTGCCCGCCGACTGAGGGCTTGTGAGGCAGGCGGGCCCACATGTTTCTAGTGGGGATCTGATTTACCAAAGAACAATCCAGCCCGACGTTTTCGCACCATATCAGATTCCCAATAGGAGCATTTGTCTGCGGCATCCCCGTATTTTCAATTGACCTCTTAACCGTCTCCAAGAATTCATGATTCAGCCGCGGCTGTCTCCGTTCCCTCCGCACGAATTTCCTCCAGAATTTCCCTTCCCCCCTTACCATAAAGCTCAACAGCAAGACTAATGCCCAGCTTCTCAGAATCTGAAGGTCTCCCGCTGATCTTGCCCCGGATGACCCGCTTTCCGTCGAGACTGCCGATCAATGCGTCAAGCACGAACAGGCCGTTTTCGATCCTTCCATGCGTGCCAATGGGAACCTGACATCCGCCTTCAAGTTCGCGGAGGAATGCGCGCTCGCCAAGGACCGCGAACGCTGTCGCATCGTGATGGAGCGGTTTGAGAAGATCGGATATGGTGCGATCGTCTGCCCGGATTTCCAGTGCAAGCGCTCCCTGGCCGACCGCAGGAAGCATGACGTCAAAAGGCAGAATCTCTGCAATTGTTGCCTCCCAGCCGAGTCGTTTCACTCCCGCAAACGCGAGAATCATTCCGGCCCAGTCGGACTCCTCAAGCTTGGTCGTCCGCGTGTTGAGATTCCCCCGGATGTCGACGATGTGAAGATCGGGCCGTCGGGAGAGCAACTGACATTTCCGCCGCAGACTTCCTGTGGCAACCTTCGATCCTTTTGGAAGAGACAAAAATGATTGGCCGGGTTTCCTGGGATGGGCAATGAACACGTCTCTCGTATCTTCACGCTCGAGGACTGCCCCGATCGCCAATCCCGCGGGAAGATTGGTGGGAATGTCTTTCAAGCTGTGGACGGCGAGATCGATCCTGGCATCCAGCAACGCATGCTCGATTTCTTTTGTGAACAGCCCTTTGTCGCCGATTTTCGACAGGGGAGAGTCAAGGATTTTATCCCCCAGAGTCTTGATGGGTTGAAGCTCGATGGTGAGATCGGGATAGCGTTGAACGAGTTGGGATTGAATAAACTTGCTTTGCCACAGAGCCAGCTCACTGCCGCGTGTCCCCACAATCAGGCGATTAGTCGTCATGCTTCCGCTCCGGCGGCTCCGGGTTCAGCCCGAACAAACTTCGGACCGTGCTCATGGTGTGAAGGCGTTCCGGCAGGGAATCGTCGTGACCGTTGCGGAGATGGACGATCGGACGATGGAGGATTTTGTTGACGATGCGTTTCGTGAGAAGTTCGAGAAGTTCCTTATCCTTTGTTTCAAAGCGATGGATGTGTTTGTCGAGTTCTTCCTTCCGGATCTTCTCGAGAAGCTCGGTGAGTGCGCTGATCGTCGGCGTTGCCTGCAGGGATGAACTCCAGTGCTCGAGCCCGAGCACTTCTTCGGCAATGATTGACTCGACACGGGGGATTTCGTTCCTCCGCTTCCCAAGATTTTCGTCGACCATCAGGTTCAGACTGTCAAGATCGTAGAGAAAAACGTTTTCGATTTCTTTTGCCGCGGGGTCGATATTCCTGGGAACGCCGATGTCGACAAGGAACAGCGCGCTCGGATGCCGATGCCGGTTAAGGCGGCGGATGTCGTCGGCGGTGAGCATGTAGTGGTCCGCGCCGACAGACGAAATGACGATGTCAACGGCAGGAAGCATGGTTTGGACATTGTCGAGCGCAATCACCTGGCCTTGCACGATGGCCGCCAGCTGTCGTGCATGCTCCTCTGTGCGATTTGCAATGAACAATCGGCCGATGTCCTTCCCCCGGAGATGCTTGGCAGTCAGGGACGCAGTCTCTCCCGCGCCGATCACAAGTGCAGTCTTCTTGTTCAGGTCGTTGAAAATGCGCTCCGCCAGTTCAACAGCGGCGTACCCGACCGAGACAGCTCCCTCCCCGATAACAGTTTCCGTGCGAACGCGTTTTGCGACATGGAATGCCGACGGGAAGAGTTTATTCATGAAGAATTGTGCCGTCGATTCTTCGATCGCGTGTGCAAATCCGTCCTTGACCTGCGCCAGGATCTGGACGTCACCCAGAACCATCGAGTCAATTCCCGACGCGACCCGGAACAGGTGACGGATTGCCTCGCTTCCGCGATGAACGAAGAAATGATCGCCGGTCACCGCCGTCGAGGCGGACTTTTGTGACGTCAGAAAAGTTTTCAGCGCCTCGGGCGAAGCGTTTTCGTCTGCCGCCAGGAGATACAGCTCTGTGCGGTTGCACGTGGAGAACAGAACACTCTCGGCACAACCGTGCTCTTTCAACAGGGGCAGGGTTTTGCGGATCTCTTCCTCGGAAAACCAGAGTCGTTCCCGGATTTCCAGAGGAGCCGTGTTATGCGATATGCCGATGCAAATGAAATCCATGTTCGTCAGTACACTCTCACCTCAAACTCCATCAGTGCATATCCGTCCAATCCGCTTTTTCCGTGTTCCATTTCTTCGCTAATAAAAATTATGAAACCCGCTGAAAAACATATTTACAACCGTCATGGAGAAAATCGAAATCGCAAACCCGCAGATGGCCAGGATCATCATCTTACGCCCCTTCCACTGTCCGCTTCGTTTTGCAATGATGGCGAGGCCGTAAATCAGCCAGATAATAAAGGTCCCGATAAGCTTTGGGTCTGCATAAGAAAAATGCAGCAACGTCTGCGGCAGCCAAATGAAGCCCACAACCATGGCCGCACCGAGCAGAATAAAGGCGAGGGCAATCGCCGTGACTGCCATCTGTTCAAGCGTTTCCAGGTTCGGAAGCTTCCGGTAAATTACGCCGAATCGGCTTGCCTTGATCTCGTGGTAAAGCATTAGATAGAGAAAGCCGTAGACCGCAGAAATCGTGATCGCTGAATATCCGAGAAGTGCCGCAGTAACGTGGAGGCCAAAGAGATTGTTACGCAACACCTCGGGAACCACGGGGGTGTCTCTGATAAAGAGCGAGGAGGCGAGTTGAAAGAACAAGGCCATGTTCAGAATGAAGTACCCGGTTTCCTTCCTGTTCGAACGGATTTCAATAATCAGATAGGTCGTGGCGATGGAGAATGCGAGAACGGTGAGTATCTCCCACACCGTCGTGACAGGAGGATGGTCAAATGCAGCTGTGCGCGCGAAAAGGTAGGCGACGTGTGTGGCGAGAACAAGGATCAGCAGTTTTGTTTTTGCCTGCCTGGCCCATGGAACATCCGAAAAGAACGCCTTCCCATACGTCCAAACCGTGACTGCATACAACGCGGGAATCGCAATATTGAGAAAACCAATCAAAACAGGCCCACTAATTAGCTCTTCAAGAAATGTGTTCAAAATTTAGACAAATGTTGTACCATATACAAGGTGATGAATTTCGTTCAAAAAATTACAGCCTCTGAGAAAACCGGAGCATTTCGGTGTGACAATTCCCGATTATGGGAGTGGTCTGCAGTTCGGAACGCGGATTGCCTTTCAGTGCAAGGAGAACTATATTCCCGTCGCAAAATTGTTGTCTGCCAACGCAAAACTGAGCAAAAAGGATCAACCATGGATAAGATACTTTCGTTTGTGGAGTCCAACAGGGACCGCTATCTGAGTGAGCTGAAGGAATTTCTTGCCATTCCAAGCGTCAGCTCCCAAACTAATCACAACGCCGATACTCGTCGATGTGCCGAATGGGTTGCCAACCAGATGCGGACGATCGGATTGAACAACGTTCAATTGTTTGAAACTCCGGGTCACCCCGTTGTCTACGGAGACTGGCTCGGAGCAGAGGGAAAGCCCACCATTCTGCTGTATGGCCATTACGACGTGCAGCCCGTTGATCCCGTGAATCTGTGGTCGTCTCCGCCCTTCGAAGCGACGATCCGGGGTGATAACCTCTACGCTCGCGGCGCGGCGGATGACAAAGGACAGGTCTACATTCATCTCAAGGCGATCGAATCCTACCTCAAGAATTCAGGAAGTCTTCCTGTCAACATCAAACTCATTATTGAAGGGGAAGAAGAAGTCGGCAGCGCGAACCTCGACAACTTTGTGAAGGAGCACAAGAACCTTCTCAAGGGAGATATCGTCCTGATTTCGGATTCTTCGATGTTCGCAAAAGGAGTGCCGTCTGTGTGCTACGGTCTCCGCGGGCTTGCGTACATGGAGGTCGAAGTGACCGGGCCGAACACGGACCTGCATTCCGGTTCCTTCGGAGGATCGGTGCACAACCCGATTCAGGTATTATGTGAGATGGTTGCGTCCCTGCACGACAAGAATGGCAAGATCACCGTGAAGGGATTTTACAACGACGTCAGGGCGCTGACAAAAGAAGAGCGGTCCGCGTTTAAGAAACTGCCCTGGAACGACGGGAAATACGCAAAGGGGTTGGGATTGAAGGAGCTGTATGGAGAGAAAGGATTCACGACACTCGAACGTCTGTGGGCTCGCCCGACGCTTGAATGTAACGGAATTTGGGGAGGATATACGGGGGAAGGCGCAAAAACCGTCCTGCCGGCAAAAGCGTTCGCAAAAATCTCCATGAGACTCGTCCCTGATCAGACTTCGGCAAAGGCTGCAAAACTGTTTGAAGCGCATTTCAAGCGCATCGCACCCAAAACGGTCGACGTAAAAGTCCGGACGCTGCACGGAGGCGAGGCGGCGATAACGCCGATTGACAGTCCGGGAGTGAAAGCTGCCGTCGCTGCGCTGGAGAAAGGATTTGGCAAGAAGCCGTTGTACCAACGCGAGGGTGGTTCGATTCCCATTGTCGTCCAGTTCAAAAAAATTCTCGGACTCGACACCGTGCTGTTGGGATTTGGACTCCCGGACGAAAACGCGCACGCACCGAACGAGTTCATCAACCTTGACAACTTCTTCGGCGGCATCAGAACCTCCGTGCATTTCTACCATGAACTGCCAAATCATTGGAAAATTCGTGCGAAAAAGAAATAGTGAGTGACGGTGTTCACGACCGGAAGCCCTGCCCCGTGGCAGGGCTTTCTTATTTCCGGGGTGTTTTGTATGTTTGTCACAATGTCCAGGCTGGGAATACGACTCTAAAATGATTTCACAAGATTTCCTCGCGAAAATATCGATCTTCGAGAAGCTCTCTCCGACGGATATGAACGTCCTGGTCGGCCTTTGGAGGCCGCACAACGTGAAGCAGGGCGAAGTGCTCTTCCGAAAAGGGGATAAGGGTTCTTCGATGTTCATCATCGAGAGCGGGATTATCGAGATCTCCGTGCCCGATCAGCTTCAGCGGAAGGATATCAGAATCTCCGTCCTGCACGAGGGAGAATTTCTCGGTGAGCTTTCTCTGGTTGACGGCCTGCCCCGCACGGCGACGGCGATCGCCGTTGAAGATGCGAACCTTCTCGAGATGCGGCGCGATGAATTCATCACCTTCCTTATGGAACGCCCCGCGATCGCAATTTCGATGGTGAGTGAGATCGGTAAGAGACTGCGGGCGACAAATGACCTGGTCACATCCCTGGCTTCGAAGAACGTCAACGAAGAGATGGAGGAACAGCTTCACTTCGGCGACAGGCTCGCCGATAAGATCGCCGAATTTGGCGGCAGCTGGACATTCATCATTATCTTCCTCGTTATTCTCATCGGCTGGATGGTTGGAAACGCTATGCAAATATTCTTTCAGCCGTTCGATCCCTTTCCGTTTATCTTTCTGAATCTCGTGTTATCAACAATTGCGGCAATCCAGGCTCCCGTCATTATGATGAGTCAGAACAGAGCATCAAGAATCGATCGACTCCGGGCAGAGCTGGACTACCAAGTCAACCTGAAGTCGGAGCTGATGCTGCAGCAGCTTCACGCAAAAACAGACGAGATGCGCGCAGCAGAGCTGCAGGTCATTCAGGAAACTCTTCAGGTTGAGCTTGCTTTGATCAGGAAACGGTTGGATGAGTTGGAAGGAGTTGCGCCCGGTGTCAACAATACCTCTGTCTGATGCTGTATGAAGATTTATACCAGGACGGGCGACGGTGGACAGACATCACTTTTTGGCGGTAAACGGATTTCAAAAGACTCGCTTCGTCTCGAGGCGTACGGATCGGTCGATGAGCTCAATTCACACCTCGGAGCCATCCGGTCTCTCAAACCTTCGCAGCAAATCGACGCCCTCCTCGAAAGAATTCAGAACGACCTGTTCATTCTCGGCGCAGACCTCGCAACGCCACTCACGAAAAAATCCGGCAACGTTCAACGGATCGGTCAGGCGCATATTGACGCTCTTGAGCGGAACATCGACACCTTCGAAGCCGGACTGAAACCCTTGACCGCGTTCATCCTTCCGGGGGGCACTGCCGTCGGTTCACAATTGCACATCGCGCGGACCGTCTGCAGAAGGGTGGAGCGGTTCGTTGTGAAGCTTTCGAAGAAGGAACACATCGGGAAACTTCCCACCATCTACCTCAACCGGTTATCCGATCTCCTCTTTGTTACGGCGCGGTATGCCAACAAACGCGACGCCGCCGCAGAAACGACGTGGAGCCCCCACGCCACGCCGTAGCGCCAAATTCATGTAATGACTATGGATGAGAAGGCAACCGACCGTTTGCCGCAACAGTACGCAGAGGTCTGGGCGCTGGACCTTGCACGCAGCTGGAAGACCGCTGTGGCGCTGAATCTTGCGGCGATACCGCTTTTCGTGGGATTCTTCTGGGTGTTTCAGGCAACCGCGAAGGTCTTCAGGCCTGAGTTCGCCAACCTGAGACTGATGAAAACTCTTGAAACGTGGGATCTGTCTCAACCGCTTTTTCTCATATTCCTGGTCGTGTTCTTCGTGGTCCTTCACGAGCTCGTGCACGGCGTGTTCTTCTGGATTTACACGAAAGAGAAACCCGTGTTTGGCCTCAAGTTGCTTTATGCATTTGCCGGCGCTCCCAGGTTCTTCATTCCGAGGAATCAGTACATGGTCATCGGCCTCGCCCCCCTCGTTGTCCTGTCGTGTGTTGGGTTCATTCTTCAACCGTTTATTCCCATCGAGTTTCTCCTGCCGTTGAATGTTGCCCTGGTAGCCAACGCCTCCGGCGCTGTCGGAGACGTGTATGTTGTGCTGAAGTTGGCAGGTTTTCCGCGATCCACGCTCGTGAATGACACCGGAGACAAGTTCACGGCATTCGGGGAAGTTTCGACGGGATGAGGCGGGAATTGGTCCGCAGGCATGGCCTTTGTCGAAAGCCTCCCGCTTGCTATTTCAAGGCACGTTGTCTATTATTCTCCAGCACAAGTTCGACAAAGAAGTGCACCACCTCTCTTGATTGATGAAGGAGCCGGCGATGAACGAAGAGCTCGATGAAGAAATGAACATGATGTATGAAGACGGCGCGCGTCCGAAGGTGCTCGATGCTTCGACATTTAAAGAACCGATTCGAAACCTCCGGGTCAAGAAGCCGCTCACGCTGTCACCGGAGGACTCTGTGGCAAAAGCGATCGAGTTGATGCAGGAGAAGAAAATCGGCTGCGTCCTCGTGACAAAAAACGACAGAATGATTGGAATTTTCACCGAGAGGGATGTGCTCCTGAAAGTCGCGGGAAAAAAGGGGATGGAACAGAAGAAGCTCGGCGAAATTATGACGCCCAAGGTGGAGGGATTTGAGCCCGACGACAGTGTTGCGTTTGTGCTCAACGCGATGCATGTGGGGGGCTATCGCCATGTTCCTATTCTTGATGAGAACGGCAAACCTCTCGCAGTCATTTCAGTCAAGGATATCGTGGGGTTCATCATCGACCATTTTGCGGAAGATGTTCTCAACCTTCCGCCCGCTCCAATGCGTAAGACTGAACAACGTGAAGGGGCATGAATTCCAACCGTTGAGGTACTCCCATTCTCGGGAAATCCTCAACCTGTTTTCTTGACAATCGTACAATTCCTCTTTATATTTTGACCACGTTTTTTCGGCAGTTTCATTGATCGCCGTCGGAGTTCAACATGACGGCTGAGGTTAAATCCCTGAAGTTGCCGAGCCCTCTTCCCTCTTGACTCATGCTCACTGAATTTGGCAAGGTCCTCATCTTCTTACTGCTCGGCGGACTCTTTGTCGCCGGCGGACTCATCGCAGCATGGGCTCTGCGGCCACGAAGGCCCTATCCCGAAAAACTTGCGACCTATGAATGCGGCGAAGAGCCGATCGGCAATGCGTGGATTCGCCTCAACGTCCGCTTCTATGTTATCGCACTGATCTTTCTCATTTTTGATGTCGAGGTCGTCGTTCTGTTTCCCTGGGCCCTTGTGTTTCGACAACTTGGGCTTTTTGCTTTTCTTGAGATGGCGGTGTTTCTCGCCATCCTGCTGGTCGGGTTCGCGTATGTGTGGGTGAAGGGGGATTTGGAATGGGATAAGCCGCGTCCCGAGGTTCCAACCATGCAGAAAGCCCTCGACGACCAGAAAATCTATCACCACGAGGAGGCTTCGGTCGCCTCCTGAGGCCGACTGACTGCACAGCGCATGGGACTTCTTGACCAAAAATTTGAAAACGGAAACATCGTCATCACGTCGCTCGACAACCTCCTGAACTGGGCAAGGTTGTCCTCCCTGTGGCAGATGCAGTTCGGACTTGCCTGCTGTGCCATTGAAATGATGGCCGCATCGGCATCAAATTTCGACATCATGCGGTTCGGCGTGATCCCCCGCGCGACCCCCCGTCAGACAGACGTAATGATTGTTGCTGGCACCGTTACCATCAAAATGGCTTCGCGCATCAAACGACTCTACGACCAGATGTCCGAGCCGCGCTATGTCATCTCCATGGGAAGCTGCTCGAACTGCGGCGGACCCTACTGGGAACACGGCTACCACGTCCTGAAGGGCGTTGACCGTGTGATCCCGGTCGACGTGTATGTCCCAGGTTGTCCCCCGCGTCCTGAAGCGCTCCTCGAGGGGATTATGAAGCTCCAGGAAAAAGTCCGGAAAGAAAGCCTCGTGAAAAAATCAGCATGGCCGCTCTCAACTTTGAACTCTAAACTCTAAACTCGCAACCCGAAACGCTTCCTTTCTCATGACTCCACAAGAAATCCACGATAACCTGAAGGCAAAATTCGGAGATGCAATCGTCGAGGCGAAGCTCGATGCGCAGCAGCCCTGGATTCGGGTTCAGGAACTGAAAACGAAGGAAGTCTGCATGTTTCTCCGTAATGAGCAGGCGTTTCAGTTCGACTACCTGAGCTGCCTGAGCGGAATCGACTACAACGACGGACGGCTCGGTGTCGTGTACCATCTTGCTTCGATGAAGAACAAGCACAAGATTGTCATCAAAGCAACCTGCACCAAGGAGCAACCGCACGTTCAATCGGTCAGCGAAGTCTGGGGAACCGCCAACTGGCACGAACGCGAGGCCTTCGACCTCTACGGCATCGTGTTTGACGGACACCCCGACCTGCGCCGCATTCTCCTGCCGGACGACTGGGAAGGACATCCGCTTCGCAAGGACTACAAAGTCCCGGAATTCTACAACGGCATGAAAGTCCCGTATTAGCCATCCAGCATGACTGAATCCAAGACGCTCCCCACCAACTACGTTTCCGAACCCGGCCATCTGAGAACTTCCACGGGGAAGACTCTCCGAACAGATGAGATGATCATCAACATGGGTCCCCAGCATCCGTCGACCCACGGCGTGCTGCGGCTCGAGATCGTCGTCGACGGGGAGATCGTCGTCGACGTGATCCCTCATATCGGCTACCTCCATCGCTGTTTTGAGAAGCACGCGGAGTACATGACGAATTACCAGCAGGTGATTCCCTACGTGGACCGCATGGACTACGTTGCTTCGATGAACAACGACCTCGGGTATGCGCTCGCAGTCGAGCGGTTGCTGAAGATCGAAGTGCCGGAGCGTGTGGAGTACATTCGCGTCATCATGGCCGAGTTGCAGCGCATCGCGAGTCACCTGATCGCCATCGGGACGTACGGCATCGACGCGGGAGCGTTTACACCATTCCTCTATTGCTTTGCCGATCGTGAACTCATCCTCGATTTGTTCGAAATGACGTGCGGAGCCAGACTCCTCTATAACTATATCTGGGTGGGCGGTGTGTCGCACGACCTCCCGCCAAAGTTCGTCGACAAGGCGAAAGAGTTTTGCGAGTACTTCAAACCCCGGATCAAAGCGTTCAACGACCTTCTGACGTACAATGATATTTTCGTCAAGCGTACTGCAAAAGTCGGTATTCTTCCGAAAGATGTTGCTGTCAATTATGCTTGCAGCGGACCGATGCTGCGCGGCTCGGGCGTGAATTGGGATCTTCGTCGCGACGATCCGTATTCCATCTACCATAAATTTGACTGGCAAGTTCAGGTGGGAAAAGGGGAAGTGGGTGCCGTTGGCGATTGTTGGGACCGGCACATCGTTCGCATGCGGGAAATGGAAGAGAGCGTCAAAATCGTTGAGCAGGCGCTGAAATCGATTCCTGAAGGTAATGTTCAGGCTGCGATCCCGAAACGAATTCGTCCGGATGCCGGCGCGGAAGTGTACGTTCGAACCGAATCGCCCCGCGGCGAGCTTGGATTCTATATCGTCAGCGACGGCTCGGCCACTCCGTATCGCATCAAGGCGCGGTCGCCGGCGTTTGTCAACCTCAGCGTCATTCCTGAAATTTCCCGCGGTGCGATGATCGCAGACCTCGTCCTGATCGCGGGCAGCATCGATATCGTCCTTGGTGAAGTCGACCGTTAATCCTGATGGAAACGATCCTGTCAATCCTTTCGAATGAAATCGTCCTGGCGCTTCTGCTGAGCGCCATTCCGCTGATTTTCATCCTCCTCTATGCGCTGGTGACGCTGTACATGGAGATGAAGGTCGCCGCGCACATGCAGGACCGGGTGGCGTACATGCGGACGGGCTGGCACGGAGTTCTTCAGCCGTTTGCCGATATCCTCAAGCTTCTCCAGAAGGAAGACACGATCCCGACTGTCGCCGACAAGTTCTTTTTCATCCTCTCGCCCTATATCGTCTTCGTAGGCACGTATGGCGCCTATGCGGTCCTTCCCTTTAGCAGCATCTACATCGGCAGCAACATTAATCTTGGCGCGTTCTTCGTCGTCGCCTCCGGCTCCCTCGTCGTCACCGGGATCCTGATGGGGGGATGGGCCTCGAACAACAAGTGGTCGATCCTGGGCGGCATGCGTTCTGCGGCTCAAATGGTGAGTTATGAGATTCCCACAGCCATCGCCATTGTCATCGTTGTGATGATCACCGGCTCGTTGAATCTTCAGGAAGTGACGAAATTCCAGGAAGGGGGTATTCAAAACTGGGTGCTCTTTGGGGGACCGCTTCCCCTGACTCAGAAGCTGCTGCTGATTCCGTTTACGCTTGTAACGTTCCTGATTCTCTTCACGGCCTCCGTCGCCGAGGTAAACCGGACACCGTTCGACCTTCCTGAAGCCGAATCCGAGCTTGTCCAGGGCTTTAATACCGAGTACAGCGGCATGCGATTCGCGATGTTCTATCTCGCGGAGTATGCAAACATGTTCGTTGTCTCCGCGGTTGCTGTTGCGCTCTTCCTCGGAGGATGGTCAAGCCCGTTCGGGAGCTTTTTGTCAGGACCAGTGTGGGGAATCTTTTGGTTTGTTTCGAAAGCAATGGTCTTTGTGTTTGTGCAAATCTGGATCCGATGGACGCTTCCACGGCTTCGGGTCGACCAGCTTATGTATACATCGTGGAAAGTCCTGACGCCGTTGCTGTTCGCTTGTCTTTTTGCAGTCGGCCTGATCCTCGTTCTTTAATCTGCATCTACAATCGACAATCGACAATTGTAAACCATGACCGCTGTCAGACTATAATTCTAAAACATCTTC